>JBBISO010000024.1:0-19370 GCA_037441325.1 Acidobacteriota bacterium | reverse complement strand
AGCAAAAGTCAAACCAAATGGGAATCCTTGAGGACACGAACGCGATCCGCAAGCTGCAACATGCCTACGGGTACTATCTCGACAAGTGCCTCTACAAGGAAGTCGTCGACTTGTTTGCCGAGGATGGGGAAGCGCATTTTAACGGCGGCATTTACAGAGGCAGAGACAAAGGCGTCCGGCGCTTATATATCGACGGATTCAGCAAGGGTTTCACCGGGGGCATAAATGGGCCTGCGCACGGTTTCCTTCTGGAGCATTTTCAGATCCAGGATATCGTGGACGTAGCGCCGGATCGCAAAACCGCCAAAGCCCGGTTCCGTTGCTTCATGCAGGCCGGCGCTCACAAGACCTCCAGGTCTCCCATGGGTGAAATGGTCCGCAGCCGCGGCGGAGCCCCGATACAGTGGTGGGAAGGGGGCATGTATGAAAATACCTATGTGAAAGAAGGGGGGATCTGGAAAATCCAAGTGCTCAATTATCGGGCCGTATGGCATGCCGACTATGCCACCGGGTGGGCTAATACCCGACTGAATTATGTCTCGCCGGCCACGGAGACCTATCCCAAGAATCCAAACGGGCCAGATGAGCTCATAAAGCCAGCGCCCACACTTTGGCCCGAGACGGACGTGGTCCCCTTCCATTATCTGCATCCCGTCACCGGCGAACACTGGAAATCGAACTAGAAACGTTATGGGAACTCATGTGTGGACACTTTTAGAGAACGAGGTCTGGAGACCGGTCCGCACATAAACAGATAGGTATGTCATGCCGGGCCATGATAACTTGGGTCCGGCAGTTTTTATGGAACAGGAAAGGAGAATTCTGGATGACCCAGGAGCAACGGCAGCCGGCCGAATATGATTTTCCCAGGAAACAGATATTCTGGGCGATGGTGGCGGTTTTCACCGTTTACGGAACGATGGCTTTTCTCATGCAGACGCTTAATATCGCCAGGCCGCGGATGGCTGCCGAGTTGGACGGCATGCCGCTGTATGCGTGGTCGGTTTCAATCCCGGGACTGGTCGGTGCGCTAACGACGCTCATTTTCGGCAAACTGTCGGACATTTACGGACGCAGGATTATGCTTCTGATCTCGGTGGCTTTTTCTCTCATTGGCACCATGCTGAGCGCCATTAGCCCTAATTTCGTATTTCTTATCGCTGCCAGCGTCATTGCCTTCCTGGGTTCGGGAGCTATGATGCCAATGGTTTTCGCGGTCGTCGGCGATATATTTCCGCCGGCCAGGCGCAGCAAGTGGATCGGACTGTTGAATATACCAATGGGCGTTTGCGCGCTGTTCGGACCCGCCCTGGGCGGCTGGTTTGTGGATAATCTCAGCTGGCGCTACCTTTTCTGGACCTCGGTGCCGCTTCTTGTCATATGTCTTGTGACCGTGCCGATCGGCGTTCCATCCATTGTAAACAACGCCGCGAAGCGCAAAATCGACATTCGCGGATGTCTTTTTGTGGCTGTAGCCTCCGCTACCACGATTGTCGGATTTTCCTTTGCCGGTACGACATACGCTTGGGCTTCGGCGCAGATCATCGGCCTGCTTGGAGTTTCATTGGTATTCTGGATTCTCTTTTTCCGGGCCGAGAGCCGCGTGGAAGAACCCATATTGGATCCTGTGGTGCTTGGCAATCGATCATTCCTGACGGTAGCTTTGGCCACCCTGTTTTCATTTTTCGGCCAAATGGCCGTCATGATGTACTTTCCAATGTTCCTGCAAGGCGTTCAAAGAATCAGTGCAACGCTGAGCGGATGGATCATCACTCCTTACAGCGTGCTGATGGCGTTTATCGGCGTGCCCGTTGGTTTCCTGCTTGCCCGGACAAGACATTATAAATGGCTGTACATTCTGGGCTATGCCATCCTTACGGTTGATATGTTTGCGGTCATTTTCTTTACGGCGGAGACCCCTATCTTATGGAGTGTGCTTGTCTGCACATTTGCCGGCCTGGGTTTGGGCGCCATTCCGACGGTCAACACGATGGTCATTCAGAATGCAGTTCCCAAAAGAGTGTTGGGCGTAGCCATGGGCGGAATCTTTTTTGCCATATCGATGGGCATAGCCATTTCCCCCGCGCTTCTTGGTTCGGCAATGAACGCCACGTATGCCAAAACGCTGGCTGCTTCGCTCCCGGCTGCTTTGAAAGAGGCTGCCGATGAGGCGACAATGACAACTCTAGGCGATCCGAAGGTGCTTCTGTCGCAACCGGCAATGGCGGCCCTGGAGGAAACCTTCAAAGAGAGGGGAAGCGAGGGACATGCGCTCTTCCCGCAAACGGTTCAGGCTATCCGTACTTCCATGGAAGCGGGCTTGAGGAGCGTCTTTTGGCTTGGCGCAGTCACGATGCTTCTGGCTTTTTTGATCATTTGTACCGTTCCCCAGGTTTCCTGGGAAACCGAGGTTCGGGAGCGGAAACGCTCTTGAGCCATTCGCCGCCGCCGGATGATCGGCCGCGGTCCTGGTGTTAACCCGAGTTTCTCGCAAGCTTTCTACTGCGATGCGCTTCCTCGGACTCCTCGATGTCGTACTTGTGAGGACGGTTTTCTGGAGCCGTCCTCGGGCGGGTCTCCAGACCCGCCCCATATGTCGCGCACCATGCATTCATGCCCGGCTTCGCCACTTCGCTACGAAACCGTGTGCGAAATGCGGCTAACCGGAGCCTAGCCTATTCTTGGACTGGAGCACGGCGGCGACGTGCTTCATGCCCAGATTTTCCAGGGTTTTCCGCGTGGGATAGCCTGTTGCCGGATCCCAGCCTTCGAGTTTGTAGTAAGTTGTTTTCCACTGTTCAACGCCCTTATCATCCAGATACAAATCTCTGCAATTCATCCATTCCCATTTTGAGCGGTTGAAGATGGGTTTTTCGTTGGCATAGGCGCAAAATGAAGCTCCCGGCCGATATATATAGCCGTTAAACTTTTCCTGGTCCCGATGCCTGCCCTGCATGACGAAGATTGCTCTTTTCATACTCCAGGCGCGGCGGCCAATTTCCATTCCATCGGCGAAACTATGGTTCCTTCCCGTGACGGCTTTGAGGAACCGCGGCTCGGCTTCCGGGGTGTATCCTTTCCGGCCGGGGCCGGCATCGTTGTAAAGGTTGGAAAATCCCCAGTCGCAGAAGAGCACGGATTCCTTATAATAAGTTGCATAGTGCTGACGCCAGGCGACAAACCGCGCTTTGTGTTCGGAATAAATACCGGTTTTATAAGCCTGCTCATCTTTCCAGCTGTAATCGAACCAGAGCGGGTTGCCGCCGGCACCGGTCCTGCTTGCGATAATGTTCACAAATTCTTCGCAGGTCACCTCCTTCTTAGGTCCCAGCAGCCGGTACACATCATGGTTATTGATATCGCGCGAATCCAGCAAATTGCCGTAGGCCCACTCGACGCCGGGCATGGACCAGTGATCCTGGTAACCCCAAGCGGTCAGCCGCAGAATAGTATCGAAGTCGCCGGGCAGTCTCCCCAACTTTTCGGCAAAGCGCACGGTGCCTTCGGCGAGCAGATTGCCGATGCCTATGCGCTTGGAAATAGCCATGGCGTAAACCTCGGCAAATTCCACCCGGTCATAGTGATCCATCGGAAGAGGATAGGTATCCACTTTTTTGCCCGGCCCCACAACTCCGAGGTCATACATCTTTTTTAGATACCAGCCTAAAGCCGTATAGGCGGGAAGTTCCGGCTGAACCGGAAAATCCGGAGTAACTTTGAAGCTCATCGGGCCCATGAAACAGGTCTCCATGGCATTCAGCCCGTATTTCTGAGCGACATCGGTCGACTTCCACTGGACTTCGGTTGGAGTACGTTGATAGGGAGGTGCGAGCGCGTACCAAGTTGCTTCGGCGCAGTTGTCGGAATCGGCGCCGTAAATCTGGTTGCGGTTACGGCAGCTTCTGCTGCAGGCCATGCAATTGGCGCCCACGACTCCGGTCTCGGCGCGCATTAAGCCTGTAAAGCGGGGCCAAGTGGTATGCCACCATTCCCTGGCAATCCTGAGTTCTTTGGGATCGGCGACTTTAATGCTGCCGGTGCCGATAACCACTATCGCCTTCAGGTTTTTGGATCCAAAGACGCCGCCGAATCCTCCCTGTCCGGCGCCCGACCCGCCGCCATGCACAAGCGAAGCCACCCGAACCATATTTTCACCAGCTGGTCCGATGGTAACAATAGCCGGCCATTGCAGCGAATAACCATCTCCGAATTTTTGCCATTCCGTGCCGTATCGCGCAGGAGATCTTTGCCAGATGCGCTCCTGTGTTTCCCATGTAGTGAGGCCCCACAGGGACTTGGCGTCTTCCAGGGTGACCTTGTCATCAACAATATTGATATAGACGGGAGATTCGGCCTTGCCGATCACAACCACTCCATCCCATCCGGCCATCTTCAGCATCCCGGCAAAGCAGCCTCCGAAGTTGCTGTGGCAGAACCAATTCACCGGCCAGCACTGGGGAGAAAGGCCAGACACGCTGGTTCTGGCAGCAAAGGGCAGACCGGTACCCGAGAGAGGCCCGGTCATCAGCATAACCGCATTTTTGGGGTCGAATGCATCCTGCAGGTCCCAATCGCCGGGTGCTACGCAGAGATCCCAGAAAACGGCTGCGGCCGTGCCATGCCCGCCGCCATAGGCTTCGTATTTGGCCGAATCCAAAGAACTGATCTGTTTGGTGGTCAAATTTACCAGCAGTATCTTGCCTGCAAATCCTGGTGTTGCCATATTGATCTCCTTTCCTCCTAGCCCTTCGCAGGCGCGGCCGCCGGTGGCTGGGCTTTGGGCTTGGCTTTGGCCGGCGGCGCTATGTTAATGTCGTATCCAATGTTATCTCTCTGGTCGGGAAGCTCCGTTACTAGCTTCAATGCGCCTACCGGACATGTAACCACGCATGCCTGGGCGCCGGCAGGTCCACCCTTCTTATCGAAATGAGGAGTGTCCGCACACAGATCGCATTTGCTGGCTTTATTGGCAATGTGATCCCAGATGGTGCGATGGGGGATAAAAGGACAAGATTGAAGGCATGTTTGGCAACCGATGCATTTCTGGGCATCGATCATTCGCACATTGGCGTTTGCGGCGTTGATGTAGCAGGCGCCCGCGGGGCAATTCTTCACGCACATCGGTTCGGGGCATTGCCGGCAAACATGTATTTGCATGTCATGCGGATACTTGGTGAGGATGGCGCGGCTTACCTGAATCCGGGACAAAGAAGTGCTGGTGGCTCCATCATGGACGAGGGAGCATGCAAGCATACAGTTCAGACATCCGGTGCAGCGCCGGCTGTCATAAACCAGGTATGCGCTCGACAACGGGTAAGAACTTTTTTCCGCAGCGGCTGCGGTTGCAGGCGTATATGCAGCAAGCGCGCCGCCTGCCAAAACGCTTCCGCTGCCGACCACGAAATCGCGTCTCGAATATTTTCTGTTTTTGGTTTTTGGAATTTCGGTTTTCTTGTCTCCAGGCATGGACGACCCTCCCTTGTATTTCTGTCCGGATTGCATGCTGTGCTTATAGCAGGACACCCCGCTTTAATCAATAGCGACGCAACCTGCAACTTGCGGCGCTCGACTCCAGGCTGGTATTATCCATCAAATCATTAAGCGGGAAGCATAAGCCTAAATATTGCATAAAAAAATGCTGAAGGCATCAAACTTCGATACTCAGAGAATAAAAATCCGAGCGCTCCATTACATCAGACAATCAACCCAAAATGCCTGGTTGGAATTCACGTTTCGTGAAAACCAGCGAGCCTGCCTTGTTTATACTGGGCCCCGCTTGCCGACGTCATCTGAGCAAGATGAGTTGACGATTCAATGCAACTACAGTGTAAATATTGCCGCTAAATCCCAAGGAGGACGGTCAGGAGAAGCGTGATTACCGAGAGGTCAATACAGAAGTGCAGCCGGCCGCAATCACCGGCCAATGTGTTATTCTGCGGTTAGCGGCCTGATATACGGTGATCCGCCGCGAGTATCATTTTCCCACACCTCAGGAGGGAACTTGGGCCGAGTCGAAATTTTGCCGGTACATAATGCCCGGATTATGCGGCAATTTATTCGCTTGCCGTGGAAAATCTATCATCGGGATCCTTTTTGGGTTCCTCCGCTGTTCGGGGAGATGAAAAAGCTGTTCGACAGGGCAAGGCATCCCTTCTTTAAGCATTCCTCTGCCGATTTTTTCCTTGCGCGGCGGGATGGCGATTATCTCGGCCGTATTGCGGCGATTCTGAACAACAATCATAACCGTTTTCACAATGAGCGCACCGCGTTTTTCGGTTTTTTTGAGTCCGTCAATGACAGGGAGGTTGCGGCCGCCCTTTTGGAGCAAGCCGCCCAATGGGCAAGCCGCCGGGGCATGGTGGAGTTGCGCGGCCCCGTGAACTACTCGACCAATGAATCCGCCGGGCTGCTGGTTGAAGGTTTCAACTTCAGTCCGTTTGTCATGATGCCTTACAATCCCGCCTACTACGCCGAGTTGATAGAAAGCGCCGGATTTGAGAAAGCAATGGACCTATATGCCTGGCGGCTGCTGATGGAGAATGGCCTCAGCCCCAAGATCGCCCGGGTCGGCCAAAAGGTTCTGCAAGCGGCCAATATTCAGGTGCGCACGATGCGGATGGATCGGTTCTGGGAAGACGTTGGGATAATCAAAAGCATATACAATGATGCGTGGCAAGATAATTGGGGTTTCGTGCCGATGACGGATGCCGAGTTCGATCATTTGGCCCGGGAATTGAAGCCGGTAGTGGATCCGCGCATAGTTTTGATAGCGGAAAAGAACGGTGAACCTGCCGCCTTCTCCTTGGCCCTGCCCGATTTTAATCAGGCTTTGAAGAAGATCCGAGGACGTTTGTTCCCGTTTGGGCTGTTCCGCCTGGTCTATTATTCCCGCCATATTAAGCAAGGCCGAGTGATGGCCCTTGGAATTACCAAGAAGTTTCAGAATTGGAGCGGCCTAGGCGCCGCCCTATATTATGAATCCTTCCGCCGCGGCTTGGAGGCCGGATATCGCTGCGGTGAGTTCTCCTGGACGCTTGAGAACAATGAGCTCATAAACCGGAGTATCCTGCTCTTTGGCGCACGGCTATATAAGCGATATCGCATTTATCGAAAGGCTCTATGAGATCGGCCCGAATATTGAAGCGCTCAGCGAAGATCAACAAATGGAGATTGCTGGACTTTCACCGGAAGGGTGCAATTAGAAGTGCGAGTCAAGTCAGATAGCCGTTCCCGTTAATGCCGCGCCCGCAGGGCGCCATGCGGTAGCTTGCTGCCGCCTTACGGCTTCGCTGCTGTTCATAACCTTCGTCCTGAGGAGCAAGCTTGCGTACTCCAAAAGCTTCGCCCTCTCAAAAGATGGGTCGGCTGACTCGCGCTTCTAATTGCACTCTCAGTGGAAGGAGGACTTGACTTGCGCTTTCGGGGAGATAATCTCAGCTGCCGCCCTGAGCATAAGTACGGATTTTATTCAGTTCCTGCGCCAGAATGTCGACGGTTTCCCGAATCTCTTCTTCTGAGTGAGTCGCGCTGATAAAGAATCGCAGCCGGGCGGCGTTCTCCTCCACGGCGGGATGGACAATGGGCTGGACGTTGACGTGCCGTTCCGCCATAGCCTGACTCAACTGCATGCACTGCTCTGAATTGCCGACAATGGCAGGGACTACCGCGACGCCGACGGAATATCCCGTATTGATGCCTTTGGCGTGAGCAAGGTCGAGAAAAAGCTTCGAACGTTGGCGCAGTCGCTCCACGATCTCTGGGTGGCGCTGCATCAGCTCCAGCGATTTCAGGGCAGCCGCCGCGTTGGGAGGAGCCATGCCGACGGAATACAAAAAACCCGGCGCGGTATATTTGAGATAATTCACGAGCCGCCTGCTTCCTGCGATGTAGCCTCCGCAGCTGGCAAAAGATTTGGAAAGCGTTCCCATCCACAACTCGACGTCCCGCGGATTAATGCCGCGAAAGTGATGGGCAATGCCGCGTCCTGAGGGCCCCAATACGCCGATCGAATGGGCTTCATCCACGATAAGGTTGCACCGAAAGCGCTTTTTCAGCTCAATGAGATGAGGCAGCGCGCAGATGTCTCCGTCCATCGAAAACAGACCCTCGGTGCAAATAAGCACGCGCCGGTAGCGGTTTCGGACCTGCTTCAGAGTCTTTTCGAGGTCGGAGAAATCGGCGTGCGGGAATGCCCGCCGTTTGGCTCCGGAGAGATATATCCCCTGAAGGATGCTGTCGTGGCAGAGGGAATCGTGAAGGATCAAGTCATTATGATCGAATAAATGGCCGATGGTGGTGACGTTCGTGGCATGGCCGCTTACAAACACAACGGTATCTTCTACGCCGATATGCCGGGCAATCCCCTTTTCGAGCGCGCGATGAATGGGCCGTTCTCCGGAAACAAGACGGCTCGCGGATACGGATGTCCCATAACGGTCGATCGCATCTTTCGCCGCTGCGATAACCTCCGGGTGTCCCGAGAAACCCAGATAGTTGTAACTCGAGAAATTCACCATTTCGACGCCGCCGATGCTGCTGCGGTTTTTCGCGGTTCCGTCGTGAACCCGAAAATATGGATTTTTCAGGCCGATCCGCCTGAGTCCCGCGATCCGTTGTTCCAGCTTTTGAACTTCAGGGAATGCTCCCATGTCCCAACACTCCGGGTTCTGCGGCGAAATGCTTTCGGATTTGGTATTGAGCTCAGCGGGTGCGACCAGGTCTTGCTCAGGCAACTCCGCCGGCAGGCGGCCCCGGATCAAGTTCAACAGGTCGCCGATGTTGCTCAGCGCAGCCACCTCTTCGTCGCTGATTCGGATGGAAAGGTTTTCTTCGAGCACGCCGATCAATTCCATCATTGCGACGGAGTCAAGACCCAGCTCGGAGATTTTCGTTTCGGCATCGACATGCCCGAGCTGTCTCAAATTGACATCATAAACCGCGGCTTTGAGCGCGCTTATGAGATCCTGATCGGTGCTTTGCATTTCCGATTCCGCTCTACACGGGGAATAATCCGGCGGCTTGGCGACTCACGATCAGCCCAGGCCGAGATTCTCCGCCGAAGTATTGTTCGGATTCGCGCCCGAAGATCCGAGGAGACCTCCTTCGAACAAAGCCTTGGTCCGCCTGCGTTGCAGCTTGCCGCTGGATGTTTTGGGAATAGAGCCGCGCGCCACAAGCACGACTTTGTCGGCCGACAAGCCGAGCGCCGAGCGGATCTGCTCGCTCACAGCCTGAGCCAGCGCTGTATTGTCGGTCATGGTGGTTTCGGCAATGATGACGAGCCTTTCCGTAGCATGCCCATCGATCGAAAAGGCCACGACGCTGCCTTTCCGAACGCCGGGAATTTCCTCAACGACCCATTCAATGGCCTGAGGAGGATAATTCCGGCCGTTGATGATGACCAAGTCCTTTTGCCTCCCGGATATGTAAAGGTCGCCGTCAAGAAGGAATCCAAGATCACCGGTATGCAGCCAGCCCCCTGTCAGCAGCTGGCGGGAAGCTTCCGAATTCTGAAAGTAACCGGGGGTAACGCTGGGCCCTCTAAAAACAATCTCGCCCACATGCCCATCCGAGAGAAGGTTGCCTTCCGCGTCCATGATCTGGATTTCATGTTCCGGAAAAGTGCGCCCGCAGGAGATGAGCTCGAATCTGTTTTGGGGATCGTGCGAGCTTTTCTCGTTGCTTATCGGGCGTGCGATATTGAGCGTTTCGTAATCGGGGCGATCGATGACCAGTTTCCGCAAAGGCCGGCGCAGCCGATCGAATGCAATCGCCAGTGTTGCTTCAGCCATTCCGTAACATGGCGTGATGGCATCCGCGCCGAGCCCCCAGGGCCCAAAAGCCGCCAAGAAGTTTTCCATGGTTTTGGGATTGATCGGCTCCGCTCCGCACCCAAGGACGCGCAAGCAGGATAAATCGAGGGAAACACGGGAATTCTTAGGCGCCCGCTTGGTGGCGAGATCAAAAGCGAAATTGGGGCCGAAGGTGATGGTGGCTCTGTATTTGTGCACGGTTTCCATCCAGATCCCCGGGTGTTTCACAAACGCGATCGTTGGTATAAACACCACCGGAACCTGCGCGACGAGGGCTGCAATCACAAATCCTACCAGACCCATATCGTGGTAGAGAGGGAGCCAGCTCACGGCGCGGTCCCGATCGGGATCAACCTCAAGGGCCTCGATCACGGCCTTTGCATTAGCCATAAGGTTCCGGTGCGTAACAATAACGCCTCGGGGCTCCGAAGTAGATCCGGAAGTGAACTGCAGAAAGCAGGGTTCATTCGGCTGGGCCGCAGTTGCGCTCAGTCTGCTATCAACGGCCGTCCGGCGCAAGGTTTCGACGTCCAAGAGTTTTTTTAGCGTGGGCATCCGGGTGAGCACCGGCTGAAACACCGGGATAAGGTCCTTTGTCGTCAGCAGGACCTTTGCGCCGGATACGCGAAGAATGCCGACCGCCCGGTCGATATAATTGTCCAGCCGGTTCAAAGCCAATGGTGGATATAGGGGAGCAGGCATCACGCCGGCGCTGATCGCGCCCAGAAAAGCAAGGATGAAATCCTCCGGCCCAGCCAGGACTAATGCGAGGCGGTCCCCTTTAGCCAAACCGCGCGCCTGCAGCCGCGCGCCGATCCGTTTCGCCTCCGCGCAAACCTCGGCGAACGCCCAATCCGCAGGGGTAAGATCATTATCGAGGAAGGTGAAGCCTTTATGCCTTATTGACGCAGCCGCATCGAGCGCAGCGTTGAGCGTTTCAGCCATATCCTCCCCATTCTGTCGCAACGCATCCTGTTATCGACTCCAATTTCTAAAGGCTCCCCAGCGCACATCTAAGGGCCTGGACCTTGCGACCCCGATTGATCCACGAACCACATCGGGTAAAATCACCTCAACCCAATCCATGCTAGGCGTATCGAACATAGCCTTTTTTGCGCATAGTTGCAATGGCTTTTACCTTTCATGCGATTACCGCGTGCTGTTGTTCAGAGAATCATATTTTGTTTGCCGGCCTCGCAAAGTATTCCCTACGGGCTACAAGCAGCCTTGGTTCTGGTACCAGCGGACTGTCTCGCGTATTCCGGTTTCGAGATCAATGGCCGGATGGAATCCTAAGGAAGCTTCTGCTTTGGATGAATCGCAGAGCCACGACGGCTGGAGCAGTTCTTTCACTTTTTGGCGGTTTATGGTCGCCGGCCGGCTCGCAAACCGCGCGTACAGATCCCCTGCGACGCCGGCCGCTTCGGCCACCCATTCCGGAAGCAGCAGGCGACGGAATGGTTTTCCCAATGATTTGGCCGCCTCGCGACCGACATCGTCCCAAGTGTAAATTTCAGGACGGGAGAGAAAATATATCTCTCCCGCCGGAGTTTCGCGCTCGCCCGCACGGATAACCCCGTCAACCAGATCTTTCACATGAATCAGACTGAAGCGCCGCACAAAACGGCCGGGTGTAATAAGGCAACCCCGACGAATCATGCGGAAGATGAGAAGCGTTTCCTTGTCGCCGGGACCATAAACCGCAGAAGGCCGAAGGATAGTCGCGGGGAACGAGCGCGCATAACGCAAAACTTCCTGTTCCGCTCCCAGCTTGCTCTCTCCGTACCACGAGATTGGATTCGGGGCCGCGCCCTCGGTGAGTTTTTGACTGCCGATGCTTGGGCCGGCGGCCGCGAGGCTGCTCATGTGGATGAAGCGTTTCAGGCCGGGATTAACCTCCGCTAACGCTTCCAAAAGGTTGCGAGTGCCGATTTGATTAGCGCGAAAATATTCTTCTCTTCGGGAAGCCTTGATCGCGCCCGCAATATGATAAACCGTATCCGCCGCCGTCTGTGCGGCTTTTCGCACCGATTCGGGATCGTTCAGATCGCCGAAGACAAGGCGAACGTTCCGCTTTTGGAGCGCCCGGACTTTATTCGTGTTGCGCACAAAACAAATAACCGAGTATCCCCTGCGTAATAATCCCTCCACAAGGTTGCCGCCGATGAAACCGGTTGCGCCGGTCACCAATACGTTTCTTGCGGAATCTTCTGAACTCATAGTTTGAAAACCGCGTTCGACCTGAGTACTTAGGTGCTAGGGCCCGAAATCTTCGAAGATCAAAGCAATAAAACTGAGAGCACAGCCGCCGGAAGCAACAAATGGGCCGCCAATCCTAAGCCCGCCAAGGGAACCCCAAAAAGGCTGGCGGCCAGCGACCCGAGACATCCGCCCATGAGATCGGCGGAATACAAGGGGCTCACAGCCTTTCTTTGATCGGCGGCTTTATGCAGCCCGGCGTAAGCGAAGATTCCGGCCGTAAAGCAACCTGTGAGGAACAGCATGGTCAGAATTGCCGCCATGCCTGTTCCTGCGCCGTAGTTTATCACGAGCCCGACCGCGGAACTCAGAATGACCAAACCCAGAAGCGCTCCTATCCCCAGCGGTTTGGGAAACCGCCAATGTATCTTCGCGGCCGCAAACGCCCCGAAAGCAAGTCCGGCCATGAAACCCGTCAATAGAATTCCTACGTCCTGGTATAGGATTCCGTTCTTCATCTGAAAATGGAGGATGAGAATGGTTTCCAGGACCATCCCCGCGAAACCGGCCATCCCTGCGAGAAAGGCGCGGCGAATGGCCCATTTGGTTCGGCGGAGGAGCAAAACAAACAGGCTGAGCGCAAACAGAGAGCCCAGGAGCGCGAAGCGCCCGCCTTTGGATTCCGGCGGCGAAAAATCCCAAAATCTCGTAGAAGGAAGGAACTTGGAAAGCCAGATCATGATTGTGTACTGGTAGCATATTGGCCGGACGTCCGTGTTGGCCGGGGCTTCCCTCGATTCGAGAATCTTGGCAACTTCCGAGAATCTATCGTTTGTATACCGGTATCGGAGGTAGTCCGGGGATACGAGTTTAGTTTTTATCCCCCGGGCATTTTGTCTCGCTTCCAGAATTGAAAGATCGCGGCTCAAACGATCCGTGGTACCGATGACAATATTGGTTCCGCCAGGGACGACGATGACTTCTGGGAAAACCGTCCGCGCGGCCCGATATATGCTTACCATCCTGCTCGTTAAGGGCGGGGTCCAGTAGTTTTCCGAAGACCGGAGACTGAAGGCAAGGACACCATGGGCATTCAATTTTTGCCGGCACTGTTGAAAAAATTCCCGGGTATAAAAGCGGTTCGCCTGTCCTGAAGTTGGCTCCGGCATTGCTACCAGAATAAGATCATAACTTGGAGCGTGCTTAAGGAATGCGCGGGGATCGCCGATTATGATCCGGACATTCTCGGCCCGGAGGGATTTTTGGATTTCGATAGGAAGATGCCGCATGGCCGTCCGCAGCAGTCCTGCATTCAGTTCAACATAATCAACCGCCCGGGGTGAGTACTGCAACACTTCGCGAATGGTGCCCGTAATGCCGCCGCCGAGCACCAGTATCCTTTGAGGATTCGGGTGCTGCAAGGCGGCAATGTGTGCGAACTCCTCAGCCTGGGTACTTTCCGTATCGAACAGCAGCGCATCATTCTCGAACACCGAGATCTGGCCGTGCAGGAGGGTTATGGTGACTCTGGAGTAGGGAGTGTCTGTTGTCTCAACCATGCTCGGATGGGCCCACGATGTTAGGAATCGGTCAAGTCGCTGAGCTTTCCATAAAAGCAAAACCAGCATCGCCGCAACCAGGAGTGAAATGGGCCGAAGCCATTTTGGATAGTTCTCTTCGGATTTTAGGAAAGACGATCCGATGGCACCCAGCGCGCATATCAGTGCGATATAAAAATTCTGGAATCCAAATCTGAGAAACAAACTGGCGCCAACCCCTCCGACGAGCCCGCCCAAGCTTTCGATTGCATAAGCGACAGCTAGAGATTTGTTTTCGGACATATATACTTTGGCTGCCCACTGAAACAGAAGGCCCGAAAGCAGCCCCAGGGGCAGGAGGGAAGCAGTCATGGCGGCAATTTGAATGTGCAATGGAAGGTAAGCGCCTGGGATCCCGTCAAAAAGCTGGCGGATGTATCGAATGAAGGCCACATTCAAAGGAAGGTTGATCGACACGAGCAGAAAAAGGGAGCTTATCCGGCTGAAGGAAGGCTTAAGAATTCGGCGGCTGATCATTGCGCCGCAAGCACCAGCTAACAACCAGACTCCAATGGCGAGCGTATAGATCAGCTCAACGCCATAAAAGGCAACGCTTAGTTCGCGTAGCAGCACTACCTGCCCGAGAATGGAGACAAATCCGATTGCCAGCAGGTATCCCATACGGTTTGAACGTGGCTGCAGAGCCAAGCCCGATCCATCTATCTGAACTGGGATTCGCTGAAAACCTCCGCCTGAAAGATTTGCAGGTTCGCCCCGTCTTCCCGGCAGCCGGCGAGCAATCCAGCTTTGGCGCGGTTTAGAATCTTCATGTTGCTCCGGGAGGGCTCCCGTGACAGGACCATGGCTCCGTATCCGACCGCGCGCGAGCGGTCTCCCAGAGGAGTATCGCCGGAGTTGGCGTAACCCACTGTCACTGCCCGCGTGGCGCCGAGGGCTTTCGCCGCTATTATGCCGGCCAGTATGGCAGCTTCACCGCAGGCCCTGGTATGCAGATTTGGGAGGTTGAGATTCCGCATCAAGGATGCCACGGTTTCGGGTTCAAGCGTGGCAATGGCCTCTAGAGTCTCACGATCCGCCTTGGTTGCATTTTCGGAATCAGGGTAGTGTGATAAGTCGGAACTAATCACGATCAGGGCGCGCCGGCCTTTTAGCGCTCTCGCCAGGGCTTGGCCGAAACGGGTGCACATTTTGATGTCCGGCGGATGGAGGACCGCCGGGACGATTTTGGCATGCGGGAAAAGCACCTGCACGAAGGGAATCTGCACCTCGATTGAGTGTTCGCCGGCGTGGACTGCACGGTCTCTCGTGCAATCCCTGCATTGGGAAAAGAGCGCGGCAATGATTTCCTCATCTACTTGAGCATTTCCGAGAGGGGTGCAAAAATGGGTGTAGTTGCCCAGGGATACCCCGCTGAAGCCGCCCGTCGTGTGGCTCACTCCAAGAATGGCAACGACATCATAATTGCGCCCCATGACTTGGCGGTAGGCATCGGCGTAGATCTGTCCGGCGTGAATATAACCCGCGTGCGGCGCAATGATTGCCACGGGATTTTCGATGGCCAATGCGGGCGAATCCTGAAGATATTGGCGGATAGCCTGCCTCAGCTTTTCGGGATCAGACGGGTAAAACCATCCTTCGACTGCCGGCGCGCGCACATCCGGTGGTTTTGGGTCTCCGCACGCGCCAAACGCCACATAAAAAACCGCACTTACGGCTAGCAGTGTGAAAACCTGAATGCGCTTCATAGCCTAAAATCCTCATGGCGGGCCTGCGATCCTGGGCAGCGCGCGGCCCGCGTATTCATGCTATTTAAATCGTTTTGATGCGTCCGGGTGAATGCCGATTCTCCCGGATTCAGTTCCGGATCAGGACCAGATTCCGGAAATCGCCTGCCCGCAAAATTTGCAGCATCCCTGCAGCATGTTGATTTCAGTGACAAAGAATGCGTTTCGCCTAATCACGATTTTCCCGCATTGCGGGCAGTAGGTATGGTTTCCCGGATGATTAGGGACATTCCCCACGTAGACATACCGGAGACCGCGGCTGGCCGCAAGATTCCGCGCCCGTTCCAATGTTGCCACGGGTGTGGGTGGAAGATTCAAGAGCTGATAGTCCGGGTGAAATCGGCTAAAGTGAACCGGGACCTCAGGACCGATTTCCCCCGAAATCCAATCGATAAGCCCGCCCAGCATTTTTTCGGAATCATTGAGAGTCGGGACGACCAGATTGACGATTTCAAGGTGAACTCCGCTTCGGGCTATTTGCCGGATGGTGTTGAGCACAGGCCGAAGTTCCGCGCTGCAGACATTGCGATAAAAATCCGGGCTGTATCCTTTCAAATCAATCTTGATCGCGTCCAGGATGCGGCACATTTCGTTGAGGGGCTCAGGATTCATGAAGCCGCAGCTTACCAACACGCAGCGCAATTGCTGCGGTTTGGCTAGTTTTGCAATGTCGCTCAGATACTCAATGAATACGGTCGGTTCGTTATAGGTGAATGCGATGACCTGAGAACGGCGTGAGGATGCGGACCGGACAATATCCCCCGGCGGCACGAATCGGGTATTGAAATCCTCCGGCCGGGATTGGGAAATCTCCCAATTCTGGCAGAATTTGCATT
Source organism: Acidobacteriota bacterium (assembly GCA_037441325.1). Taxonomy (GTDB): domain Bacteria; phylum Acidobacteriota; class UBA6911; order UBA6911; family UBA6911; genus UBA6911. The sequence goes on along the minus strand of JBBISO010000024.1, from coordinate 3,180 downwards.
TCAAAGGGCACCCGGCGGTCGCCAAAGAAAAAGCGTCCGAACCCGGGAGAAAATGATAGAAAGGCTTCTTCTCAATGGGATCCACATGCATGGAAACTGGCCGGCCGTAAACCAGGCTGCGCAACTCGCCTCTAATATTCATTCGCGTCCGGCATTTTCCCCGCTCGCCGGTTCGGATAATGCAAGTCTGGGCGCACAGGAGGCATTGCACGATCGGAGGCTTGCCCGTGTGGTCTTTTCCCGAAAGGGAGCTATTTGGTTTATGGCATTTTAGGCAGTCAACATTCGGGGTGGCGGTGGAGATCCAATAGCGGGCCACAGGAGCGGTTCGTATCAGGTCGGCGGTCGTGCTGCCGGCCGATCCCGCAGCCTCGTGGGCGCAGGCATCAAAAAGGGCATGGGATAGCGCAATCGGAGCTCCGGCAACAGATCCGATCTTTGCCGCGGAAATTAGAAACTTTCGACGGGAAATCATTTTGCGTACACATTTTTTACGATAGTCTTTCGGCATTTCTCCTGTCAAGACGGGTTGTTGCGGAAAAGGCTTTTTATCCGCGCTGCCCCAGCTGCCGCCGGCCCGAAACAGGTTTGAATTTCGAGGATGTTTATGGACGTTTCCATGTTAGAATTTGCGGGCTTTATGCGTAAGAGAGCCTGTAGGTCTAACAATTGCTGTTGTGCAGGTGTTGTTTCAAATTGAAGCTGGCGGGGGAAAAACGGGATGTCTGACGAAGATTTGAAATTGGAAATGGAAAGGCTCCGCGCGGAAAACGAGGCTCTTAAGAGAACTGCCTCAAGAGGGTTGCATTTGAGAGTCAGCGAAAAAGGCGCGGTATCCGTTTATGGACTGGGTAGATTTCCTGTGACCCTTTACAAAGAACAATGGTTACGGGTTTTGGATATGGCGGAGGAAATCAGGGCATTCATCAAACAGAATGAGGCTCAGCTCAGGTCCAGGATTCAGGGGCCTTAACCCGCATTTCATGCAGGTTTTCACAGCGAGGTGGTGAGAGACCGATAAGGATGCAATACCAATTTTGCCACTGAGCCTACAATCTGCTCTGTTCTTGGCCTTCAGCGGATCTGCGGCCGCCTGGTGGCCGGATCTTAAAGAAACCGAGTGGCTAACGGAAAGCGGTTTACTGCATCATGGGTTTACCGAAGCTCGAAGCGCACCGCGCTTTCCCCTATTTGATTAATATTTGAGGAGATAAAATGACAGCAAAAATAATCGACGGCAAAATCGTTGCCCAAACCATTCAAGTTCGTGTCAAGGAGGAAACTGATGCCCTTCGGGAGAAGTTAAGCATTGTTCCCGGCCTAGCTGCCGTGCTGATCGGAGACAATCCGGCATCCAGAACCTATGTTGGAATGAAGAACAAGACATGCCAGGAGTTGGGAATGGCTTCGGTCGGACGGAATCTGCCCGCGGACATCACGCAGGAGGATGCCATGAAGGTCGTGCGCGAACTCGCCGAAGATCCAAAAGTCCATGGCATTCTAGTGCAATTGCCTCTCCCCGGCCATCTGGATACGGAAGCAATTCTCGCCGCAGTTCCGATCGAAAAGGATATCGACGGTTTCCATCCGATAAATATTGGCCGTTTGGCGATGAAAAACCGGGAACCCCTCTTCGTGCCGTGCACGCCTGCGGGCGTTATCGAGTTGATTGACTCGGCCGGGACAAAAATTGAGGGAGCCCGGGCGGTTGTTCTGGGGCGGTCAAACATCGTAGGACTGCCGGCGGCGTTGCTGCTGGTGCATCGCAATGCCACGGTAACGATCTGCCATTCGCGAACCCAGAATATCGCGGAGGTCGTGCGCGAAGCGGATATCGTGGTCGCAGCCATAGGGAAGGCGCAGTTTGTCAAAGCCGAGTGGATCAAGTCCGGCGCAACCGTTATCGACGTCGGCACCAATGCTATTCCTGATGCCACAAAGAAAAGTGGACAGCGGTTGGTCGGAGATGTTGATTTTGAAAATGCCAAGGAAATTGCCGGCGCTATAACTCCGGTTCCCGGCGGCGTGGGTCCGATGACGATCGCGATGCTCATGCAGAACACGCTGAATGCCGCCAAGCGAAGCGCCGGTTTGATTAAATAGTTGCGATTCAGCTCCAACAAAGCCTGCGTTCTTGGTGCCGGTTGTTACGGGGGTGAAGAATAGTGACCTCGGTGGCGGCCGCCTCGGAGGTGTTTTTTGTCCGGTCGAATCGGCGCCGTTATTAACGCGGGCGGAAGAACATCGCCGCTCGGAGGCAATCATCCCCAAGCTCACACGGATCGATGCGATCGGTGCGAGTCTGGACCTAAAGGCTGCTAAATTATCCCAATAGTTTTAGCCGCTTCTGTGGATGGGAAACCGCACGGTTAGAACAATCCCTTCACTTCGCCGGTCTTGACCTTTACGTCCGCGCACCGGAATCCCGAACCCGGCACTCCAGCCGCTTACCGGGTGTTCCCTTAATGCTGGATTAAACTCCGGAAAAGATATATCATGAAAATTAATTGATCTATTGAATGGAGCAGAGCAATCGTGAGCTGCTTCAAAATGACAAAAATTCCAGCAGGGGTCAAAGACAATGGTCCCCTCCCGTTAACAGGCTGCGGATGTAGTTATACCAGTGGTGAGGTTTCGAGGCGGGTTGTAGCTGAGCGGCCTGACGGGCCCCACGCCCTATTCAATCCCGCCATCGGACCGGAAAGGAGTTTATTATGCCGATTCCAGATTATATCAGCAGGTTTTTGGATTCCCAACATATCGAATATCAGGCTTCCAGGCATCCGCCAGCCTACACAGCGCAAGGAGCTGCTCAGGCTCAGCATCTCAGCGGGAAAAGAATAGCCAAGGTGGTTATGGTCAAGGTTGATGACGGCAAAATGCTGATGGCGGTCGTGCCGGCAAATTATCGCGTGGGTCTGGAGAAACTGGGCCATCTTTTGGATACGCAAAATGTCCGGATAGCAACCGAGGATGAGTTTAAGGACCTCTTTGCTGAATGCGAACTGGGCGCGATGCCGCCCCTGGGCAATCTATATAACATCGACGTTTGGGTGGATGAATCGCTGCGGGCAAATGCCAGCATATCCTTTAATGCAGGCACACACTCAGATGCCATCCAGATGTCCTTTGCAGATTTCGAACGATTGGTGCGGCCGCGAATCGGGTCTTTTGGTGTGC
>JBBISO010000023.1:0-19453 GCA_037441325.1 Acidobacteriota bacterium | reverse complement strand
AATCTACTTCTTGGCCGGCGGCTTCGGGGCTTCATCCACTGTGATCCATTCGTCTCGGTTTTTATTATATTGCGGCCAGCGAAACGGTTTGAATACGGTGTTGTTCTTAGCCTTTTCCCATTCCATGTGGCCGACTTTGCCGTCTCCGTCGGCGTCAAACAACTTGATGAAATCCTCTCCAGTCGGGCCGCCTTCCACATAGGGGCTATCCGCTACAAACTGCGTCACCTGAGTTATGCCGGGCGGGAAGCTGGAAGGTTTGGGGACCGGAGCTCCAAGTGACGGAATAACAAAACGGCCCCCGGCGTAAACGGTGAGAATGCCTTCCTTTTTGGCATCCATAGCCTCCGGCAACGCGCAGGCCGCCATTTCCTGTTTTATAATCTTGTCGTCCTTATTCGCGTCACACAGCGGGAATGACGCGTCCATCAATCCCATCTGCTTCCATTCATCCCTGCTTATCGAACCATCTCCGTTGACATCAAGGGTAGCAAGGAATGGATCTATATTAACTACTTCAGCCGGCGTGCCTCCTTGGGGTGGTGAGCTTTGTGCGCAAAGGAAGATAGCCGGTGCAAAACAAGCCATTGCTGCCATAAACATTCGCCGAATATTCAATTTGGCCTCCTTGTGTTTAAAATAACATACGGCTTATTAACTATGATTCCATTTTTTCAAGCATCTGCAATAGGTCCGGGCGGCGACATAACCGCCTGTTCCGGGGCAAGGGGCTGCTGCCGGCCTCGATCACTAAGTGGTTCCTTTTTGGGCTCCGCGCTGTTCCTCGCTTCGGATCGGGCTTTATATCCCGGCCCCGCCGTGCCGCTTCTCTGCAAACTCCCGTGGGAAATGCGCCTTAACCGCGGACGCAGCGGACATAATAAGAATTGCTTTTATAGTAGCTGAGAATGTAGGCCCCGTCGAACATGACGATCCAGGCGCTATATGTATCCGGCGCGAAAGTCGTAGAGGACCAATAACTCCGCTCATCCCGGAAGGGGACTTCCTCGCGCATAATTGGGCGGACCCTTTCATAGAGTGTTTTTCGATCGAGCAGCGTCTCAAGTTCCGCCGCGGCCGGCAGGCGCCAATCGCTTTTGCCGGCGAGTGCAAGCGTCTTCGCGTACTCCATCGCTTCATACCAGGTCATTTTCCCCGGGGATTCGTACTGCCACTCCAATCCGGTTTTGGGGTCCTTCCAGGTCTCGTGGTATTGATCATTCATAGGGTTTTATTCATAAACCCTGATTCTGCTAAAGAGCCCCGATAAGAGCGCGGCGTGGAAGCGCAAAGGACGCGAAATTAGCGGCGAAAATCATCTGACCTTCACCGCGAAGCTCTGCGTTTTTCGCGCATCTGCGGTTAAGAGCTTCGGTTCTTTACGGAACGATGCTCTGAAGGCCCTCATCGACTCCGGCTGGAAATTCCGCCGCGTCCCCCCAATGGATGCAATGCGCGGGACACGCCCAGGTGCATGCCGGCGCTTCATTATTGCGCCGCTTTTCCGCGCACAGATCGCATTTTACCGCTTTGAGGGTTGCATGGTTGAACTGCATGACGCCGTAGGGACAAGCCTGCACACAGGAGGTGCCGCAAGTAATGCACCTTTGCGCCTGTTGAACGGCGATTTCTTCCGTGAATCCGAGCTGAACTTCGTCGGAACTCATTCGCTCCTGAGGCGGCAGCCAGGCCGGGGAGGAGCGGGGCGCGGGATCAAACTTCTCCTTTACGGGTTGTGTGATGGGAGTTGGTTTCGCGTCTCTTTCCTCTCTGCCGGTATAAAGATCGAGGCCTCTCAAGTATCGGTCGATGGAAACGGAAGCTTCCCTACCGGCCCCAATGGCTTCCACAACCGTTTTGGATCCGTAACACGCGTCCCCCCCCGCGAAAACTCCCTTTATCGAGGTTTCCAGGGTTGTCGGATCGGCCGCAATGAGGCCGCCGTCATTTGCGGCAATGCCCTGTTCTTGCGCGAAGGCCGGATCGGCAGCTTGGCCGATGGCAATAATGATGGTGTCGGCTTCCATTCGTACTAGGTCCGTTTCATCGTATTGGGGATGAAACATGCCCTTTTCGTCGAACACGGAAGTGCAGCGTTTGAATTCGATTCCGGACAGCCGGCCGTTCTTTTCCAGGAACTTGTTCGGGCCGAGGCCGTTGACGATCTTGACGCCTTCCTCGATAGCCTCGTTGATTTCGCGTTCCCACGCCGGCATTTCATGGCGCTGTTCCAGCGAGACGAGCGAGACTTCTTTGGCCCCCTTGCGAAGCGCGGTCATGGCAACATCCATGGCGACATTGCCGCCTCCCACGACCGCGACCTTCCGGCCCAGCGAAACGGGATTTCCGAGAGATACATCCCGGAGGAAATCGATTCCTTTTAGGATGCCGTTCAGGTCTTCATTGGCCACGTTCAATCGCACATTCTGATGAAGGCCGATTGCCAGGAAAAACGCTTTGTAGCCCTCCTTCTTAAGGGTGTCAAAGGTAACGTCTTTGCCGAATGTCACTCCGGTCTTGATCTCCGCCCCCATCTTTTGAATGACTCCGATTTCGGCTGCAAGAACTTTTCTGGGAAGACGATAGAGAGGGATGCCGACGGCCATCATGCCGCCGGCGACGGGCAATTTTTCAAATACGGTCACCCTATGTCCATTCTTGGCCAGGAAATATGCTGCGGTGAGCCCGGCGGGCCCGGATCCGATTATGGCCACCTTTTCGCTTCTCGCAGGCTTTAACTTCGGCACATAGGCATCGTCGTTGGATCGATCCTGGTCGGCCAGGAACCTTTCAATAGCGCGGATCGAAACCGCTTCGTCGATTTGTTTGCGGCTGCAGTCTGTTTCACACGGAAAGGTGCAGACCCTGCCGCAGATGGATGGAAAAGGACTGGTTTCTTTCAGCAGTTGCAGCGCTTCCCGGTACTTCCCTTTGGCGGTGAGACTGAGAAATCCCTGAATGTCGTTTTTGGCGGGGCAGTTGAATTTGCAGGGCGAAGTTTGCTGCTTTTCTGCTCCGGATTTGCCCTCCACGGAGTTGCATCCGTTGCATTTTTCAGGATCGTGTAATACGACGCCTGTCTCCGGGTCTTTTTTGATGGCCTCTTCAGGGCAAGACAGTTCGCAGGGCGCATCTTCGCAGTGGTGGCAATAATACTGCATAAAAAGCGGCGCCCTCTCAATGATCCTCACCAATCTGGGTCCCACGCCGAGTCCGTGTTCCTGTTTGCATGCCACCTCGCATGTATGGCAGCCGCAGCAATCCGACTGGCTGAATATCAAGGATATTTTGCTCATCCGGCCACCTCCTATTCTTCCTCGCAAGGAGCAATGTTGCATAAACACACCCTGAGATTGGTGGAGCCCATATTGGGATCGCAGGTTTCAAAGGCGTTGTTGGTGAGGATATTGGAATTCGACACGTCCCAGCCATGTCCGGGATCTTTGTTCTCCGGATACCACCACCCATGCTCCGCTGCAATTACGTTAGGAAGGATGCCTTCAGTGATTTTGGCTTTCTGTTTAATTCGTCCCCGCGGAGATTCTATCCAGACCCATTGTCCGTCTCTGATGCCATGTATCTTGGCAGTGTCGGGATGAATTTCGCAAATCGGCCAAGGCCTGATCTCCCTCAGCCAGGGTATCATGCGCATCTCAGTGTGGAAAAATGTCGGGGTTCGGAGCCCTGAATTGAAGATGTAGGGATATTTCTTTGCCAGTTCCGGGGTGGAATAAGGGCTTTCAGGAATCTCGCGGTATTGCGGCAGGGGATCGCGCCCCCACTTCTCAAGGACCGTGGACCAGAATTCAAGTTTCCTTGTCGGGGTTGAAAATCCTCTTTCCTTATATTTCTGATAGACCATTTCCCCGTGCAAGTAGTCTTTTTCCTTGAACTGTTCCCAAGTCAGTCCTGACGGTTCCAGTATGTAGTCCAACGCATCCTCTACGGTTGGAAACCACGACTGTCCCATCCGCTTTCCGAGTTCGAGGAAGATCTTATGATCCTGCCACGCTTCTCCGATCTCAACGCACTTCTGCCTGGCGAAAACATAACCGTGCCGTTTCCAGTTGTCGGCAATGTGACTTTGTTCAAGCCAGGTTCCTGCGGGCAGGAAGATGTCAGCCAGCTCGGCGGTTGGAGTCAGGAAGTGGTCGATGATTGCCAGGAAATCGAGTTTTTGCAGGGCCAGGTAAGCCTGCTTGGCGTGCGCCCGGGACACGACCGGGTTGCTGCCGCAGAGAAGCCCCGCCTTCAGCTGATACGGCGTGCCGTAGACAATGGAATCCCATGCCTTCTTGGGATTGATGAACTGCACCCTTGCCCCGAGGAAAAACTCCATTCCCCCGAGCCTTTTTTGCTGCGCCTCCTTAGTGAGGGCTTTGTGGCAGGAAAATTCGGCCACAGTTCGCACGGGCGGATTGACAAACAGCGCATTTCCGCCGGGGGCGTCCAGGTTTCCCGTGATTCCCATGAGCCCGATTGCGGTCCGCGTAAAGTCTGTGCAATTGATGTTTTGCTCCGTAGGCACGCCCCAATGGATGGCTGCCGGTTTCGTGGCTGCGTATATGCGGGCGGCGGCCCGGATGAGATCTTTGCCTACCCAGGTTATCTTTTCGACTCGGTCGAGAGGATAGTCCTTCATGACCCGCTCTTTGAAAGCCTCCCATCCGTGGACATGGTTTTGAACGAATTCCTTGTCGTAAAGCTCCTCCTCAATAATCACATTGTGAAAGCCGAAAGCCATGGCGCAATCCGTGCCCGGACGCAGCTGCAGCCAGATGTCCGCCTTGCCGGCATAAAACGATTTTCGAGGATCGATGCTGATCAGCTTGGCGCCGTTCTTGAATGCCCGGTAAAAATTCTCGCCTTTGTATTCATCGGCGTTGGTCCACATTGGATTGGAGGCCCACATTACAATGAGTTTGGGTTCGCTGACATAGTAGTCGACGACGGGCAGATTGCCGCAGGTAATCAGGCTGGCGGAAACCCTCGAAACATAGCACATGTGTCCTGCGGTGAGGACATTCGGCGTGCCCAATAGGTTGGCAAAGCGATACATGTGGCTTTCGTAATCCCTGCCTGTTCCCTGGCCGATGACGATGTGCTCCGGTCCGTATTGCTCGATCACGGTTCGGAATTTATGGACGATGGTGTCGAGGGCTTCGTCCCACGTGATCCGTTCCCATTGGCCGCTCGGCTTGGGCCCGATCCGCTTCATGGGATACAGGATTCTGTCCGGATGGTAAGCTAGTTGCGTAACCGATAATCTTTGGTGCACATTGTGCCGTGACTGATGGGGTCGTCGGGATTTCCCTCGACTTTAACCACCTTGCCGTCTTTGACGTATGCGAACACGCCGCATGCTCCGTGGCAACAACGGCAGTGGGTCCTTATTTTCTTGACTTCTTCCATAACTTTCCTCTCTGGTTGGTTCAGTCGGCCAATATAAAGCCACTGGGCTAAAAAACTGCCAAAGCGGGTCAAATTGTCCTGATTGGCTTTTGGCGAACACCAGCGAAAAAACGGTGTTAAGGCTTGATGGGCCTAAGATCTTGGTTTCGGCATTAGATTGCAGAATAAAAATTCTCCTCGCGAACCGCAAACTGAATTGATATCCAGCCTATTTAAGAAGACACCATCTTTCAATGAAAGAAGGCTTCTTCTTTAAGGCAAGCGGTTGCACCTGTCAAGCGAAAACCGGGAGGAGGTGTATCCCGTTAATTATATGGGGAAGTACTGAGATAGAAACGGTTTCTCAACGCATTTTGCCGCGGACGGCCGCAGGCTTCGTACGCTGACCGAGATGAAGCATCCGTTTGGGTTTGGCGGCCTAAGTCAGCGGCTAATATGTTTTCTCCTTGTTTGCCCATATTACTAATGCATTGCCTTGAATATGAGGTGAACCAACAAGATATGGGGGAAGAAGGCGGGACGGCGCCCTTTTGTGATATTCTTTCTTCATGAAAATACTGACTGCGGCCTTGTGGATGATTATGATCTGGGCCCCCGGTGTGCGGGGCCAGGACGACGAAATAATTCGCGGATTATTCCAGGATGCTATCCAAGCCATGGGCGGAGAAGCCTTCCTGAATGTGAAGGATATGGCTTCCACCGGGAACTATTTCGTATTCGACCATGAGGGCGCCTCCTCGCCCATCATTAAATTTTCCGATTACACCAAACTGCCAGACAAAAGCCGCTTCGAATCAGGAAACCGGAAAAGGGAGCTGGAAATCACCGTTTTTAATTTGGAAAAAGACGAAGGGTGGATTCTCGAAGGGCAGAATGAGCCCCGCGAGGCTACGCCGGAGGAAATGCTGGGATTCAAAAGCACGGTGAAGCACAACATCGACACGATTTTTCGTTTCCGCTATAAGGATCCCGCGAACAAGCTATTCTACCTGGGGCCAGGAGAAGGCAAGGACGTCACTCTCGAAGTGGTCAGACTTCTTGATCCGGAGAATGATGAAGTGACAATTTACTTCGACCGCCTTTCAAAGCTGCCCGCGAAAATCGAATATTGGAGCACGAATAAGCGGGGAATCCGCCAGCGCAACACCCATGAATTCAGCCAGTGGCATACGATACAGGGAGTGCGCACTCCTTTGCGCACCGACGGCTATATCAATAAGCGGCGCTCTCTTCAGATCTTTATTCTCAAGATCACCTATAACAACAATCTTCCGGACAGTTTTTTTTCAAAGCCCGTCCCGCCGAAATGATTTTGGATTGCGGCAATGCTTCGATGGAGTGCTTCGGGGCCGTTGGGGTTTGCGACCTATCGCAGATTATTCGGAAAGGCATTACAGTTAGGCCTGGTGGTGCGGAACTGCGGTTCCGTTTGCCGGCTCGAATCAGATCACTTTGGACAAAACTGGTTCGAGGTCCGCTGCGGTGCAGATCCGATAATGGTCTGTGAGCCGCGTGATCTGTTCGACCAGGGCGGTATGGATCGCATGTCCTGCTTTCGCCGCATACAGGTGGCCGATAATGGGACGCCCGGTCAAGGATATATCCCCTAGCATATCCAGCAGCTTATGGCGCACAAATTCATTCGGGAATCGGAGGTGGTTTTTGACGGTTCCCGACGAATCCAGCACAACGGCGTTCTCAAGCGAGCCGCCGCGGATCAGGCCGAGGCTCTTGAGATACTCAATATCGGATACAAAGCCAAAGGTCCGGGCGCTTGCAAGCTCGCGAAAATAGGAATCGGGGGTTAATTCAATTTCGATTTCCTGGTGCCCGATGGCCTCGTGTTTGAAGTCAATGATATAGGTAGCTCTGGGAGCGCGATCGGGATAGACGCCTGCCACTTTATCGCCCTGCCTCACCTCGATAGGTTTGCTGATTACGATGTAACTGCGCAATGCGTTCTGTTCCGCGATCCCGGTTTTCAAAATCTCCTCAACGAAATGTTTCCCGCTGCCGTCAAGAATCGGCACTTCCAGTGAGTTGATATCGAGATAAAGATTGTCAATGCTCATCCCATAGAGCGTTGAAAGGAGGTGTTCGACGGTGGAAATCATTACTCCTTTCTTCATCAAGGTTGTGGCATAGCTTACTTTAGCTACGTTTGCGCGTATGGCCTCGATTTCAAAGTTTTTCAGGTCGGTGCGGCGAAAGCGGATCCCCGTGTCAGCAGGGGCCGGCACAAGCGTGAGCTTCACGGAATAGCCCGTGTGGAGGCCGATGCCTTCAAATTGAATCTCGCTGCGCAGCGTCCTCTGATATTTCAGCACGAATATGTCCTGTCTTAAATAGACGCGGTTTCAGGCTAATAGCATCAAGAAACTCTTTATTCAGCAAATCTCATGCCAAAGCGCAAAAAATTGTGGAAAACAAAATAATCAATTGATTGCAAATAAGTTATGATAAGTAGTGATCAGCCGTCGAAAATTTTGAGCTCGAATACTGTGGCAAATTGGACACATATCCTATATCGGAAGCGAGACATCCGGCTCCGCCCCCATATTTGGATAAATTTGATTTTATTTTCAGATGAACAGAGGCATTGTGCTGCGCCTGCGGCATTGGGGCCGTAGCGGTTGCGCGGCATCGCGGCTTTGTGATAACAATAAATTGCGATATCAGGCTGCCTAATGAGCGCTGGAATAGTACATCCCGGCGGTTTCCGGTGTTGGTGGCGCGAGGACAAGTATGTTCGACTCGGACAGCCGCCGGCGCCCTGAAACACGATTTTATTTATGTGGAAAAGCCGCGGGCGACTCCTAACGTTCGCGGTTTTTTTTTAATCAGAGGATCCGGTCCTCAGGGCAAAATATGATTCGGCCTTCTTTGGGGGAACTGAAAAGTATTGAGGTGCAGGGAGGCGTCATTCCTGTCTGCAAGGACATTTTGGGGGATCTTCTCACTCCGGCTGCGGCGTTTTTAAGGGTAGCTCAAGGCCGCCGGAGAGTGTTCCTTTTGGAGAGCGTGGAAGGCGGCGAGCGTCTGGCCAGGTACTCTTTCATCGGCTGGGATCCTTTTATTGTCGTGGGCGCAAAAGGAGGCAGCATCTGGATTGAGCACCAGGGGGAAATAACCCGCGAGAAAACCCGTGGCCTCGAGGTGCTCAGGCGGATTTTCCGGAGATTCAAACCGGTCATCATGCCGGATCTGCCGCCATTTTCCGGCGGAGGTGTCGGGTACTTCGCCTACGACCTGATCCGGCAATTCGAGAATCTGCCCGTGCGGGCTATGGACGATCTGGGCATCGACGATTATCAAGTGATGTATTTCTCCACAATTCTTGCCTTTGATCACCTCAAGCACCGCATCCATATCATAGCCAATATTTTCAATGATCGCGGCGGCCGGGATCTGTCAGCCAAATATCAGGATGCGCTCTTGCGCATCGAGCAGATCGAAAAGCGCCTCGCCATCCCGATATCTTTTCCATCGCCGGTGGCTCGGGATACCATTCCGGAACCGTTGTCCAACCTGAGCCAATCGCGGTATCACGACAACGTCCTGACGGCCAAATCGCATATCCGTGCCGGCGATATTTTCCAGGTAGTGTTGTCACAACGTTTTGCCACGAAGATCAATTGCGACCCGTTTGATATTTATCGCGCACTCCGCTTCATCAATCCCTCGCCGTATATGTTTTTCCTGCGCTTGGATAACCTGCACCTTATAGGCGCCTCGCCGGAAATGCTTGTGAAGGTCCGGGACGGGAAAGTGGAATACGGACCTATTGCCGGAACCCGTCCCAGAGGCAAAACGCCCGAGGAAGACGCGCAGCTCAGCCACGAACTTGCTTCGGATGAAAAGGAGCAGGCGGAACATATCATGCTGGTGGACCTGGGGCGCAACGATCTTGGCCGCGTCTGCAAATTCGGTTCCGTCGGAGTGACGGATTTGATGCGCATTGAAAGGTACAGCCATGTGATGCATCTGGTCAGCAGCGTCGAAGGAGAACTGCGTGACGACCTGGATTGCTATCATGCGCTCGAAGCTTGCCTCCCCGCCGGCACGGTATCCGGAGCGCCCAAGGTGCGAGCCATGGAAATTATCGAAGAACTGGAACCCTGCCGCCGGGGAGTTTACGGCGGGGCAGTGGGCTATGTGGATTTTTCGGGCAATCTTGACACATGTATCGCCCTGCGCACGCTGGTTATTAAAGATAACATCGCCTATATACAAGCAGGCGGCGGCATTGTCGCCGACTCCGAACCGTGGCGGGAGCACGAGGAATCCATAAATAAAGCGGGAGCCTTGATCCGGGCGCTGAAATTCGCGCATGAGGGCCTTAAGTGATAGACGATTCCGGGCTGATGATTGACGATTTTAAAAGCGGGCGCGCAATTGCGCCGGCGTCGCGACAAATGTCAAAGGCTGACAAATTATGCCAACGGCCAGTGGTCATTTGCCGCAGCGCTTTTTAGATCGTCAATCAACGGGGGCAGGGATGATTTTGGTCATCGATAATTACGATTCTTTTACTTTCAACCTGGTGCAGTATCTCGGGGAGATGGGGCAGGAGCTTAAAGTCTTCCGCAACGATGCCGTTACCTTGCCCGACATTGAAAAACTCGCGCCCGAAAGCATTGTCATTTCTCCCGGCCCCGGCCGTCCGGAAAATTCGGGCATAATCATTCCTCTGATCCGGCAATTTTCGGGGCAAATGCCGATTCTTGGCGTATGTCTGGGACATCAAGCTATCGGTGCGGCTTTCGGCGGAGATGTGGTTTCAGCGCCTCAGATTATGCATGGAAAGACCAGCGAAATCTTTCACGATGGCCGGACCATTTTCAGCGGATTGCCAAACCCATTCCGCGCGACGCGCTATCACTCATTGATGGTTTCGGCCGAAGGCATGCCCGGCTGTTTGGAAATATCGGCAAAAACCGCCGACGGTGTCATTATGGGGCTGCGCCATCGCGAAATGGTCGTTGAGGGCGTGCAGTTTCATCCAGAATCCATCTTGACGGACGTGGGAAAGAAGCTGCTCTCGAATTTCCTGAATTTGAGAGCATGAGGAGACAAAGGAGCCGGGTAGGAAATGTTACCTATGATGAGTGATTACCGACTGCCCGAGTCATTAAGGGGTACGGTTCTTGAAAGAATCATGCATGCCAAAGTGCGCGAACTTATCGGGGCAAAACAGAGATTGCCCGGTGAATCTATGGAGAATGTTTTGGACCGGGCGCCGGACGTGCGGCCATTCAAAGCCGCCCTCGCGCGGCGTAATGCGGCCATAATCGCTGAAATTAAGAAGGCTTCGCCCTCTGCGGGATTACTTCGAAAAGATTTCGATCCGGTGAAAATCGCGCGGGAATACCAGGACGCCGGCGCCGCGGCCATCTCTATTGTGACCGAGGTTCGTCATTTTCACGGCAGCCTCGAGATCCTAGCCTGTTTGCGCTGGAATACCAGGCTCACCCTGCTGCGCAAAGACTTTATATTTGATCCCTATCAGGTTTTGGAAGCGCGCCATGCCGGAGCCGACGCGGTATTGCTGATTGCCGCGCTCTTGGACGATGCGACGCTTATGAATCTGCGGCTGAAGGCGGAAGGATACGGCATGGAAGCTCTCGTTGAAGTGCATGATGAGGTGGAACTCCGGCGGGCTTTGGATACAGGTGCCACGCTGGTCGGTGTCAACAACCGGGATTTGCGAACCTTTGATGTCAGCCGCGATGTTTCGCTGGAGCTGGTTCGTGCCATTCCCAAAGACGTGACCGCAGTCAGCGAGAGCGGCATTTGCAGCGCTGATGATATACGCAAGCTTTCCGAAGCGGGATACCGGGGATTTCTTGTGGGCGAGCATCTAATGCGCGCTGCCTCCCCGGGCGCCGCACTTGCCGAATTAATCCGGGGACAGGCTACGCAATCCCCGAATTGATTGCATAAAAGGGATGGACCGCGACAAGCTTGAATTCGGGGATTGCGTAGCCTGTCCCCGGATTTGGAGTGTTTCATGAAGGTTAAGGTTTGCGGAATTACCAACTATGAAGATGCCGCCACGGCCTTGGATCAAGGCGTTGATGCGCTGGGGTTTAATTTCTTCCCCTCAAGCCCGAGATATATCGATCCGGAAACGGCACGATCTATCATTCGGCGGCTGCCTCCATTTGCCGCCACCGTGGGAATTTTTGTAAATGTTCCCATGCCGGAACAGGTCATTGAAATTGCCCGTATTGCCTGCGTGCAGGTGCTTCAATTGCATGGAAGAGAAACTCCGGAATACTGCCGGAGTCTTGCGGATTGGATTCTGATAAAGGCTTTGCATGTGGACGGGAACCAGGTTCCGGATCTCCCTAAAGACTATCCAGTGCAGGCTTTCCTATTGGATGTGAAGCATGAAGGCCGATTTGGCGGGACCGGAAAAACATTTGACTGGAACCTGATAAAAGAAATGAAACGGACTCGTCCGATTATTCTTGCGGGAGGACTCCGGCCGGAGAATGTTCGGGAAGCAATCCGGATTGTGGCGCCCTACGCCGTTGATGTGTGCAGCGGAGTGGAAAGCGCGCCGGGGAAAAAGGACGCGGGGGAATTAATCGAATTTATGAATGAGGTGAGACATGCCGGCAACTTCCTTCACCGGTCCTGATGAGCGCGGGCGCTATGGCGCCTATGGCGGAAGATTTGTGCCGGAGACCCTGATGGGGCCGCTTCAGGAACTGGAAGAGGCGTACCGGTCTGCGATTCAGGATCCTGCATTCCATGCCGAGCTGGACGATTTGTTCCGGAACTATGCCGGCCGGCCGACGCCGCTGACGCCCGCGCGGCGCATGGCGGCGCATATCGGCCAAGGGCGTATCTACTTGAAGCGCGAAGACCTGACTCACACGGGCGCCCACAAGATCAATAATGCCCTGGGACAAATTCTGCTCGCCAAACGCATGGGAAAAACCCGGATTATAGCGGAAACCGGTGCGGGGCAGCACGGCGTGGCGACCGCGACCGCCGCCGCGCTTTTCGGCATGGAGTGCGAGATCTATATGGGGACGGAAGATATGCGCCGTCAATCCCTGAACGTATTCCGCATGCGCTTGCTGGGGGCGAAGGTCGTGCCCGTAGATTCGGGGAGCCGTACTTTGAAAGACGCCATCAATGAGGCCATGCGAGATTGGGTTACCAATGTCGCCAGCACGCACTACCTACTGGGTTCAGTTTTGGGTGCCCATCCATATCCATGGATTGTCCGTGATTTTCAATCCGTAATCGGCAGGGAAGCCCGCGCCCAGATACTGCATGCGGAAGGACGGCTGCCGGATCTTCTTATTGCTTGTGTCGGCGGCGGCAGCAATGCCATCGGGCTTTTTTATGACTTTTTGGGCGAGCCGGGCATTCAGATGATCGGGGTGGAAGCCGGGGGCAGGGGCACGGCTCTTGGCGAGCACGCCGCCCGTTTCAGCGGGGGGAGGAAGGGAGTCTTGCAGGGAACACTGAGCTATGTTTTGCAGGATGAAAACGGCCAGATCGCGGGAACACATTCTGTTTCCGCGGGACTCGATTATCCGGCGGTGGGACCCGAGCATTCCTGCCTTCATGATAACGGGCGGGTTCAATATACATCCGTAACGGACGGACAAGCGCTCGAGGCTTTTCAAATCCTAAGCCGAACGGAAGGTATCATCCCGGCACTGGAAAGCGCGCACGCAGTTGCGGAATTGATCCGTGTTGCACCCGGGCTGGATAAGGATACTGTGGTCATTGTGAACCTTTCGGGCAGGGAGGATAAAGACGTAAACCAGGCTGCTGAGCTGCTGCAAAAGGGCAAATCCCAGTAATTTCGAATTTCGAATGGCAAATTGGCGGAAGTCCATATGGCTCGAAGGATAGGGGACAAGTTCCGGGAGCTGAAGGTCAGTGGAGGGAAGGCATTTATACCTTTCATAATGGCGGGAGATCCCGATCTGGAAACGACAATCCGCCTCATTCCGGAACTGGAAAACGCGGACTCCCACATCATTGAATTGGGCATCCCCTTTTCAGATCCTGTTGCGGACGGACCAACGATTCAACGCGCCGGCGCCCGCGCTTTGAGCCACGGGTATCGGATTTCGGACTACCTCCGGGCAGTCGAGGAGATCCGGAAGCAAACCGCTGTGCCGCTGCTCCTCTTCAGTTACTTCAATCCGATTTTCCAATACGGAATTGAGCTGCTGGCGCGCGACGCCCGCACCGCGGGAATCGACGGCATTCTGATCACGGACATGACCCCTGAAGAAAGCGCCCAGTATTGCGCTTGCATGGAGAAGCACGACCTGGACTGCGTGTTTCTCGTCGCTCCGACCAGCAGCGAGGAGCGTGTCGCCAGAATCGCCGAGTGTTCGCGGGGCTTTGTTTATGTCGTTTCCCGCGCGGGGATCACGGGTGCCCGGCAAGAGCTGTCGGCCACGATCTTCCCGACGGTGGAACGGGTCCGCAAATGCACGCAGCTTCCTGTAGCGGTGGGATTCGGCATATCCAAGCCGGAGCATGTGCAGGCGGTATGGGAAATCTCGGATGGAGCTGTTGTGGGAAGCGCCATCGTCGCCGAAATGGAAAAAATCGCCGATCCGCGCGAAATTCCTGCCAGAATAGGGAAGTTCTGCCGCTGGCTCCTTTCTTCGTAGGGCAATCACGCGCGGCAGAGCCGCAACCCCCAAAAGCCTCACCGCGGAGATGCGGAGAATGCCGAGAAAGCGGTTTTTCTCTGCGTTCTCTGCTCATCGGCAGTGAAATAATCCTTCGTCTGGCACGCAGGATTTGCCTGGGGCAGTACCGATTGCCCGAATTTGAGAATCCGCATCCCCCCGCCATACCAATGGAATCCTTGATAGGTCTTTGGGAAAAGCAAGCTGCATCCGTCCGCGGCAAAATGCGTTGAGAAACCGCTTCGATCTCAGCGCTTCCCCGTATAACTAACGGGATACGCGGGTGTTTTGGTTTCAATTTGCGGTCTAATACGCTATAAACTAAACTCTCTCGCCGCTGTAAAGCTTCAGCGCAAGCGAAAGGAGCCAGGGTTGTATACCATCGATTTTCAGCCGGTCGGACGGCGCGGAGATTGCGCCGGCGATGAGTCCCTGCTGGAATGTGCCCGCAGGCTGAATGTGGACATTGTCAGCCTTTGTGGCGGCGCGGGCACCTGCAACCGCTGCAAAGTACAGATAATTTCCGGAGCGGTGTCTGAACGGATGCCCGAGGAAAGCTTGGTCTTGACTGAACGCGAACTTGAACAAAACCTCCGCCTTGCCTGCCGGACCTATCCGAGGAGTGATCTCAAACTTCATGTGCCTCCGGAATCGCTCACTGCTCCGCAACGCGCGCAGGTGGAAGGATTGGAGCTGGATGTCGAACCGGATCCTCCGGTGCGAAGCCTGGACGTTCAGCCCGCGCCTCCGTCCCTTGAAAGCCCGGAGGCCGATGATCAAAGCCTCTGGGCGGCGCTGGCCGAGCGTCACGGAGTTTCCGCCGGAGCCATCGATCTGAAAGTGCAACAAGGCCTGTCTCAGCTGCTGCGCGATGAGCATTGGCGCGCGCGCGTGGCTCTGCGCGGCCGGGAAATCGTTGCTTTGGGTGGGCCCTCCGCGGGATGGCTCGGCCTTGCCGCCGATATCGGCACCAGCAAAATCGCCGCATATCTGGTGGACATGGGAAGCGGCAAAATTCTTGCCGTCCGAGGATTGATGAATCCCCAGATCTCTTACGGGGAAGATGTGGTCGCGCGCATTTCCGCCGCATGCAAATCACCGGCAAACGCCGCCAAGCTTCAGGCTCTGCTTGTGGATGCGCTGAATCGGGCTTCTGCGGAATTGTGCGCCGGCATCGGTGCCGAGCCATCCGACATCGTTGAGGCCGTCGTCGTCGGCAACACGGCTATCCATCACCTGTTTTTGCGGCTTCCCGTCCGCCAGCTGGGGTTGTCTCCCTATGTGCCGGCGGTTCGGTCGGCGGTGGACGTCAAGGCTCGCGATCTTGGGCTGCAGATCGCACCGGGCGGTTACGTCCATTTGTTGCCCAATATTGCCGGCTACGTCGGGGCGGATCATGTCGCCATGCTGCTGGCGGCCAAAATCGCCGACTGTCAAACCACCGTACTTGCCCTCGACATCGGCACCAATACGGAAATCTGCTTGAACCACCGCGGCAGGATGAACAGCGTCTCCTGCGCTTCCGGTCCGGCTTTCGAAGGCGCCCATATCAAATATGGCATGCGGGCCGCGCCCGGAGCCATCGAACACGCAAGATTATCCGGCGACAGACTGGAGATCCAGACGATCGGCGGCGAACCGCCGGCGGGCATCTGCGGTTCCGGGCTGCTGGATGTCGTGGCCCAACTGCGGCTGAATAATGTGCTGGATGCAACGGGGCGCATGAAGCCGCATCCGCTCGTGCGCAGATGGAAAGGATCGATGCAGTTTATCGTCGTCGAACGCCCGGGGAGGGATGACATAACCGTTTCCCAAAAGGATGTGCGCGAATTGCAGCTGGCGAAAGCGGCCATTCGCCTCGGCATAAGATCTCTGATCGGGGCCGAAGGCTTGACCGAAGACAGCATTGAAAGAGTTATTATCGCCGGCGCTTTTGGAACATTTATCGACGTTGAAAGCGCTATCGCCGTCGGAATGCTGCCCCCGCTGCCCCTTGACTGTTTTCGGCAGGTCGGAAACGCTGCTGGCACGGGAGCCCGCCTGGCGCTTGTTTCCCGCGAGCAGCGGGCCCTGGCCCAGGAACTGGCGTTGCGGGTCGGGTATATTGAATTGGCGGCTATTCCTGATTTCAACCGAAAATATGCGGAAGCAAGCCCGCTATCTGGATCCATATAAAATAAACGGATGCTCGAATGTGCTGCCGCAGTAGCAAGCTTGTGGGAAATACGGGTTAAGAACGTGGTTGGTGGATCCAGGGGCTGGCGGCGTTCCTTCTGCCGAAAGCAGCCGGCAATTGCGATTTACTGTCCGCCGGACAGCGAGCTTAGGAATTCGCCGTTCGTTTTTGTCTTGGAGAGCTTTTCCAACAAAAGCTCCATGCTTTCCGTGATCGCGAGCGGAGTTAAGACTTTGCGCAGGATCCAGATGCGGCTTAAATCCGCCGAGGGCAGGAGCAATTCCTCCTTTCTGGTGCCGGATTTATTGATGTCGATGGCAGGGAAAACGCGACGGTCGACCAGTTTCCGGTCCAGATGAAGCTCCATGTTGCCCGTGCCCTTGAACTCTTCGAAGATCACGTCATCCATGCGGCTGCCGGTATCGATCAATGCCGTTGCGATGATGGTCAGGCTTCCGCCCTCCTCGATGTTTCGCGCCGCCCCGAAAAATCGCTTGGGCCGCTGCGGCGCGTTGCTGTCGACGCCGCCGGAGAGGACCTTCCCGCTCGGCGGCACGATGGTATTATAGGCGCGTGCCAGCCTGGTGATGCTGTCCAGCAGTATTACCACGTCCCGTTTATGTTCCACGAATCGTTTTGATTTTTCCAAAACCATCTCGGCAACCTGAACGTGGCGCGCTGCCGGCTCATCAAAAGTGGAACTGATGACCTCGCCCTTCACGGAACGCTGCATGTCGGTCACTTCTTCGGGCCGCTCGTCAATCAACAGCACGATCAGATAGACTTCGGGGTGGTTCCGAGAGATCGAGTTCGCGATCATTTGCAGGAGCATCGTCTTGCCGGTCCTGGGTGGCGATACGATCAGACCGCGTTGGCCCTTGCCGATGGGCGCGAGCATATCCATAACCCTTCCGGAGAGATTATCCGGCCCCGTTTCCAGCTTCAGATGCACGTGAGGGTACAAAGGGGTCAGGTTGTCGAAGAAAATTTTGTCCTTAGCGGATTCCGGGTGCTCGAAATTAACCGCCTCGACTTTGATCAAGGCAAAGTATCGCTCTCCATCTTTGGGGGGGCGGATCTGTCCGGAGACAGTGTCCCCGGTCCGCAGATCGAACTTGCGGATTTGCGAAGGCGAAACATAAATGTCGTCTGGTCCCGGCAAATAGTTGTAGTCCGGCGCGCGGAGAAATCCGAATCCTTCGGGCAAACATTCGAGGACTCCCTCGGAAAAAATCAGGCCGCTTTGCTCGGTTTGCGCCTTAAGAATTTGAAATATCAGCTCCTGTTTGCGCATTCCGGCACAGCCGGGAACATTCAAATCCTTGGCGACCTGCGTCAGGGAAGAAATATTCATCTCTTTCAAGTCAAGAATATTCCAATGGCCGTTTTCGCGGCCGTTGGAATTTCGACGTTGCGTCGTCTCAGGCATGTAAACCGCCCTCCAGGGGGAGAATAAGGCAGGTTAATCGGTTTTTACTCTCTTGAAGGTTTATTGACTGCGGTTGCCAGCAGCACCCGTGCCCATACTTCTTTGCAGCCCATCCCCGTTTTTGCGGAAGACATCACGACCGCCTGTCCTCCGAACGAATTCGAAAACAAGCGCAGCTGTGAAACTTGTTGGTTGTTGGAAAGCTTATCTGATTTGGTTGCGACGATCATGCGCGGTATTCCCAATTCATCCAGCCATTCGGAAAGCTGGAGATCCAATTTCGCGGGGGAAATTCTGGCGTCAACCAGTTGAATGGCCAGCACAATCTGAGGCCGTTGGGTAAAATACTGCTCAATAAGCTCTTTCCATTGCCGGACGGTGATCTTTCCCGCTTTCGCATATCCGTAACCGGGCAAGTCCACAAAAAAGAAAGCCCGGTTGATCCGGTAAAAATTAACGCTCCGAGTCTTGCCCGGTGTGGAGCTGGTCCGGGCAAGTTTCTCATCGCCGGCGAGCCGGTTAATCAGGCTGGATTTGCCGACATTGGATCGGCCCGCAAAAACTACCTCAGGAATCCCTTCTCGGGGAAAATCATTCTTCGAGACGGCGCTTCGAACAAATTCTGCTTCAAGCAACGGAGTTTTGCGGCGTGCTTTCAGTGTGCGATATTTTCGCTTGGACGGGTCGCTTCCATTTCGATCTGGGAAACCGGCCTGGGCGCAGGCAGCCTTTCCAGCGCTATTTCCAAAACCTCGTCCATTGTTTCCACCAGTTTAACGCTCAAAGATTCGAGGATATCCGGCGGGAGGTCCTGAAGGTCCTTCTCGTTTTCTTTGGGAAGAATGACATTCTTGATTCCGGCGCGGTGGGCCGCAAGCAGCTTTTCCTTGACTCCTCCGATGGGCAGAACCTTGCCCCGCAGGGTGATCTCTCCGGTCATCGCTACGTCTTTGCGTACCGGAATCTTGGTTAGGGCGGAGACGATGGTGGTTGCCATGGTTATTCCCGCCGAAGGTCCGTCCTTGGGAATAGACCCCTCGGGGATATGAATATGCATATCCATTTTCCTATGGAATTCGCGGCCGATGCCGTATTCGGCGGCGCGCGACCGAACGAAAGAAAGCGCCGCTCGGGCCGATTCCTGCATCACTTCGCCTAGTTTGCCGGTAAGGGTCAATTGGCCTTTCCCTTCCATCAAGGTTGCTTCGGTCTGTAACACCTCCCCGCCCACCTCCGTCCAAGCGAGGCCTGTGGTCAATCCGACCTGATTGGCTTCGCTGATTCCCTGCATTCTGTATTTGGGCCTGCCCAGCAGCTTTTCGATTTCCTCGGGAGTAATCGTGCTGCTCTTGATTTCAGCAGTTACAATTTTCTTGGCGGTCTTCCGGCAGAGGTTGGCGATCTCGCGCTCCAGATTGCGCACGCCGGATTCGCGGGTGTATCTGCGGATGATCTCCAGCAGCGCCTCGTTCGTAAACTGAATCTGTCTCGGCTTGAGCCCGCTTGCCTCCATCTGCTTTCGGACCAAGAAACGTTTGGCAATCTCCAGTTTCTCGTTTTCCGTGTAACCCGAAAGCTGGATGACCTCCATGCGATCCTGCAGAGCGCGCGGCACCGTGTACAGCACGTTCGCGGTAGCGATAAACATAACCATCGACAGGTCGAACTCGGTATCCAGATAGTGGTCGACAAACATATGATTCTGTTCCGGATCGAGTACTTCCAGCAGAGCTGCGGAAGGATCGCCGCGGAAGTCCA
>JBBISO010000022.1:0-19786 GCA_037441325.1 Acidobacteriota bacterium | reverse complement strand
GTTTGTTATAGCTATAGGGCGTCCAACCTATTGGGAAGCATATGCGCCTTACCGATGGAATACCGGCCCACATTCCCTTTCCGTTTCCCTCTGGGAAAACGCGCTGTACCGGAAAAACCTAAAACTGCTAGCTTCAGTTCGTTGAATCACGATTTTTGCACGCGTTTTTCAGCAACATTCAAAATGAGCGGAGGTTCATAACATGCCGACTTACATAACGCTGTATGAGTGGACTGAGCAAGGCATCAAAAATGTCAAGGGAGCGCCTGCCCGGATCGAAGCGGCCCTTAAAGCCGCGGAGGCAATGGGGGGCAAATCACTCGGCATCTACATGACAATGGGCGACTATGACGTAGTTTCAGTCTTTGAGGCGCCGGATGATGAAACAGCCTCAGCGTTTTTATTGGCTCAAGGCATGCTCGGAAATGTCCGGTCCACAACGCTCCGGGCATTCACAAGAGAGCAGTTCGCGGAAATTGTGAAGAAGCTGCCCTAATCAGCCGATTTTGCGCCCGTTTTATCAGCTTCTCCCGGCGCAGGCCTGCGGAGCATCGCTTTGAAAGAGAAAGGGGACAGTCGCCGGTATCGCAGGGATACCGGCGACTGTCCCCTTTTTCCCAAAATCGGTGGCAAAGACCGGCTTCAGGCTGCTATTTTACTAATTCCCAGGCGGCTAATTTTCCGAGAACAGCAATCCGCAAAACACGCTTGCGGAAGTGGACATACATACAGGAGCCATGGAATATGAAAAATGAACTGACGGCGGACCAAAAACGGGAAAAGAGATTCGCGCAGTGGCTTGCGGCGGAAGATGTGCAGTTCAAAAATCCGGCGGCAAAAAAGGCTTACCAGGAACGGGTCGCGCGGTTTATCAAGGTCATCAAACTGGAACAGCCGGACCGTGTGCCCGTGATTCTGCCGGCGGGAACATTCCCGTTGCATTACGCCGGCATCACCTTGAAGGAAGCCATGCACGACCATAAGAAACTCTGCCAGGCATATAAAAGATTCTTCGAGGACTTCGAGTCAGACACCTTTGCCGGGCCCGGAATGGTGCCCCCGGCAAAACCATCCGAGATCATCAACAGTTTAATCACCAAATGGCCGGGCCATGGGCTGCCGGATAGCGCCCCCATGCAGCAGTTTATCGAAGGCGAATATATGAAGGCCGACGAATACGACATTTTCCTGGATGATCTTTCGGACTTCTGCCTCCGTTTCTACCTCCCGCGCACTTTGGGAGCGCTGGCCCCTTTTGCGCGCTTTTCCCCTACGTCTTTTATATTGGGAATGCCCAACAGGTTTTTGGGGCCGGCCATGATGCCGGAGGTCCGCGCGGCGTACCAGGCAATTATCGACTACGGCGCGGAAATGGAGAAATGGATGGGACCTATCATGGAGTTTAACCGTGAGGCAACCGCCGCCGGTTATCCGACGCTTTTCGGAGGACAATCGCATGCCCCCTTCGATATCCTGGCCGACACCTTGCGCGGGACCAAAGGCATCATCAGGGATATGTACCGCCAGCCGGAAAAACTCCATGCCGCCGTGGAGAAATTGACGCCGATGAATATCGCCTGCGGGCTGGAAGGAGCTAACATGTCCGGCAGGCCGATCGTGTTTTTCGCCCTGCACAAGGGCGACGACACCTTCATGTCGGAAAAACAATACGAAACTTTCTACTGGCCGACCTTCCGGAAAGTGATCCTCGGATTGGTGGAAGAGGGAATCGTTCCCTTGCTTTTCGCGGAAGGACGATACGACCACCGCCTGGAAATAATCAAGGACTTGCCGGCCGGCAAAGTAATTTGGTACTTCGACCGGACCGACATGTTCCGGGCTAAGAAGATCCTGGGCGGCAATGCCTGCCTCGCCGGGAATGTTCCCGCATCGCTGCTGATAACGGGCACTCCAGAGGATGTCAAGGAATATTGCCGCAAACTCATCGAAGTGTGCGGCCTGGGGGGCGGATTTATTCTGGCCGGAGGCGCCAGCATCGAAAAAGGGAACCCGGAAAACCTGCGCGCCATGACGGAAGCCGCCCTGGAATACGGAGTCCATTCCTAAGCGTAAAGGCTGCCCGCGGCGGCCAAAATTATGGTCCGGGTCTTGGGCTTCGGAGGCAAAGATTAGCGCGCTTCATCACCGACTCTCGCAGGTTCCGAGCTGCCTTTTTTGATCCTGGCGGCAGTTTCCTTGATCAATGCGATTCTTTGCAGCAGCGGAGGATGAGAATAGTGGAGAAAAACATAGAACGGGTGCGGCTTCAGGTTTGAGAGATTCTTGACCGCCAATTTTTTCAGCGCGGACACCATATCTTCCGGATTGTCCACTGTCTGCGCGGCGTAGGAATCCGCTTCCCTTTCATGTTTGCGGAAGAAAGCATTCAGCGCGATCGCAAGAATAAAGGACAGAGACTCATAGAGCAGAGCGAAAAACAGCAGGCTGCCGTAAACGGAGACATGCTTCATATAGAAGGCATCGAAAAGGCCCCGGTTGTTGAGAAACAAGGACATCAGAAAAAAAACGACTCCCGCGTGGGCCATGCCGATGATTATTCCCTGAATAACATGCCTTTTTTTCAGATGGCCGATCTCGTGAGCAAGCACCGCAACGAGCTCGGGGATGGCGTGCTGCTCAAGCAGCGTGTCAAATAGGGCAATTCTTCGATTCCTGCCGAAACCGGCAAAAAAAGCGTTGGCCTTGCTGGAACGTTTGGAGCCGTCCATTACGAAGATGCCTTTGAAAACCAAGCCCGCAGCGGCGACGTATTGTGAAATGCGCTCCTTCAACTCCCCCTCGGGCAGCGGGGTGAACTTGTTGAACATCGGCATTATCCAGGCCGGAGCCACAAACTGAAAAACCAGCGTGAACACGACGGCAACCATCCAGCAGTAAAGCCAGGCAAAACCGCCCGCATAGTGAAAAAACCACAGGACGGCGTACAGTAAAGGAATGCCCAAGGCCGCCGCCAGGGCCAAACTCTTCAACCGGTCGAGGAGAAAAGTGCGCGGCGCTGTGCGGTTGAAGCCGAATTTCTCCTCAATTACAAAAGTGGAATAGACAGAAAATGGAAGAGACAGTATAGTCCCGCCCAAAGCAATAGCGCCGATGTAGATTAGGCCGCTAATCGTTGCGTGGTAACCGAAACCTCGCACCAATTCATCCAGGAGGTTGAAACCGCCGGCGAACCAGAAAGCCAGCAGAACCGCCAAATCAAAGATGCTTTCGGCGATTCCCAATTTTGCATGCGACCTTGTGTACGCCTGCGACCTGGAATACTGATCCGGATCGTAGACGCCCCGCAGTTCGTCTGGAAGCTCCGGCCGCAGGGCCCGGAGGTTGAGCCATTCCGCTAAGAGGTCAATCAGGAATCTCGCCAGCAGCGCGATGACAATAAAAACGCGGTAAAAGTTCATCAACATTCAAATCCGCAATATAGGAACTCCTATGCGGCCGGAGAATCATTTTATATCACGAATTTTTCAGCCGCCGAAAGGAAGCTTTACAAGCCGATCAGCCGAACTGTCCGCCGGGCGAGTCAAAGGAATCGCGTGCTTCTCCCTTGTGTATGCGGACAAAAGCTTTTATAAATGGAATCCAACTACCGGAGGGAAATATGAGTGCCAGGAATATGGTAATTATTGCGGCATTGCTTATTTGCAGCTACAGCTCCATTTCGCCAGCGAGTCATGCGGGGATCCAGATGGCCAAAGCGCCGGCCGGAGGGTGTGACCGCGAGTGTTGCGCGCTTCGTTTACCGGATACAAGCAATCACCTGATTTCCTACCGGCCATAGGCAAGCTTTGGCATAATGGGATCGATATCAACTGAGAGGATTTGCGGCATATGGAACAGTCAATAAGAAAGCTGAAAATGATCATCGGCAACGTGGAAATCGTCGCGGAGCTGTTCGCCACCCCGACCGCCGATGCAGTTTGGGCCGCCCTCCCTTTCGAGGCCGAGGCCCAAACATGGGGAAAAGAGGTATACTTCACGACACCCGTGAAAGCAAGCCTGGAACCGAACGCCAGAGACCTTATAGAACCCGGAGAGCTGGCCTTCTGGGTGCAGGGGAGCGCCATCGCAATCGGTTTCGGGCCGACGCCGGCATCCCGGGGCGAAGAAATCCGCCTGGCGGCCCCGACAAATATCTGGGGGCGGTCGCTGCAGGATGTAAGAAAGCTTAGCCGAGTCCGTGAAGGCGATCCGATCAGCGTTCAGGCATTATCCGGCTGAGAAGGCGTGCGCGTCTCCATCACCCGATAGGATTTGGGAGACAGGCCTGTCCCCCAATCTAAACCAGTGTCTGTCGCGAAATGCATCTTAAATCCTAACCATGCTATCTATTAGGCGCAGCCCTTGGAGTGCGCGAGCTTGCTTGCGCCTTTTGCAATGTGCACCGGATTATCAAGCACTTGAAGGCGCCGGCAAGCTGCCGCGCATCAAAGCATCCTGCCGGTTCCAATCATTTATCTGCACCCAATAAATGCATCTCGCGATAGAAACCAGACTAAGCAGCGGTCTTCGGTTTCGGCTTTTGCGCCGAATAACTGCTTGTCAGCATGATCTCAAGAAAAATAAAAGGCTTGTTTATCTTGGTTATTTCGATGGGGCCATGGCTTAGACCTTTGGCGAGAGATACCACCGTGGGCACATCGATGACGTGTTTTTCCTTTTCCTCACCAAGGCAAAATTCCACTTCAGCATCAAATTCGCGGCAATTCATCGGGTTCGTTCCAAGGAACCCAATGATCTGCACAAAATCATGGAAATGAGGCTCCCGAACGATAACTTCCGGCTTGTAAAATACCTGATGCGTGATAATGCAATCAGCCATCAGCTGCTTGGGAGTTACCGTAACATTTTCCAATTGATGGTACTTTGCGTAGGATTCTTTAATTACGTATTTCCCATATTTGCCGCCGCCGGCATAGCCTGTCGGTTCCTGAAATTTCGGAGCCGGCTGTCCTGAGGGCTGCTGCAATGCAGCCTCCAAGCCGAGAGGAGAAATGATAAATCCCGCTGCAGGGATCACCAGTCCTGTTTGCAGAAAGCTCCTTCGCGATGATTTGTTCCGCATACGGCCTCCTTTAGGGCCTGGGCAGGCCCTAAGGCTAAAAAGGTTGACTTAAAAAAACACAGAATGCCAAAGTCGCCATTCGAAACATCAGCGCAAAACTCTAAACCGGCCTCATTATAACCCAGCTTCCGCATTCGGCGGAGCCGGTCGGCGCGCTTTCCGTATTTTCGTACCAGGAACGGCCCGGATGGTTGAACAAAAACATTGGCTAAATGCGGCGAGCTCTGCAGCTGCCCGAAAATCATAAGCCGGGATAATTGCATTGAGATTTCCAAATACCAACATTTCGTCGACTAATGTCTCCATCATTTCCAGGGAATGGACAGTTCCCCGGCGAGAGCAATGCGCGCGTTCCTCTGTCTCCGCAATTGCCGCGCGTCCGTGCTATGATTTTTGTCGGCTGCCGCCGGCCCGAAAAGGAAGAATTCAAAGAAGCTGATACAGCTCTCAATCTTTGACTTCGTCCGTGACGGAGCTTGATATACCATATGCATCTGGATTCGGCTCATGGCATATTGTTGGATGGTAGCTTCGGAACAAGAAGAGAAAGGAACGGGAGATGCCGGACGTTGATAGCCTCAGCGAAAACAAAGAATTTTTCACCCATATTCCTGCGAGGAATACCCCCTTTTTTCTAAAAGGATCTAATGCGCTTGACTGGGGAATGCAAAACCGCCTGGCTCGAATTTTTTCGCCGGCATCAGGCCGTACCGTGATGCTGGCAATCGATCACGGATACTTCCAGGGTCCGACTTTGGGGCTGGAACGGGTAGACATCAATATCGTTCCCCTGGTGCCCTTTGCGGATGCCCTCATGCTTACACGCGGCATCCTGAGAACCGTGATTCCATCCGATGCGGCCAAGGGAATTGTTCTGAGAGCGAGCGGCGGGCCAAGCATTTTGAAAGAGCTTTCGAATGAACAGATTGCGGTCGATATCGAGGACGCGGTCCGGCTGAACGTCTCGGCTCTGGCCGTGCAGGTTTTCATCGGAGGCGACTTCGAGACGCAATCCGTGCACAATATGACCCGCTTGGTGGACATGGGGAATCGTTTCGGCATTCCGATCCTGGGCGTCACCGCGGTGGGAAAAAACATGGCGCGCGACGCGCGCTATTTCCGCTTGGCATGCAGGATCTGCGCCGAATTGGGCGCACACTTTATAAAGACCTACTATATTGCGGACGGATTTGAGACGGTGACCGCTTCCTGCCCCGTTCCCGTGGTGATGGCCGGCGGGAAAAAGCTTCCCGAACTGGAGGCTCTGGAAATGGCTTATAGGGCCGTCGGAGAAGGAGCGGCCGGGGTAGACATGGGGCGGAATATCTTCCAATCCGAGGCGCCGGCGGCCATGATTCAAGCGGTGCGGAAAGTCGTCCACGATCGCGTGAAGCCCAAAGAGGCATTCGAGTTTTACCAGGCCTATAATAATAATGAAAGCAGGCAGAAGTCTTAGCGTTCAGAGGTTCATGGTTCGAAAGTCGCAGGTCATGGAGCCGCGCACCCTGAAGATTTGAACCGTTTTTAGTCCTTGGAAACCGAGTTTTTAACAGGAGCAGTATGGAAAACCGCTGGTCGGATGAAAAGGCGGCTCAATTCACCCACAAATACGGGAAACAATGGGGTGAGGACTTGGCCATCGGCCTTTACGTTGCTTCCCTGATTGGAGCTGAGGACAAGCTGGTGCTTCATGGCGGAGGCAATTCCTCGGTCAAGACCATTCACACGAATATCCTGGGCGAAGAACTGCTTGCGATTTTTGTAAAGGCTTCCGGATATAACATGGCGTTTATCGAGCCCGACGGCTATACCGGGCTGGATCTTGAATACCTGAAGAAGCTGAAAAACCTTTCGGACCTCTCCGACACCGAAATGGTCAATGAGTTTCGCACCCATCTGCTCGACTCCCGCGCCGCCGCCCCGTCGATCGAGACTCTCGTCCACGTCTTTATCCCGAAAAAGTTCGTGGACCACACCCATCCCGATGGAATCCTGGCCTTGGCGGACCAGGTCGATGGCGAAAAGATATTAAGAAAGGCCCTGGGAAAAAACGTCGCTGTGCTCCCGTACTTTCCTCCGGGATTCAAGCTGGCGAAGGCGGTTGCAGCGGCGCTGGAGGAAAATCCGGATGCAAAGGCCATGGTATTAATGCGGCACGGACTCTTAACCTGGGGAGAAACCGCGCGGGAAAGCTATGGAACCACGATTGAATTGGCAGACATGGCCGAGAAATACCTGAATCAGCATGCCCGCCGCCCCATATCCCCGGATGTTTCCACGCCGCTGTCGGTCGCCGAGAAACGCCTGGCCGAGATAGGACCGATCGTCCGGGGATTGCTGGCAAAACCCACCGGCAATTCCGATCACCCGTGGGAGCGGTGCATTTTGCAGCCTTTAATCAACAGAGAGGTTCTGAATTTTGTGGATTCAGAGGGCGGACGCCAGATTGCCCTGACTCCCCCCTTGACCTCCGATCATCTGATCCGAACCAAGCCCTATTACTTGTGGATCGATAAACCCAAGTTCGACGACCTCCACCACCTCCGGCTTCAGTTCTCAATCGCCATCGCGGATTACGCCGCTGCCTATGACGCTTATGTAGATAAGTATGCGGCCTCCATGCCGGCAGGCGTGGAGCGCATGGATCCGCTACCCAGAGTCATTCTTGTTCCGGGCCTGGGGGCGCTCTGCGCCGGAAAAGACATTGCGGCTTCAACTATCGTCAGGGACATTGCCGCTCACACGCTTGCCGTCAAAACTCAGATCGCGGCGATGGGAACCTACTGCGGGATGGAGGAAAAAGATTTGTTCGATATGGAATACCGCTCCCTCCAGC
The DNA here is from genome assembly GCA_037441325.1 of Acidobacteriota bacterium. GTDB lineage: Bacteria > Acidobacteriota > UBA6911 > UBA6911 > UBA6911 > UBA6911. Next base: position 11,867 of record JBBISO010000022.1, on the reverse strand, counting down.
ATACGAAACTGCAGAGTGACCGACGGCTCCCTCTGAGCCACCATGTAGCGCTGGTAACCGGCGCTGCCGGCGCCATCGGCTCGGGAATCGCACAGGAACTCCTGGAGCAAGGATGCCACGTCGCGGTCACAGATTTGGGGGGAGAGCCCCTGGTAAGGCTGGCGGATGAGTTGAAAGCCGGCTTCGGCCCGCGCGTGCTCGCCATCCCGCTGGACATCACCGATCCGGAATCGGTGGCCGAAGGTTTCGGCGCCGTCATCCGGACCTGGGGCGGAATCGATTTGTTGGTTTTGAACGCGGGAGCGGCCCACGTCGCGGCGCTTTCCGAATTGGGCCTCGAATCTTTCCGGAAATTGGAAAAGATCAATATTGAAGGCATGCTCACCATGCTCGCCGAGTCCTCCCGGCACTTCAAGCTTCAGGGGACGGGAGGAGATATTGTGATGATCTCCACCAAAAATGTCTTTGCGCCGGGAGCTCGTTTCGGCGCGTACAGCGCCACCAAAGCCGCAGGCCATCAACTGGCGCGCATCGCAAGCCAGGAATTTGCGGAATTCGATGTCCGCGTTAATATGGTTGCGCCCGACGCGGTATTTTCCCACGGAACCCGCAGGTCCGGGCTATGGGCGGAAATCGGGCCGGAAAGGATGGCCGCCAGGGGGCTGAGCCCCGAAGGTTTGGAGGAATATTACCGGAATCGCAATCTCCTAAAAGCAAGAATCACGGCACGGCACGTGGCGAGAGCCGTCCTCTTTTTTGCCACGCGCCAGACACCCACCACCGGAGCGACACTTCCTGTGGATGGAGGCCTTCCGGATGCGACGCCGCGTTAGCAGGCAGTGGCTGGTGGCCGGCAGAGGATGCATCCCGTCCTGTTTCCTGCAGCTTGGATCCTGCAACAAGCCGCATCGCCGCAATATAATGTAGGGAGCAAGTTGAAAATGATTGGACAGCTCCGAGGCAGGCTTCTGCGCAAAAAACCCAATGTTGTCCTGCTCGACGTCCAAGGAGTCGGCTATGAGGTTTTTATACCCCTGACGAGCTTTTTCGAGCTTCCGGGCGAAGGGAGCGAGGTGGTGCTGAACATTCACACGCACGTGCGGGAAGACGCACTGGCGCTGTTCGGATTCCAAACGCAGCGGGAAAAAGATTTCTTTCTGAAACTGATCTCCATCGGCGGAATCGGGCCCAGGCTGGCGGTGGCAATTCTGTCCGGCGCGCGGGTGGAGGAGCTTGCACAGGCAGTCATTGAAGGCAATCTGGCGCGGCTGACGGCGATCCCCGGTGTGGGACGAAAGACGGCAGAACGATTGGTGCTCGAACTCAAAAGCCAGATCACGCCGTTTCTTCTCACGGAGCAGCTTGCCCCGCAGCAGCAGGAAAGCAGGCCCAGCGCTTTGGAGGAGGACATTCTCTCCGCGCTCGTCAACCTGGGTTATCCCCGGTCGACGGCGGCAAAAGCCCTTTCGGCCGCGCTCCGTTCCCCGGAATGCGGACGCACCTTTGAGGATATTCTGCGTAACACTTTACGGCGGCTTGCCGGTTAACGGGATTAATGGCGAATATGGCAAAGCATGAACCCGCGCACACCCTCCTGAATCCTGTTTTTCAAAAAGAAGAGAGATTGTTCGAGCAAAGTCTTCGCCCGCAAACTCTGTCTCAGTATATCGGGCAGCAGAAGGTCAAAGATAACATTGCTATCAGCATCCAGGCGGCCCTCAAGAGACAGGAGTCCCTGGATCATGTTCTTCTTTATGGCCCGCCGGGATTGGGCAAAACGACCCTGGCCACCATCATTTCCAATGAAATGAGGGTCAACATCCGTACCACCAGCGGTCCCGTGATCGAAAAGCGGGGGGATCTCGCGGCGATCCTGACGAACCTCAAACCGAATGATGTTCTCTTCATCGATGAGATTCACCGGCTCCACCCGTCCATCGAGGAAATCCTCTACCCTGCCATGGAGGATTATTATATCGACATCATAATCGGAGAAGGCCCCGGAGCGCGCAGCATCAAAATGCCGCTCCCCAAATTCACCCTGGTGGGGGCAACCACGCGTGCAGGGCTGCTGACGGCGCCGCTGCGAGGCCGTTTCGGGATCATCCACCGGCTTGAGTTTTACAGCAGCCGGGACCTGCGCGTCATCGTGCATCAATCCGCCGAAACGCTGGGCGTGGATATCGACGACGAAGGAGCGCTTGAAATCGCATCGCGCAGCCGCGGAACCCCGCGCATCGCCAACCGGCTGCTCCGGCGCGTCCGCGATTATGCCGAAGTCAAGAGCGACGGCCGCATCAACCGCCGTGTCGCCATGGAGGCACTTCAAATGATGGATGTGGACACTTACGGCTTCGATGAAATCGACCGGAAGCTGATGCTCACGATAGTGGAAAAATACAACGGCGGCCCGGTGGGCATAGGCGCACTTTCCGCGGCCATTAATGAAGACGAAGATTCCATCGAGGATATCTATGAGCCCTACCTGATCCAGATAGGGTTTCTGGACCGGACACCGCGAGGCCGAATGGCGACCCGAAAAGCATTTGAACACTTCAAAGTTCCTTCGTCGGGGAATCAGAAGAATTTGTTCTGACGGCGGAGATAGGCAAAGAATTAGGAAGCGCCGTTACGGGATTTCCCCGAAATTCCTTTTCCCATTTTGCCTCTCTGCCGGCGCAGGCAGGATAGTATACTGTTGGGTGTATGCCGAAAGCCGTAGAACCGGAATCCAAAATCCATCAGCTGCAACTGGCCATCGAAACCGTAGTCCGCGGAAAATCAGAAGCCGTGAAGCTGGCGCTTGTCTGCCTGCTCGCGGAGGGACACCTCCTGATCGAAGACGTGCCCGGCGTCGGGAAAACGACTCTCGCCCACGCGCTGGCGCGGGTGTTCGATTGCACATTCCGCCGAATTCAATTTACCAGCGACCTGCTCCCCTCCGATATTCTCGGGGTCTCCGTTTTCAACCAGGCCGGCCGGAGCTTTGATTTCCGCAAAGGCCCCATTTTCGCCAACGTCATCCTGGCGGATGAAATCAACCGCACGACCCCCAAAACCCAGAGCGCCCTGCTCGAAGCCATGAGCGAAGGCGAAGTCAGCGTGGACAACCATACCTATCCGCTGCCGCGTCCCTTTATGGTGGTAGCCACCCAAAATCCCATAGAACACCACGGCACCTATCCCCTCCCCGATTCGCAGTTGGACCGGTTTCTTCTCCGCATCAAGATGGGATATCCGCAAAATGACGCCGAGAAGGAAATACTCCGCCGAAAAAGCCGCCTGCCGGATCTGGACCTTTTGCAGCCCGTGATGCGGGCGGAAGACATTCTGGCAGCCCAGTCAACCGCCAGCGCAGTGCGTGTTGATGAATCCCTGCTCGACTACATCCTGGCCATTGTGGATGCCACGCGCCGGTCGGAATTTTTGCTTATCGGCGTCAGCCCGCGCGGATCGCTTGCCCTCCGAAGGGCGGCACAGTCGCTTGCCTACTTTGAAGGACGGGATTATTGTATCCCGGACGACATCAAGAGGCTTGCGCTGCCGGTCCTGGCCCACCGGGTGATCGTTAGTTCCAAATATTCTTCGCCCCATAAACGCAGTGAAGAAGCCGAGGCAATTCTTGCTGAAATTCTTGCGAGCATTGAAATCCCGTTCTAGCCCGCCGAAGAACGCCCAGAGGATTGGCTTGTCGCGCCGCCTCTTGCCTTTTTCCTTCAAAATCACCTGGGCGGGATTGCTGTTTATTCTCCTCGCTTTCCTGTTGTCCCTGGCGGCCATCAACAGCGGCAACAGCCTGCTGTATGTCATCGTCTCCGCCCTGCTCTCCAGCCTGGCCGTCTCCGGCATTGTTTCCCGGAACTCATTGAAGCAGATTTCGCTGTCGCTGCAACTCCCCGAAAACGTGTTCGTAGGGGATAGGGTATCGATCAAAGTGTCGGCCAAAAACATGAAGCGGATTTTCCCATCATTTTCCATCCGCATTGAAGGTCCAGAGTTAACCCGCGGCTATTCTCCCTTCAGGTTTCTTGGCAGATTCGGCGCGCGCCCGCGCACCAGAAGGCCGGAAGCGGCCGTTGCGCATCAAGCCCTATTCCAACAGTCGGCCTATTTTCCCATTCTCGGGGCCGGAGAGAAGCGTTCGCAATATACCGTGCAGTCTTTCCCGCGCAGAGGTTTATACACCCTGCGGGGCTTTTGGATTTCGACCCGTTTCCCCTTTGGGTTCTTCCGCCGGGCGGAGCTGGTCCGTGCAAACGGAGAGGTGCTCGTTTACCCGACAGTGCGAGAGATTTCCTCCTTCTTCCATTTGCTTCCTTTTCTCTCGGGAAGCATGGAAAGCATGCATGCGGGGTTGGGCGAAAATCTCTTTTCGCTGCGCAAATACCAGGCAGGCGAGAGCGCGCGGATCATTGATTGGAAGGCGACGTCCAAGACCGGCGAACTCATGGCCCGCGAGTATGCGCGTGAAGAAGAGAGCAACTTTTGTTTGGTGCTCGACACATGGCACTATGGCGGCGCCGGCGGCCGCCATGAAAATGATTTTGAAAAAGCGGTTTCCCTTGCGGCCAGCATCGCTGCCCATTTTCTGGAAGAAGGAGCCTCGATGTCGTTTCTTACTCGGCAGGAATACGTGCCGCGCGGGGCCGGGATCGAACATAAGCACCGCATCCTCCGATCCCTGGCCCTGGTTCCATACCAGCCCGCGCCTCCCGAAGCGGACAGCGGCCCCTGGAGCGGCGGCCGCCTGTCTCCAGTCGAAGAATCCCCGCACTGTCAAGAAATCCTGTCGGACAAGGTTTTTAAGATTATCCTCACGTCCAAGCCAAGAGGAAGCTTCCCGTCCGCGATCTGGCGCTCTTCTCATATTCTTTACTTCGACGAATTATGAATTTTGCGCGCTTTTTTAAAACATATTCTTACTGCCTGATCGGCTCGGGATTCCTGGCGGTTGGCGCAACCGGCGCCATCAATTGGATCGCAATGGCTCTATTCGGCGGCTTTTTTATTGGGAGCTGGTTCATCGATACGGCCGCTCTCCGACGAAGGATACCCGCATGGGTCTTAAATTGCCTCGCGGTGGCCTACCTTCCATTCTTCGCCATCGACCTCGGGCTGGTGTCGCGCTCTTTTCTCATCAGCACGGTTCATCTGATTTTTTTCCTGGCCGCACTGAGACTCCTGACGCTTGCACAAGACCGGGATTATCTGTTGCTGTATCTCCTCAGTTTCGCGAAGCTGCTGGCCGCAACGGCTCTTACGGCCAACATTGTTTTCGGCCTCTGTTTTCTGGCTTTTCTTCTCTCCGGCATCGTCACGCTGGTGCTTTTTGAAATGCGGCGCAGCAGCGTCGGCATGCTGAGCCGCGCCGCAGTTCAACCCTTCGTAACACCCCAAAATTTGAAGGGAACCGGCCTGGAACTGTTTTCCCCCTTCCCTGCCGCCACGTTGCACTGGACTGCGATTGGAATCGCGCTTTTTGTTCTGGCATTGGCGGTTCCTCTGTTTTTGCTCCTGCCCCGCAGCGGTTCAGGCGGATTTAAACCGCCTACCGGAAAGACAAGGTACATCAGCGGTTTTTCCGACCATGTGGAGCTGGGCCGGCTGGGAACCATCAAGCAATCGGATGCCCTTGTCATGAGAGTTCGGGCGTCACAACCTCCGGCCGAACTGCCTGCCGACCTGAAATGGAGAGGGATTTCTTTTGATTATTATGACGGCCGTTCCTGGAGGCGCAGCGATCTGCGCCGGCATCCCATTCCAGTACAAGGCCGGTACTACAAGCTGGAGAATTCCGCACAGGGGACGAAATGGATTCACCAGTCCTTTTTCATTGAAGCGCTTTCCACCGACGTGGTTTTCGCGGCGCACAAGGCGCTGGCAGTCTCAAGAGAGGCGGGATGGCTCCAAAGAGATTCGACAGAGAGCCTCTATGCGGAGCGGGGGCCGCAAAAAAAATTGAGATATGACGCTATTTCGGATCCCATTCGGCCCGATCCCGGCAACATATCCGACTGTGAGCCGATTCCGGGCGAGATTCTCACAACATACCTCCAGTTGCCTTCCCGGAATCCAAGAATTTCAGATCTGGCGGCCGCCGCAACCCGGGAAGCCCCAACGAAATACGCCCAAGCCCGTGCGCTCGAACAATATCTGCTGACTCATTACCGCTATAGTTTGAATCTCCGCGGCACCCCCAACAACCCGGATCCGCTGGCCGTGTTTCTTTTCGATATTCGAGAGGGACATTGCGAATACTTTGCTTCCGCCATGGCCATCATGCTCCGCCACCTCGGGATACCGTCCAGATTGGTGAATGGATTCCGGATGGGAGAGTACAACCGTATTGGCGAGAATTACACTGTCCGGCAGTACCATGCCCATAGCTGGGTGGAAGCCTATTTCCCGCCCTATGGCTGGATCGAGTTTGATCCCACTCCGGCAGATCCTCAACGCCCGCGGGCTGCCTTCATCCAAATATTGTCCAATCTCACCGAGGCTATTGATTTGTGGTGGTGGGAAGGCGTGGTGAACTTCGATGCTTACAGACAATACCGCATGATCAGTGATCTGCTTGCCCGCCTGGAGGATGTCCGGATCCGGGCCAAAAATCTCTTGAAAATAGTCCTGGCAGACAGCCTAAGCGGGATTTCGCAATTTTTTCCGCGATCCGCGCCGGCACTTATCAAGGAGTGGATGCTCTGGATGCCGTGGGTCCCCGCCGTGCTGGTGATGTTTATCCGGCCCTGGCGAAAGCGCATTTTCAGCCTGATCAGGCGCAGGCGATTCAGGAAAAATGCCAGGCTGATGGCCGGGAGCTTCTATACGGAGGCGCTGGAGATGCTGGAAAAATACGGTATCAAGCGGGCTCGCGGCGAGACTCCGTTGGAATTTGCGCAAAACCTCGCGCATCATCCTACAGGCCTTCCATTGTTGGCCTTGACACGCATATTTAACGCGATCCGTTTCGGACCTCCCGGTGTTCCCTTCCCCCGCGAGGAAGCCGAAACCCAGCTTCATTCCCTGCGCAGATCGCTGCGACGCCGTTGAAACGATAGCCCGTATTTTCACAAGGTTGCTACTGCCGCGGCACATCCGGGCATGGCCGGCCGCACTTCCGTCGCAGCGGATGCTTCCCGGATGCTACTTGAACAACGGTCCGGCCCAACCATCTCCGGCGCCATAGGGCAGGCGCCGCCTCGCTGCGAAACCTTGCATAAAACACGCCCTGGGAACTGGAAGCGGTAAGAGGTTTACTTTTTTTCAATGGGATATTTCAATTCCGACCACCTCAAAAAACCGCCTTCAAGCACTTTAAGATTGCGATAGCCCATTTTTGCCAGTTTGGCAGCCATGTCCTTGGAATCCTCTTCATGGGCGCAGGAACAATAAAGGATGAGGGTCTTGTTGCGGGGGAGCGTAACCGGCAGCTTGAGCTGCAACGACCACGGGAAGCTGACGGCGCCCGGGATATGACCCTCGTCATATGACTCCTGCGGATCATTGCTGACTACCAGAAAGTCGGTAGCCTTGCTGTCGATCATTTTTTTCAGCTCTGCGCATTGCACGCTCGGGAAGCTGAGGGAGGCAGGCTCCTCCATCTGCGCAAAGGCAATGAAGGAAAAAGTCCAAAAAGAGCAAACGCATATTATCTTTTGAACCGTGAGATTGCGTGTAATCATTCAGCACCTCCATTTCTTGCGGCTTGCCGCTGCCTTCGCGGCATACTTCTGAATCAACCGGGTAAAACCAACAATTGTGAATGAAACGGCCAGAATGGCATGTTCGATCCTTTGCGCCGCCGGGCAGCGTCTCGGGAACTGCAGGCCAGCCGGCGCCATATCCTCTTCTTTGCTCATGCCCTTGGACCCTCTGTTTCGCCCGCCCGGCGCCTTCGGCGGGAGCGGATGATCCTGGCGCCCGCATCGATGAGCACAAACAGCGCCATGCCGCCAATCGTAACCGGGATGAGAATTTTGTAAAACAGGTTCACATAATAAACGAGCGGAAACCGTTCCCTGTTGGGGGGGAAATGACCCACCCAGCTGTCCGGGAAGCTCGCGGTTGCATCGGGATGGCAACGGCGGCACGTGATCAGGAGTTTCTCCTTCACAACCGTGGAATCAGCGCCCGTGGTCCGTTGAATATCGTGGACGCCGTGACAATCCGTGCAGACCGCCTCGTTTGCCGGCTGGCCGGGATGCTGTTTTTCGAACAACGTCACGGTCAAACCATGAAAGTTTGCGACATAGGTGTCGAACACATCGGGGGAAAGATCGTATTTCCGCATCAAGGCCGCATTCGCATGGCACTTGGCGCAAATTTTGGGAGATTTAAGCCGAAATGCCATCATGGTCGGATCTTCCTGGCTGTGTGCGCCGTGGCAATCCGTGCAGACCGGAACGTCCGGATTGCTGATTTCCAGCAGCGATTTGCCGTGCGCGCTCGTCAAGTATTCCGCATAGGTAGCCTGGTGGCACTTGCCGCAATTCGTGGAAATCTTCTGCCGCGGCTGGTTCGGCCTGGTAACGGCGTGGCTGTCATGGCAGTCCACGCAGATAGCGCCATTCCGATTTCCGGCCGCAAGCACGCGCGCGTGATTGCTGTCAAGTGCTTGCCGGTATTGCTCCTGATGGCAGGCTTGACACTGTTGATATCTTTCCATCTGGAAAGCGCGATGATCTTTAGCGGCAATCTTCGGGTGGGGGTATCCCCGGATATTGGTGTGGCAACTTGTGCATAGCAAGGCGCCGTGAACTGAAGCTCTCAAGGCTTCGATATCCACCGTGAGCGGCAACCGTTCACCGCTGGGCAGCTTGGTGCTTAAGCCCCGGGTGGTGTGGCAGCCAATACAGGCCGCGTCCTGGCGCTGTGCCGCACCGGCAATGCCGGTGAGCATTATCCCCAGCAGGCTGGCCATCCATGCCCGCGTCAACCGGCTGCACTGCCGCCGCGGTACGTGGACATAACGCATAACTTCCCCTGAATGACACGGCATGAAAATGTTTATCTTGGCAAATAGACACGTCCGGCCGAGACATGGCAAGGCGCAATTTGCGCCGCCAAGTATAGCAAATCCTCACGCCTCCGCATATTGGCTTCATCATCTCGCCGGACAATCCTAACATGGCGCCGGCCTCGGCCTAAGCGACCCAAATTCAGCGGGGGGGAAAAAAGAGGTGTTCTTTCTGCGCGCAACAAATCCGCTTGATACAATTTGTGGGAGAAGCTTACCATTTCAATTTCTCCGGAGATTGCCGTGGCAAGAATTGGATTCATCAGTTTGGGATGTCCCAAAAACCAGGTCGACAGCGAAGTAATGATCGGCGTGCTGCAGGCTGAGGGCCATGTGATGACCGCCGATCCCGCGGATGCCGATGTGTTGATAGTCAACACCTGCGGTTTCATAGAAGATTCCAAGAAAGAATCGATCGAGATGATTCTGGCCGCGGCGAAATTGAAGAGCTCCGGATCCTGCAGGAGGCTCATCGTTGCCGGATGCCTTGCCGAGCGCTATCCGGCGCAAATCCGCAGAGACCTCGCCGAGGTAGACGCCATCCTCGGCACAAACCAGATTGAGGAAATTACGCGGGCCGTTGCGGGACTTCCAGTCCCCTTACCCGATTCCTACGGCCGCAGCGATGCGCATCTCTATCTTTCCGACCACACGACGCCGAGGACTCTAATAGGCCCGAAGTATTCGGCTTACCTGAAGATTTCCGAAGGGTGCGACCATACCTGCACCTTCTGTGTCATCCCCAAGATCCGGGGACGGCTCCGAAGCCGCAGCATCCCTTCCTTGGTTCAGGAAGCATCCCGACTTGCCGCTCAGGGCGTCAAGGAGATAACTCTCATCTCTCAGGACACAACCAGCTACGGAGCGGATCTTGGAATTCAGGATGGCCTGGCGCATTTACTGGATGCTGTGAACAAGGTGGAAGGCCTGCGCTGGATCCGTTTTCTGTATGTTTATCCCAATCTGGTCAGCGACCGGCTGATGGAGGTTGTGAATTCAAGCGATAAGATTTGCAAGTATATTGACATGCCGCTACAGCACGCCAGCACGAATCTATTAAGACGGATGAAACGAGGCGGCAACCGCGGCGGCCTGACGCGCATGATCCGGCGGATCAGGGACGGCATCCCGGGAGTGACATTTCGAACGGCCATGATCGTGGGTTTCCCCGGAGAAACCAAAGAGGATTTCCGCCAGTTGAAAGATTTCTGCCGAGAAATCGAGTTCGATCGTCTGGGAGTCTTCACTTATTCAGATGAAGAGGATACGGTTGCCTGCGCGCTGCGTCCGAAAATTCCGCGAAGGACGGCTGAGCGCCGCCGCCGAATTTTAATGGAGCAGCAGGCAAGCATAGCGCGCAAAAAAAACAGCCTGCTGGTCGGCAAGGAGTTCCCAATCCTCGTGGAAGGTTTTTCGCGGGAAACCGATCTCCTGCTGCAGGGCCGGCTTGAATCGCAGGCGCCTGAAATCGATGGGATTTGCCTGATCAACGACTCCGAAGCCGGCGCTGTACAAATCGGAGAGTTCCGGACTATACGGGTCACGCAGGTCCTGGGTCATGACCTGCTGGGTATGATCGTCAGGTAAGAATGCGCCCTGGCTGCTTTCAAAATGTGCCGAGAGTATGATCTTAAAATGCCCGCGTTGCGGGAAGGAAACAGAAAGCACGTCCAATCCATTCAGGCCCTTTTGCAGCGAGCGCTGCAAGCTTGTCGATCTGGGCAATTGGATTGAGGGCACCTACCGCATTCCTGTCAGAAATGCGGACGAGGATGAAGACGGGCCGCCTGCCCGGCAAAAAGACCCTATTAAAAAATGAGAAGCCGTATTTCCCTGGTAATTGCGAGCGCATTTTTCATCGGTTTCATCCCGGGAGCCCCCGGAACCTGCGCCTCCTTTGCGGTGACGCTCATTTTTTCCCTGTTTTGTTTTTCTTCATACCGGCTATTGCCCGAACTTCATCTCAGCGCCGTATGCCTGATCAGCATCGCCGGGATCTTTACGGCTGCGGAAGTCAGCCGCAATAGGGAAATTAGGGATCCGTCCTTTGTGGTTATAGATGAAGTCGCCGGACAGCTGCTCACGTTCCTTTTCTTGCCCGCAAATATGTTAAATATTATTTTGGGTTTCGTGGCTTTTCGGGCGTTTGATATTTGGAAACCCTTCCCAATCCGGCGCCTGGAATCACTTAAAGGAGGAGTGGGCATCATGGCGGACGATTTGTTGGCGGGTGTTTATGGCAACCTGGCTCTCCAGCTTATCAACCACATGCTCTAAGACAGGATGAAAGCAGAAATCATCGCGGTCGGATCCGAATTGTTGACGCCGGATCATATCGACACCAATTCGCTCTATCTCACTCAGCGGCTGAATGAAGCGGGCTGCGAAGTGCGCCTGAAGACTATCGTCGGGGATGACCGGGATGACATTTGCCATGTTGTGCGCGCAGCTCTCAACCGATCTGATTTTACGGTTTTAAGCGGCGGCCTGGGCCCTACGGAAGATGATCTCACGCGCGCAGCGGTCGCCGGCGTCTTGAAGCGTCCACTATCCGTAGATGAAGGCATCCTGGAAAGCCTGCGGGAAAAATTTGCGGCTCGCGGATTCCGCATGGCCAAGATCAATGAGAAGCAGGCGGAAGTGATTCAAGGAGCCGAAATTCTCGACAATGCACTGGGAACCGCGCCCGGAATGTGGATAGAGGACAAAGGCCGTTATATCGTATTATTGCCCGGCCCCCCACGGGAACTTCGGTTTGTTTTTGAAGAGTCGGTTTTGCCTAAAATTCGCGAGCTCTGCCGGGGAAGCAGACTGGCAATCAGGTCCTTTCACATCACCGGAATGACCGAGT
>JBBISO010000021.1:14463-20014 GCA_037441325.1 Acidobacteriota bacterium | reverse complement strand
TTAAGCAGCGGCCCTTTGCTCCTTAGCGCCAGTGTGGCTTCGGGCCTTCGATCTTTGTGAAGCCGCATGAGATTCGGCAGCGGCAAATTGGTGATGATGTCGCCGTTATAGCAAAGGATTGCTTCGTCCTCACTCAGGAGGTCTTCAATATTTTTCAATCCTCCGGCTGTATCCAGCAAGACCGGCTCATGGCGGAATTCGATAGGCGTGCCGCGCCAATGGCAGCCCGGAAATTTCTTAAGGTAGGCTTGCGGACAGTGGTGCGTATTAACAATGAAACGTTCAACACCGGCGCTCAACAAATGATCCATCGCGTAAGTAATGATCGGCCGCCCGCCGATTTCCAGAAGAGGTTTGGGACAGCGCTCGGTTAAGGGACGAAGCCTCAGGCCGAGGCCGGCCCCCAGGACGAAAGCTGTCTTGAACCATTGCTTTTTCATGATTTTCATACTATAGCTCGAAAAGTGGATTTCAAATTGGATCCTTGACGAGTTTCTGTCGCGAAATCCATTTGTCGGGTGCAGATAAATGGTTGGAATCTGCAGGGTGCTTTTGGGTGCGGCCGCCTGCTGCCGCACTTCAGATGCTTGATAATCTTCACATTGCAAAAAGCACAAGCAAGCCTGTGCATTCCATGGGTTTCGACTGATAGATGGCATGGCTGAGATTTAGGATGCATTTCGCGACAGAAACTATTTATAAGGCTCTGTATAACTAAATGTCGTATGGCGGCGGCTATCCCGAGCCGTCCGCCATGGCACATACACCACAAATATCGGATCGGACCGGCCTGGAGAGTCATCCGTACATGGAGGCAACCTGGTTTTTGCTAGAGCATTTGATGAGATTCAAAACGCTAATCCGCATTTCTCACAAGGTTTTTACTTGGGCGGCACATCCAGGCATAACTGCTGCATTTCGCTGAGGACGGCTCTTCAGAGCCGTCCTGGGCGGGTCTGGAGACCCGCCCCACATGTCGCGCGCCTTGTATCCACACCTGTCTGCGACGCCTCGCTACTAAACCTTGTGAGAAATGCGGGCTAATTCTGTTACCATTTAAAGCCCGACCAGGGAAGCTTGGCCTGCTCGGCGGCTTTTTGGATTTTTCGAATCGGTTTTACGGATGGGAAGAGTACTTTATCTCAGGGGGCGGAAAAATCAGCCAACCCCGGCTGCCCGATCCGCCCACGATGATCTATCCAAAATAAGGGCCTGATGGAAAGGAAAGTTGAAATGATCATATCCCGCGGAAATAAACGGCTGCTTGTCGGGGCTCTTTGGATGATGCTTATTGTCCCTGTCTTTTGCACGGCTCAAGTGGCTTGGGTGCAGGACTTTGACGCTGCTTTGAAACAGGCGGCCAAAGAAAAGAAATTTGTGGTATTGGATATGTCGACGAGCTGGTGACCGTATTGCCGAAGGATGACCCGTGAGGTCTATACCGACAAAGCGTTTGTGGAATTCTCGCGCAAACGGGTATTCGTCAGGATTTTCGCCGACACCGATCCTCAAGGAGAGCGGCTGACCGGCAGGTTCAAGGTCCGCGGATATCCGACGATAATCATTCTCGATTCTTCCGGAAGCGAAGTCGACCGCATCATGGGTTTCAGGCATGCGCCGGATTTGATCGAAGAATTGCAGGATATTTTCGATAGTGCGTCAAGCATGAGATTGAGAATCTGATAGCCGCCCTGCTTGGATTCCGAATTTGACTTGTCATTCCGGCCGCTGAGGAGGCTGAGTTCGCAAGGAAAAACATGCAGGCTGTTCTCACTGGGAAACTCTTTGTCCCCCGCGCCTGTTCGGTGAGCTTGGGCGCTTGATCCGCATGTGCGAATTCATCTGCGTGTGGGCGGATACAGCAGCTGAATCCAGGTCGAAAAAGCGAAGCGGCCAAGCGGCCGCATCGCCTGCATATCCGACTCCGATGCGAGGGGACATGCCGATATGCGGGCGTTTGTCTCTGCCGCGGAAGAGCCTCAGGTTGCCTCCGGAAAGTAGATCCTCGCCACTCGATGCCGCGGTGATTCCAAGCGCAGCGCAAAGCCTGGCTGGTCCGCTCATCAGCTTGGGTGAGGCTCCTTCTGGGGTTTCCGCCGCCCGCAAGAGCACGGCTTCGGGGATGCCCGCCTGCCGGGTGACCACGTTGGCGCAGTAGTGCATCCCATAAACAAAAAAAACATACAAATGGCCGCCTTCCATATACATCGGTTCGACGCGCGGCGTCCGCCGCCCCTGCCAGGAGTGTGCGGCCGGATCGCTCACGCCCAGATACGCTTCGGTTTCAACAATGCGGGCGCCATACCAGCGATCCTGATAACGGCGGGCAAACCATGCACCGATGATTGTGCGGGCTACCTGCACGGTGTCGGGTTGAAAGAATTCCCTGGAGTATTCTTCAAGCCCAAGGCCATCCGGATCGAAAACAAGGTTTGGGCGGGGAACAGGATCGGTCGCGGCGGATCTCCGAATCATGATTAAGTCATGCTCCCGCTGCAGTTCCGTGAAACGTTTTGCTTTTGCGGACCAAGCGCAATATGCGGTGGCCTTTTGCGGATAAAAAGGAGCTAAGCTCAGAGCCGATGAGACCGGTGGAACCCGTAATCAGGATTTTCATGCCGCCTTTCGCCCGCCGGATAACGGTGCCGTATGGATCTCCGGCCCGGGGCCGCGATGCTTGTTCGGCTGCGCTTGCATCAATGGCTGCTGCCTCACCATGCCTTCATCGCGGTCGAACTGCGCCTTCCGGAGCCGGTGCCAGCGATCTTCCCAGGATCATGGCGATCTGCCGGATTTCCTCCATCAGCTGCTGGAACTCGGGCGGCTGTATGGACTGAGACCCGTCCGAAAGCGCCGCCTCCGGGTGGTGATGGACTTCGACCATCAGGCCATCGGCTCCTACCGCGATCGCGGCACGCGAAAGCGGCAGGACTTTTTCACGGCGGCCGGTGCCGTGGCTGGGATCCACGATGATCGGCAAATGGCTGACGCGTTGTACGGCGGGAATGACGCTCAAGTCGAGCGTGTTGCGTGTGTGATCCGTGAAGGTCCGGATCCCGCGCTCGCACAGGATCACGTTATAATTCCCTTCTGAAAGAATGTATTCCGCGGCCATGAGCAGTTCGTCCAGGGTTGCGGAAATGCCCCGTTTCAAAAGCACCGGCCGGTGCGACTTGCCGGCGCGCTTCAAAAGTGAAAAATTCTGCATGTTGCGCGCCCCGATCTGGATGATATCGCTGTAACGCTCGACCAAGTCCATACTTTCGACGTCAATGGCTTCCGTGACGATTTTCAAACCAAACTCGCGGCCCACTTCTTTCAGTATTTTAAGTCCGTCCTCGGCAAGCCCCTGAAAGCTGTAAGGCGAAGTGCGCGGTTTGTATGCGCCTCCGCGAAACAACTTCGCGCCCGCAGCCGAGACGCTGGCCGCTATGGCTCGGACTTGTTCGCGATTTTCCACCGCGCAGGGTCCGGCGATGATCGCAAGCTCCCGTCCGCCCACGCGCACTCCGTCTCCGAGATCAATAATCGTCGTCTCCTCTTTAAGTTCCCGGAGGACAAGTTTGTATGGCTTTGATACCGGGATGCACTCCGCGACGCCCGAAAGGCATTCAATGGCGGCGCCTTCAACCGGACCCTGATTCCCGGTAATCCCGATGGCGGTTCGGGTACTCCCCGGAATGGGGTGAGCCCGATAGCCCATGGATGCAATTTTGCGACAGACGGCTTCAATATCCTCGCTTGTGGCATTGGACTTCATTACGACCAGCATTAATATTTCTCCCGAAATAATTACCTTAAAATAACTCAGTGTACCACGGCAATCGGTTGCATTGAAAATTTGCCCCGGCCCGGCCCGCATTTTTGCGCAAGCTGATGGCTGCGGAGCCTTGCTGCGAAATCCAGCGGCAATTCGGGCCGGCCTGCCCGGAAATTCCAGGATGCCGCCTGCCGTACTTCAGGCTCCTGATTCGGGCGCATTCCCTTCTGCGGGTTTGGCAAGTTGGGCATTGCGCGCTTCCAAGCTGCGCATGAGGGCGTCGCGCACCATGTCATATTTGGCCTGCACCTCTATCGGCGGGTTGGCGAACCGGCACTTCATGCCTGGATGTTTGGAGGCGTGGTATTGAGTTTTAAACCAGGTAAATTTCAACCCGTGGGCGGTAGAGATGACAACTATACGCTCATCCGCCTGGACCTCTCTCCGCAGGACCATTTTTTTCAGGGCGGCGAGAGCGACCCCGGTGTGAGGACAATTATATAATCCGGTCAGGTCCCCTTCGGCCGCGGCTTCGGCCAACTCTTCCTCGCTTGCTTGCTCGACCGCGCCATTGAATTGTTTCAAAATCCGGACCGCTTTTTTAACACTCACGGGATGCCCGATCTGGATGGCGGTTGCCAAAGTCGGCTTTGCCATTATGGGTTCGAAATCTTCAAAGCGGCGAAGATAGCTTTGATACAAAGGATTGGCATTTTCCGCCTGAGCGCAGACAATGCGCGGCAACCGATCGATCAGACCGACAGCCTTCATCTGCAAAAATCCCTGGCCCAGCGCGCTCACGTTCCCGAGATTTCCGCCGGGAATAATGATCAAGTCGGGGACGGCCCAATCGAACTGTTGGCAGAGTTCGAAGCTGATCGTTTTCTGCCCTTCGATGCGAAGTGAATTCATCGAATTGGCCAGGTAGATATTGTTGCGGCTGGTGATTTGCTTCACAATTTCCATACAGCCATCAAAATCCGTGTCGATTGCCAGAGTAATGGTGCCGTGTGCCAGCGGTTGAACCAGTTGGGCGCTGGAAACCTTGTTTTTAGGAAGAAAGACGATCGCCGGAATTCCGGCAGTGGCGCAGTAGGCCGCGAGCGCCGCCGAAGTGTCCCCGGTCGAGGCACACGCCACGGCAGGGATGTCCTTTCCTTCGTGGCGCATCTGTTTGACCATGCTGACCAGCACCGTCATCCCGAGGTCCTTGAAAGACCCGCTGTGGCTGTTGCCGCACAGCTTGACCCAGAGGTCTTTGAGACCCCACCGATATCCAAGTTGTTCGGCCCAAAACAGGTTGCTTCCTCCTTCGCAGGTGGAGACGACGTTTTCATCAAGGATATCGGGACAGACGAATTCCTTTTTTCCCCACACGCCGGACCCATAGGGCCAGAACGTGCGCATGAACCGGCTGTCGAAGATATCCTTCCATTCATCCGGCGATGTCATACGCAAAGGTTCGAGGTCATGGACGACTTCAAGCAAGTCCTGGCAGTTAGGGCATCGATAAATGATTTCATTAAGCGGATATTCGCCCGTGCAGCCGTTAATGCATCGGAAAACGGCGCGATATTTGGCCGCAGGATTGGGATACTTCAATGGAAACATCATGATTTTGTCCTCTAGAGAACTACTTTAATACTACATCCGCAAAGCTCAGAAAGCTTGCAGATTTTGAATCCCATCGCGATCCGGGTTAAGCCTTTCAGAGGCAATCGAACGGCCTCGGCTGCGGGGCCGCGCTTGTTCCTGGAGGCATTCGTATCAGAAATTTCGTGGGAATTGCCG
>JBBISO010000021.1:1201-14453 GCA_037441325.1 Acidobacteriota bacterium | reverse complement strand
AAGGTATTATAGTGCGGAAAGGGCAGAGTAAGGGCCTGCGCAGGCCCTAAGGGGGGGCATGGATGCTAAGGCTGAAGCATTGCGGAATCTGAATGCCATGCGCCCGCGCCTCATAGAGCTGAGTCACAGAATTCACGCGAATCCCGAAGTTAGTTTCGAAGAAGAGAAGGCCGCATCATGGATCGAGGAAATGCTGGCAGAAAACGGATTTAAAGTGAGTGCGGGAGTGTGCGATTTGCCGACCGCATTTACCGCCATAACCGGAAAGGGCGCTCTTCATGTGGTCTTCTGCGCCGAATACGATGCGCTCCCGGGAATAGGTCATGCCTGCGGGCATAACATTATCGCGGCCGCAGCCGTCGGTGCCGGCATTGCGGCCTCCGGCGTTGCGGATGCGGTTGATTTATCCATCAGCGTGATCGGCACGCCGGGGGAGGAGAAGGGAAACGCCGGAGGGAAAATCCTGCTGCTCGAGCGCGGTGCATTTGAGGGAGTTCACGCGGCCATGATGGTGCATCCGGGGCCCTCCGATGTATTGACTCCCTGCTTCATCGCGGCATCAATGTTCGAAGTGCGGTACCGGGGGAAGGAGGCTCATGCCTCAGCGTTCCCCGAGATGGGAATCAATGCTGCGGATGCGCTGACCATCGCCCAAACGGCTATCGGGCTTTTGCGGCAGCACATCTTACCCACAGACCGCGTTCATGGAATCGTCGTCCATGGCGGGGATGCGCCGAACATAATCCCGGCCCATACGGCTGCCCGCTATATCGTGCGCAGCCGGACGCTGGCAGAACTCCAAAGCCTGCGGTCCCGGATCTACCGATGTTTTGAGGCCGGTGCGCTCGCCACGGGAGCCGAACTTGAAATTATAGGAGGGGATAAACCCTATTCGGAATTGATTCACGATCCCGATATCGCAGCCATCTTCCGGCGTAATTCGGAATTGCTGGGCCGGTCCTTCCCGGATCTTAATGAAGCAACGCACAAAGCCGTCGCTTCAACGGATATGGGAAACATATCGCTCGCGCTGCCCTGTATCCATCCGATGATCGGCATCGGCTCCCTGCCGGCCGTGAACCATCAGCAGGAATTTGCCCGCTTCTGTGTAACGGAATCGGCGGACAGGGCGGTATGCGACGGCGCGCTGGCCATGGCCTGGACGGCCATCGATCTGGCGCTTGAGAGCGGAGTTCGCAAGCGCCTTATTTCTCGCGCTTAGGTTCGCTTCAACGGTGGCAAGGAACCGTAGGGGCAACGGCGAATTGAGAAGGGAAACGTATCAAGACGGGATGCCGGTTCACTGCCTGCGAATTTCACCGCTGGCCCTCCGTCATTTATAACTGAACCATGTTTCCTTTGAGAGATGACAATCCCACGAGCATCACCCCGATAGTCGTGTGGACTTTGATTGCCGTCAACGCGGTGGTGTTTCTCTACCAGGTTTCGCTGGGGCCGCGGGCCGCGGAGCTCTTCGCCTATAGATACGGAACGATTCCCGCCGTAGTGATCGGCACACAAAGCCTTCCTCCGAGCCTGGCCGTCGTTCCTCCCGAAGCGAGTATTTTGACGAGCATGTTTCTCCACGGCGGCTGGATGCACCTGATCGGGAACATGTGGTTCTTGTGGATTTTCGGGAACAATATCGAAGAAGCAATGTGCAGCCTCCGCTTCGTCCTGTTTTATTTGCTATGCGGGTTTTTGGCATCGGCGACCCATATTCTGTCCAATGCCGATTCCACTATCCCCTCCATCGGCGCCAGCGGGGCAATCGCCGGCGTGCTGGGCGCCTATGCGATGATTTATCCAAGGGCAAGAGTCTGGACCCTGATTTTTTTGTTTTTTTTCGTGCGGCTGATCTATATTCCCGCCGGACTCGTGCTCGGATTCTGGTTTATTCTTCAGATTTTGAACGGCAGCTTGGCCGGCAGTCAGAGTTCCGGGGGCATCGCCTTCGGGGCGCACATCGGCGGATTTATCGCCGGAGTCCTTCTGGTGGGATTGTTTAAAAAGAGAAGCGTCCGTTTCTTCAATCCGCCCCGTCATCGCTCCTTCATTGGCTATGATTGACGCGTATTTCAACCGGAATTGTGCGGCTACGGCAGAAACTCTCACGATGCGGATCAGCCGCAGAGAGCGAAGAGTTGCCGGGAAAATCATCCGCATGTCTTTTCTCTGCAACTCTGCATCTCTGGCCGCATTTCTCACCGGCTTTCGGCTGGAGCGGTGGATCCGGGCACGTCTACGGCGTCGCGCTCCCTGTGAAGATGGCCCTCCAGAGCGGTCCGCGGGCTGGAAAACCGCCCGCACAAGTCGCGCGCCTTGTATCCATGCACGTCTGCACCGCCTTGCGACGAAACCTGGTGAGAAATGCGCGCTCGTGTTGCATTGTCGAGCGGCTACGCAGCGGACATTGCCGCTTTGAGGTCCGCTTCTACGGTTGTGGTCGGTTTGATATTGAACTTTTCCACCAGCACGTTCAGCACGGCGGGAGTTATAAATGCCGGCAGGCTGGGGCCGAGACGAATATTTTTAATGCCCAGGTAAAGCAGGGTCAGCAGGATGGCGCACGCCTTCTGCTCATACCAGGAAAGGATCAGAGAAAGCGGAAGGTCGTTGACGCCGCAGCCGAAGGCTTGCGCCAGAGCACCGGCGACTTTGATTGCCGAATACGCATCGTTGCATTGGCCGCAGTCAAGGAGGCGGGGAATGCCGCCGATGTCCCCGAACTCGAGCTTGTTGAAGCGATATTTGCCGCAGGCGAGGGTAAGGATGACGCAGTCCTGAGGCACGGCTTTGGCAAGATCCGTATAGTAATTCCGGCCGGATTTTGCGCCGTCGCAGCCGCCGATCAGAAAGAAACGGCGCAGCTTCCCCGACTTGACCGCGTCGATGATCCTATCCGCCACACCAAGAATGGTATGGTGTCCGAATCCGACGAGAATGGTCTGTTCCGGCGCGTCAGCTTCGAATCCTGGAGCAGCCAGGGCGGCGTCAATCACCGGCCTGAAATCGCGGTTGGATATATGTTGAACACCGGGCCAGGCTACGAGACCGGATGTAAAGATGCGCGTTTTGTATTTATCTTGCGGAGCCTGGATGCAGTTTGTGGTCATAAGGATAGCGCCCGGAAACGCGCTGAATTCCTTCGCTTGGTCTTGCCATGCACCGCCGTAATTGCCCACAAGATGGGCATACTGGGTCAGGCCGGGATACCCGTGCGCGGGCAACATCTCGCCATGGGTATAAATGTTGATGCCCAAGCCTTTGGTCTGTTTGAGCAGCTCCTCGAGATCCTTGAGATCATGCCCCGACACGAGAATGGCTTTGCCCTTTACCGGAGTGACGCGCATCTTCGTCGGTACCGGGTTGCCGTAAGCGCCGGTGTGAGCCGCGTCAAGCATCTCCATGACAGCCAGGTTGATTTCACCGCATTTCATGCTCAGTTCGAACAGCTTCTCCACGGTAGGGTTGGATTGCGTCAGGTAATCCAGCGCCTCATGCAGAAAAGCATAAGCTTTCTCTTCTTCCTTTCCCAAGGCCAGGGCGTGATTGGCATAAGCGGAGAATCCTTTCAGCCCATAGGTTAGCAGCGCCTGAAGTCCGGCCAGATCATCACCACATGCAGCTCTTGCCTGTTTGACGCCGGCCTTGGTTGCCTGTTCCAGCAGGCCTTCCCGCGAGGCCGCCGGCGCCCATTGCGCCGGCCCCTGCGGTTGTTCCGGCTGCAGGCCCATGCGGCGGCAGGCTTCTGCATACATTGCCTGGGCGTCTTTTTTGACCGTTGCCGCTTTGCGGACCATCGCTTCGACGCGGGCGGCGTCGAAGTTTACGTTGGTCGCGGTGGTGAAAAGAGCTTCCGTGACGAATATGTCCACCGTTCGGTCACTGGCGCCGAGCCCGCGGGCTCTATGCGCGTACTGGCTGATGCCCTTGACGGCATAAACCAAAAGGTCCTGCAGGGCCGCCACGCTTGGTTCCTTCCCACAAACGCCTATTTTTTCACAGCCGCGGCCGCCCGAAGTCTGTTCGCATTGATAGCAAAACATGCTCATATTTTATCCCCCTATGGATCGTTTTAATTTGCCTAACAATAATAAATATCTTACTCATATTCTTGGCGAAAAAATTGACGCGGATCAAGAAAATGGAGAATTTTGCAAATTTTTTCCCCAGGCTTGGTTAAGGCTTCGAGGGTTCGCGATGGATATCTACAGAGCACTGGATCACGCACGATTTTTTGAAGGCATTACCCGGGCGAGCAAAGAGGCGCTGGCGAAGTTCTGTATGCCGAGCCAACGCCCGAAAAACACCTTGCTTTTTCGCGAAGGCGAGCCGGGTGAGGCGATGCACCTGCTGGTTGGGGGGCGGATAAGCCTGTATAAGCTCTCTCCGGACGGACGGGAGATCGTCATCAAAGTCATTAAGCCCGGCGAGGTGTTCGCAGAGGTGATCCTGTTTGAAAGGAAATTTTATCCGGTGACCGCCGTTGCGCTGACCGATATCTTCGTTTTAAAGCTTCTGCGCCGCGACTTGCTGGACCTTCTACGGCAGGAAGACTTCCGCAATGATTTCATCGCCATGTTGCTGCGCAAGCAAAGGTACCTGACCGAGAGAATTCAGCAGTTGGTAAGCCAAGATGTGGAACAACGCCTGCGCGCTTTTCTGCTCGAGCAGTATGGGGAGAAAAAAGAAATCAACATCGAGATCAACAAAAAACAGTTGGCCGCCGCCATCGGCGCCACTCCGGAAACCCTATCCCGGCTGCTGCAGGATCTGAAGCGCCGCCGGCTCCTCACCTGGAAACAAAAGGTCATTTCTGCTGAACCTGGCTTCTGGCGCGCTGTTTAGCTACATTTCTCACAAAGTTTTTGCAGCGGCGGCACATCCGGGCATGTCCGGAGACCCGCCCGCACAGGCCGCAGGTATCCATGCCCGGGTGTGCCGCCGCAGGAGAAATCTTGTGAGAAATGCGGGATTAGTTGTGTAATTTTCGAGAGCTTGGGTTAGGAATTAACGATCTTTGCCTTTTGTTTTTCGGCCGGAAGAGGTTGCGGGCATCTGGGACAGCCCCGATGCGGCTCCTTCATGAGCTCCACGGTTGATGTCGATCGCCCTATTTACAAGCTCCCACAGTTCTTCTTTTTGCTTTTCTTCCGCAAGTTTTCTAAGGATTTCAAGATCCTTAGCGGCTTTTTCCGTGGCCTCTTTCAGGTCTTTCAAAGCGCTTCTGATCTTTTGCCGGTCGGAGCCGGGTTTCTGAAAAGCTTCGTCAAGGTTGAACATGATGCTTCGGAGTATGCGGTAAAACCCGTCCATAAGATCTTCCGGAGAGAAGAATTCAAAGGGATCTCGTTCCGGGGGTTCCTTGCCGTAAAGCCTATCCGCGGCGGCCTTCAGACGCAATGCTGCGGCGGCAAGATAGACTTTGATCCGCTCGTTGATCTCCTGCGCCTCCCGAATCCGTTCTATTTCCTTTTCCGTCAAAAATTCCTTTGCCGGGACGGCCGGATATGCAATTGCAACGGTGTCCGCAATCGCTGCCATAATCAACCATAGCCATATGCGCAACATGATCATTTCTGCCTGTGTTCTAAAGGCCGCTACTGTCTGAAGAGCAACGCCATAATCTTTTTGCGGACCGCCTTGGCCCGCTCGAGGCAGGAATCAAAAACCTCATGCTGATCCACCGGGGCACGGATTTTGCTTTTTTGGGTGGCGGCAATGGCTTTGCGCAACTGGATCTCATAATTAATCAAGGGCCTGGGCTTTTTTTTAGATTTCAGATTGGCTTCAATATCCTTAAGAGATTCCTCAAGCAAGGTTGTCCATAGCCGCAAATTCGCGGGAAGTGTTTCAAATTCATCTTTGGAGATTGCTGCCTGGATTGTGCGGTGGATCCTCTTGGAGGCCGCTTCATATACCTTTATCCGGTTTTCGACTTTGCTTTCTCTTTCAATCCTGAGTTTTTCGGCCGGACTTAGTATGCCGTCCGGGAAGGAAAACACACTGCCGGCCTGGAAGAGTAGGCTCAGGAAAGCCGCCAGAGACCTGAGGATAAACATGGCGTCACATTTTGTGAGGGACTTCGCATCCTAGCAGGAGCAGAGTTTGCGTCAGCTGCCTGCGAACAAGGTCCGCCACCAGCAAAAGATGTCGTTTTCTTTGCCCATCCGTTTCGGACAGAATATGGTGTTTATGATAAAAGAGGTTGAATCTTTGGGCAAGCGTGAACGCGTATTTGCAGAGCTGCCCCAATTCGAGCGACTGAGCGATCTGCCGCACGATTTCGGGCAATCTTGCCGCCTGATAAACGAGCTCCCATATTTCATCGTCGCCCGATAGAAATTCCCCGAGATCAGGAAAGGCATCGCACAGGCTTGGCGGGTCTTCGCCGGATTCCATGAGCTTCCGGAATATGTTGTTTGCCCGCACGACTGCGTATTGAACATAAGGTCCTGTTTCTCCGTCGAAATTGAGCGCTTCTTTGAGATCGAACGCGATCACCGTATTGCGCGCAAATCGCAACAGGAAATAGCGCAACGCCCCGACTGCAATGATGTGGGCAATCACGGCCGCTTTTTCTTCAGGGAGCGAATGCCGCGCCCGGACCTCGGCGAGCGCTTTTTGCTCCAGCGCGTCCAGGAGATCATCCGCTTTTACGCCGAGTCCTTTGCGCCCGGAGACTTCAACAAAAGGGCGTTTTCTGTCTTTTTCTGAAAGAGGGAATCCGAGTTCATCGCAGCATGCCGGGGTCAGCGCGACCATTTCATAGGAGAAGTGGACGGAATTCCTTGCCTGTTCTTCGAATCCGAGCGCCTTGATCCCTTGAACCACGATGTTCTGCAGGTAAGTTTGCCGGCGGTCGATCACGTTATAGACTTTCTGAGCGTGTCCAAAGGCGGGCGGCTCGGCGCCGGGATCCGCTGCAACCGAAGTGATCCAAAGGCGGCGGCCGTCCGGGCCGCCCAGCAGCCTGTAATGAAAGTCCAGGCCCAAAAGGCCGAACTTCCAGAGCTGGTAAGCGATATCCTTCCCGACATAAGTAACTGTGCCGTCCGAGCGGACAATAATTTTTTCGTCCTCTTCCGCCTCTTCACGTGTGGCCGCAGATTGAGACTGATCCCCGGCTTTCATGACCCAGCAGCCGCGGTTCCTGCCTTCATCTACGAAATAAATGGCGCCGCGGTCCCGGAGCAACTGATAGGCTTTCTCCCAAAAACGGAGATGAAGAATCTCGCTCTCGCGCGGGAGAAGATCATAGTGCACGTTGATTCGCGCCATAGTCGCCAGATGGGCGTTAACGATTCGCATGGCGACATGTTGAGCCAGCTCCGCGGTCGCGTTGTTTCCTGCCTCGATGGCCTGAAGCGTCAGGCTGCGCCATTTCCGGTTCTCCTCTGATTGCTGATAGAAATCAGCCATCCGGGCGTAGACATCCCAGCAGTAATAATCGAATTTGCCGTCGATCGCGGCGACCTCCGCAAGCGTCAAGCCCTGCATGCGCTCCAGGCCCACCACCACATCCGCCACTTGAACCCCTGTGTTGTCGAGATAGTTTTGCACTTCCACTTCCTGACCCAGGAACCGCAGACACCGAACAAAGGAATCACCCAAAGCTGCGTTGCGGAGATGCCCGATATGGGCCGCTTTGTTGGGATTGATGTTCGTATGCTCGACGACGATTTTACTGGTCTCGTCCGGCCCGGAAGCATTGCCGAAGCGCTGCTGATCGATGCTTCGGGCCAATTCCCGGGCGAAGGCTCCCCGGTCAAGGTGGAAATTCAGATAACCGCTGCCGGCGACAACGGCTTTCCATATTCCGGGAATGCTTTCCGCGTCGGTGGCCAGCTCCCGCGCTATTTCGATGGGAGCGCGCCCGACCTTGCGCGCCAGCTCGAATGCAATCGGAAGCGCCAGCTCGCCCAGCTCAATCCTGGGCGGAATCGCAAAATTCAGCGAATTGTAATGGACTCCATATAGTTCGGCGATTCGCCGCCGGAGAGCTTTTTCCAGGTTTCGTGAGAGGGTAAGCAGCATAGTTTTCCAGGCCGTCCAAAGCTCTGGGAAAACATACTCTATGGAGCATGCCAAATCAACGGACACCGGCGGTTGTTTGACGTCTTGTTCATGCTTACTTGCAGCGTCGAGATTCAACAAAAGTAAAGCCATAGATTTTTATTTCCCATAGCCTCTGAGTGCCAAACCGCCAATCCGCATTTCTCACAAGGTTTTTACTGGGGCGGCACATCCGGGCATGACGGCTGCATTTCGCTGCCCGTGAGGACGGCTCACCAGCGCCGTCCTGGGCGGGTCTGGAAACCCGCCCCACATGTCGCGCGCCTTGTATCCACACCCGTCTGGGGCGCCTCGCTACGAAACCTTGTGAGAAATGCGGACTAACCACTAACTTGACATCACACCTCACGGCTCCTAGACTCAGCTTGGATTGCACGGGAGCAAACAAATTGGCCGAGTCGATGGCAAGCCAGCGCAGGATCATGTTCCTTGAACCCTTCTCGGGGATCAGCGGCGATATGATGATCGGGGCTCTGCTTGACCTCGGTTCCAGTTTTGAGGAACTTCGGGAGAAATTGAGCCTCCTTCCATTGAAGGATTATCGGGTCTCCTATCAAAAGTGCGAACGTTCCGGAATTCAGGCGGTCAAGTTTGATGTC
The DNA here is from genome assembly GCA_037441325.1 of Acidobacteriota bacterium. GTDB lineage: Bacteria > Acidobacteriota > UBA6911 > UBA6911 > UBA6911 > UBA6911. The sequence continues at coordinate 5,775 of JBBISO010000021.1, read as the reverse complement.
CATGGCGGCTATTCGCACAGCCACCGGAGCTTTGCTGACATCAGACGGATGATTGAATCCAGCGGACTTTCCGCCTGGGTGAAAAGCAAGTCTATTGAGGCTTTCGGCAAATTGGCGGAAGCTGAAGGTGAGGTCCATGGGCAGCCGCTGGAAGAGGTTCATTTTCACGAAATCGGTGCCGTTGATTCCATTATCGATATTGTGGGGACCATGATAGCCATGGAGCCCTTTTTGCCTGTGCTTATCATTTCATCACCGGTGAATGTAGGACAGGGAACACTTGAATGCCGGCACGGCATTTATCCGGTGCCGGGGCCGGCGGCACAAGCACTGCTCCGGAATGTCCCTGTATTTTCCAACGCGGTGACAGGAGAGCTGACCACTCCTACCGGCGCAGCTTTATTGGTCACCCTGGCGCAGCGATTCGATGCGCGGCCGGTGATGAAGATTCTGGCCTCTGGATACGGCGCAGGCACGAGGCAAACGCCTGGGAATGCCAACGTTCTCAGGGTCAGTGTATGTGAGGAGCTCGCGGGTGCAGCCGTATTGCCAGAAGAGCAGGTGATCGTGATTGAAGCCACCATTGATGACATGAGCCCGCAGATTTACGGATATTTTCAGGACAAAGCCCTGGCGGCCGGCGCCCTCGATGTTTACTCGATTCCGGTTCAGATGAAGAAAAACCGTCCGGCCCAGTTGATAACCTGCGTATGCGCGTCGGGGGATGTGGAGCGGTTGGCGGAGCTGATATTTCGCGAGACTACGACTATTGGTATCCGGTATTCCGCGGCTCAGCGCAAAACGCTGCCGCGCGAAATGGTGAAGGTGCAGACTCCCTACGGTGTTGTCAGGATGAAGATTTCCATGTTCGGCGGCCAGCCGGTCAATTATGTTCCTGAATTCGAGGACTGCCGCCGCCTGGCGATAGAAAAGGGAGTAGCTTTGAAAGAGGTTCAGTCCGCTGCGGTTCACGCCTATCTGCAGATGCGCTCTTAGTGCCGGTGTTTTTAATTGCAATGGTGCTGGCGCCGGGCGCGGTGGCGGCAGAAATGTGTCGAGCAACATGAGCTGGTTCGTTGGAGGTCAGAAAAAGGCATGTCCGATGAAAGCGTTTCCCAAATCAGCATCGAGGATTTCGCCCGGATCCAAATGCGCGTTGGCCAAATACTGGAGGCAGAGAAGATTGAAGGTTCGCGCAAACTCTTAAAGCTCAAAGTGGATATCGGAGCCGAAGTGCGCCAAGTGGTGGCGGGTATCGCCGAGGCTTATGATCCCGCGAGCCTGTTGAACAAAAAAGTGATCCTGGTTGCAAATTTAAAACCCGTGAAGCTTTTGGGAGTCGAATCGAACGGCATGATAGTAGCCGCCTCGGTCGGCGGCAGGCCGGTTTTAGCTACATTCAGCGAAGATGCACCCAACGGCGCGCTGCTGAAGTAAACGAAATGATGCCCGTCGGCCGGCCGCCTGTGATAAGATCCTCGCCGGCCTGCGCATTGAATCCTTTTGGCCGGAATTGACTGCTTTAGAGAGTGCTGAATTGACTCCGCACGAAATTTATAAGCTGATAGAAAACGAAATGGCTCAGGTCGAAGAGGAACTGGTTCGACAGTCCAGTTCGGCCATCGAGCTCATCAACAATATTGGGCAGTATATCTGCGGCAGCGGCGGCAAGCGAATACGGCCTGCGATTCTGTTGCTCGGCTCTCAGATGTGCGGATACGACGGGCCGGTCGGGCCGCGCTTGGGAGCAGTGGTTGAAATGATCCATTCAGCTACGCTGGTTCATGACGATATCATCGACAACGCGAGCATGCGGCGCGGCCGGGCCTCCGTCAACGCCCAGTGGGGCAATGAGATTACCGTCCTGGTAGGCGATTGGCTTTACATGACTTCTTTCAGATTGGCGCTGGGAGAGAGGCGTCTGAAAGTGCTGGACGTGCTGATCGAGGCCACGCGCAAGATGGTTGAGGGCGAGCTCATTCAGCTCGCTTTCAACGGCAACCTTGATGTTACCGAGGAGCAGCACCTGGACATCTCGACCCGCAAAACAGCTTTTCTTTTTTCCGCGTGTTCGCAACTCGGAGCGATTCTGGGATCGGCGGATGAAGACAAGGAAGAGCTTTTGCGGCTTTATGGCTTAAATGTGGGCTTGGCCTTCCAACTGGTGGATGACGTGCTGGATTTTACATCCAACGAAAGCACTCTGGGCAAACCGGTCGGGAGTGATCTGAAGGAGGGGAAGCTGACCCTGCCTCTGATTTATCTTATGCGGGACGGCGCGCCTCACCATCGCGAGTTTGTTCGCAAAGCTTTTCTTGAGAATGACTTGGATACGGCCAAGAGAGATGAAATATTCCGGCTGGTTCGCGAGTATCGCACGGCGGACCGTGTCTTGGAAAAGGCAAACGACTACGCGCAGAGAGCCCGAGCGTGCCTGAAAGATTTTCCGATTTCCCAAGCCAGGGATGCGCTGATGTCCATCCCCAACTATATTGTGGAGCGCGACCGCTGACGCATTTGCGAGCGGAGATTTTCACTGTTTTACTCTGCGTTCGTTGCGTGCTCTGGGCGGCGAGCCTTTTTTATCATAAACATCCACCCGCAAACTGGCCGGTTGCCTCACCTGTCGGCCGGAAGGTCTTCGATGTAAAGTCGCTTCTGAGCCGGCGGTGGGAGATCACTGGTCCCGGCGGGGAAATCGTTGGATTCTGCGGTGGGGAAATGTTCCCTCGGCTTGTCCTTCAATATTTCCCGCATAAATTCGATCCAGACAGGGAGAGCCGCCACGGCCCCCGATTCCCGATCTCCAAGCGTCTTTTTCTCGTCAAACCCTATCCAGACGGCGGCTGTAATGGATGGGGTAAAACCTATAAACCAGGCATCGGTAAAATTGTCCGTTGTTCCGGTTTTACCTCCCACGGGCCATTGGAGCGATCTTGCGGCGGCTGCGGTGCCGCTATGAACTACGTCCTGCAATAGATCGAGCATTTGCTCCGCGATTTCTGGTTTAATCACCCGGTGAACTTGCGGAACGCTCTCTTCCTTCTTCTTGCGGTCGTAGTCTTCCACTCTTCGGATGAAGTAAGGTTTCGCCTGAATCCCCAGGTTGGGGAAAACGGCAAAAGCCGCCGCCATTTCCAGGGGAGTGGCTTCACAAGCGCCAAGAGCAAGCGGTAAATAAGGATCCATGGGACCTCGGATCCCAAACCGGCGGGCTGTCACCACAATGTTTTTGATTCCTATCTGCGAAGCCACTTTGACCGTGGGCACGTTACGCGATTCGACCAAAGCCTGGCGGATCGGAATCGGGCCCTTGAATTTTCCATCATAGTTGCCCGGTTTCCAGACACGGCCAAGCCCGTCGGTATAGCTGATGGGGGTGTCTTGGACGATGCTTGCGGGAGTCATTCCATTTTCCAACGCCACCGTATAGACCAATGGCTTGAAAGTCGACCCCACTTGGCGCATGGCCTGCATGGATCGATTGAATTCGCTTGAACCGAAATCGTAGCCGCCGACCATCGCTTTTATTTCGCCGGTGCTGTTTTGCAGGATAATTACGGCGCCTTCAACCGCCGGCTTCTGCTCCAGCAGCAGGGATGCAGTGTTATGCGTGTCGTCAATTGAAACGATCTTAAAATGAGCGAGATCTCCGGTTTTTAGAATCTGAGCGGGAGAGGCTGCTTTCGTCCATGCGATTTCTTTGGGGCCGATAGCACCCTTGTACTTGCCTAACCTTATGATGGCTTCCTTTTTTCCGCTTTCCTGGACTAAACCCACGGCAATATCCCCGGCATGAAGGGATTTGCGCCAGCCAGGGTGAGTGTAGGTGTGGATGCCGGCGGAAGGCATTTGATAGATGTTGCCTATGGGGCCTCGCCAACCGTGCCGCTTGTCGTAATTCCTCAGACCTTCGCGCAATGCATGGTTCGCAGCCTTCTGCATCTTGATGTTTAGCGTGGTGTAAACTTGCATTCCTTTCCTCCAGATTTCATCGGTGGAATACCGGGCAGCGAGAGATTCGCGGACCCACTCGATGAAATGAGGGGCGATTTCTGTGTTTTCTTGCCTGAGCGGCTTGAGCGTCAACGGCCTAGCTTTGGCTTCTGCGGCCAGCTTCGCTGAGATCATGCGCTCGGCAGCCATTTTGTCCAGAATAAAGTTCCGTCTTGCCAGAGCTGCATTAGGATGCGTGCGCGGTGAATATAGAGTCGGATTGCTGGGCAGCGCGGCGATTAATGCGCATTCCTCGAGCGTGAGTTCCTTCAATGTTTTTCCAAAATAATAGTCTGCCGCGGCCGCTACTCCATAAATGCCGGGCCCCATGTTATGAAGATTGCAATAGAGCGTAAGAATCTGTTCTTTGGAATATTGCCTTTCGATCTTCCAGGCAATCAGCAGTTCTTTGATCTTCCGGTCGAGCGTTTTTTCATAGCTGCCCAGGAGCATGCGCGCCAACTGCTGGGTGATTGTGCTTGCCCCTTTGCCGACAGGATAACTCTGCTTGATAAAGTCTTTAGTGACGGCCCGGACTATGGAAAAGTAGTTGATTCCGGAGTGATGGTAGAACTGAT
>JBBISO010000021.1:0-1170 GCA_037441325.1 Acidobacteriota bacterium | reverse complement strand
GGGGGGATTTCTTCATAAGACACGACAATCCGTCTCTCGATGGCGAATTCGCCGATCACTTTGTTATCATCGGAATAAACGTCGGTAATAACGTCCGGCCGATAGTCTTCCAGGCTCTGGATTTTGGGGAGGTTATACTGATAGCCGAGTAAGGTTCCAAATAGGGCGCCCGTTGTCATAAAAGCGAGGATTAGTAGCCCAAAAAACACCCAGAGCCAGAGTGGGAGTTTGTTTTTCTCTTTTTGGGAAGGCACTCCAGTTGGAAAGGCCATAGTTAGAAGTTTCATTATAACACAAGCATTGGATGCGCGAGATGAGCGGGCCGGATCCGGGAGCGAGCTGAATCCGCAGGCGGTCTGAGTTGTTTTAGTTGGCTCAATATTCCCATATGCCATTAATAAAGCAAGGGGAAATGAGCATGGGAACAATCAATAAAGTTATACTCATCGGCAGACTGGGGCGAGATCCCGAGGAACGGATGACGTCTGGAGGAACGCGGGTGTCCAATTTCAGTCTTGCTACGGATACCTATCGCGGCAACAACGGAGAAAAGACTACCGAATGGCATCGTGTTGTTGCTTTTGGCAAGGCCGCGGAATTATGCAATCAGTACCTTAGAAAGGGCCAGCTGGTTTGTATCGAGGGATCTTTGCAGACTCGTTGTTGGGAAAAATCGCCGGGCGAAAAACATTATTTTACGGATGTAGTGGCCTCTAGGGTAACATTTCTAGGTTCCAAGGGGAGCAATTTCCCGGCTCAGGATGCTCAGGAGGAGGAGGAAAGCAACGAACCGTTTTAGCTCGCATATCTTCAATGTTTATGCTGCTGCGGCACATCCGGCCGGCGATGCCGGGCTGTATTCCTTCCGGCAGGGCGGGCACGGAGAAGCCGCCCAAAATTCATCATCAGTGGCGCAAGGGCGCAATATTCATGGATGCGCCGGATTCGAACGGCTAATGCTGAAATTCGCAATTTTCGGAAGGGATGCGTCGCCGCAGGTGCAGAGAGCGCTAAGCATGCAGAAAAAAGCCGCAAATTTAATAATCTCTGTATTCTCTGCGCTCTTTGCATCTCTTCGGCGTGCTTTTGATATTGGTCTGGACTCCGCCTCATGAGGTCAATCCGTAGTCTCGTTTTTCTCAGCATTTACGCGTGGCTGCAGGTTGAAAA
>JBBISO010000020.1:0-20039 GCA_037441325.1 Acidobacteriota bacterium | reverse complement strand
CCATTTCATAAGTGCCTCTTCGGCGGCCATACGAAGCGGATTCGGACCCGAGATTGCCTGCGCGCGCAAAACATCTCCGGTTTCACTGATGTGCGCCTCGATTACAACTGTTCCCGTTATCCTTTGCCTCCGCGCCGACCAGGGATATACAGGCTGGACTCTGGTGATGCTTTCAGCCTTAACATGGTTTTGGGGGAGATCCGAATCGCCGGCTTGTCTCCGAAACTCCTGAGTTGGATAAGCACGGTCGGCGGCCGGGCGGATTGGAACCGATCTTGACTTTAACATCTGATAGGCGGGTATGCCTAAAATCAGCATCAGGATCACAATTGCCAGAATTGTCTTCAGCCAGGGAAACGGCTTGCGGGAAGCAACCTGGCTGCGAAAGAGCTCCAGTCTCTTCCAGGCCTGTTCTTCGGCTTCGGGAATTCCAGGCAATTGGGCGGACTCAAGGCGGGCGGCCGGTGCCGCCGCGGGAGCGGGCTCCGGGACATTTGCCGAGGCTTTGGCCTGCGGCGACGACTCGGGTTTTGAGTTTTTTCTATCCGGAATCGGTATGACTTTGAATTTCAGCCGCTCAAGTTCATTCAAAGACTCTTCTATCTCCCTGATGATAGATTCATAATCAAGCCGGGGCTCCGGGCGATTCTCTTCCGCCGGCTCGGAGCGGGAAGGTGCGGCCTCCGCTTTAAAAGGCTTTTCAACCGGCTTCTTTGCGATCGCTTCGAGTTGCTTGAAATCCTTTTTATCCGGGCAAATAAGCGTAAGTTCCTGCAGAAAATCGGCAACCAGCGCATCAACTTTGTCGGAACGTAGGCCGGTGGCGCTTGCCTTTTTTCTCAGGACATTCTTTTCATTACCAATGCTTTGCTTCATTTAAAGACTCACTTCTCTTCATCAGCCACGATTCATTGGGGCGGGATCTTGTGAGCTAACCTAGCGTATCCCCGGTGCTCTATCCTGTCAATAGCCTTGAAACCATGCACGGAGCGGCGATAAAGTTCCAGCTTGCATTTGCCATTGGGTTTCACGGCGAGGCGGCGCAGGCGGCCGCGGTTATGAGACGCGCGACATGTGCGGGCGGGTCTGGAGAGGTTGTCTCAAAACTGCAATTTCCTAGGAATTGCGAATCTGGTTTCCTTGGAGTGCGGCCGCTTGCTGCCGCCTTCACAAATATGTTAAAAATGTATCCCATAAAGATTTATGAAAAAGGCGCAAGCAAGCTTGCGCAATCCAAGGGGTTCGGCTTACCATCCGGTTTTTATCAAAAACCGGCAAATTTGCAGGTTTTGAGACGGCCTCTGGAGACCGGCTCGAGGATGGCTTTGGAAAGCCGTCCTCACAGGGCTGCGCGAACTGTTCCGGAAAAAGAAATGATCGGGGTTATTAAATAATATGGTCCGAAAGATCCGCTTCAGTATAACTCTGGGATTGCTCCTTGCTTTCTTCGCGGCGCCCCAAGCGCAGTCGGTCCGATACACGGAGCTTCCCCAAAACATCATTGAGGATCGATTGCGGCAGTTTGCCGGCACCGATCCCGTGCGCGCGGCCACAATAAAGAAGCTGTTCCAGGAAGCAGGTTGCGTCGGGGATAATTTACGGGAGCTGCCGGTGGAGCGCGCTGAGGCGCCGAACGTGGTTTGTGCTTTGCCCGGCGAAAGCGACCAAATGATCATCGTGGGCGCGCATTTTGACTATATTCCCGCAGGCAATGGCGTCGCGGACAACTGGAGCGGCGCATCGCTGTTGCCCAGCCTGTATCAGAGCCTCAGCGCCGAGCGCCGGCGGCACACATTTATATTCATCGGTTTTACCGATGAAGAGGAAGGCTTTATCGGCTCGCGTGCTTACGCCGGCCGGCTCACCCAGGATGAGGTCAACCGCATTCAGGCCATGATCAACCTGGACACTCTTGGGCTTGGCCCGCCGCAGGTCTGGGTGAGCGACAGCGATCCCGAATTGGTCAAGGCCATAACCGCCGTGGCGGTTGAAATGCAATTGCCGGTCGGCGGAATGAATGTCGATGGGTTCGGCGATAGCGATGGAAGGCCATTTAATGACCGTAACATTCCCGTCCTAACCCTGCATTCGGTCACGCCTGAAAACCTGAACATTCTGCACACGGATAAAGACAATTTGTCGGCAATAAAATCCAAGGACTATTACGATAGCTACCGGCTGATTGTCCGCTATCTGGCGACGCTTGATGCCGCCCGCGGAAATAGCTCCTCATCGCCGGAACGCTGATTGCGCGGCGTCACTTTTTCCGCTTCAGCAGCGCGTCCAGGCCGGCGAACGGATGGTAGGTCGAGGCCGGCGTCCGCCTGCCTTCCGGCGAAGGAGCTTCGGACCAATCGGCCACTGAGTACCGGGAATGCTCATTGTCGTGGCAGTAACCGCACAGCAATTCCCAATTGCTGCCGTCGGGCGGATTATGGTCGTGGTTGTGATCTTTGTGATGGACGGTGAGCTCCCGCAGCCGCTTGCCCTCAAATTCGCGGCCGCAGCGGCCGCACACCGGCGGGAACATCTTAAGCGCCCGCTCGCGATACCCGCGCATGCGGATTTCTTGTTCGCGCCGGGCCGCGGCAATAAACCGCCTGTCGCTTTCCGCTTTTATATTATCCGGCGGCATGGAATTGCCCCTCCCTTTTTGGCATGGAATAAATTCGCGATTCGGATTATACAAGTTATTATTTCCAGGGGTGAGGCGATTTAAGAACTATATGCGCTTAAAAAGCAAACCGCAAAGAGCTCCAAGAAAAAGGGATGCTTTGAGGTCTTGGAGGTCTTCGTGGTTGGAGGGAGAGTCCCCCCAAATGGGGTTGGAAGCACCCTCTAGACCGGCATATCTAATCGCATAAGCATCAGAAGTAGTTTTTAAATTACCTCGGTGGTCTATAATCATGAAGTGGCCGGGGTGCATATGGAACCGATTAGAGTTGGGCTTTTGGGATTGGGAACCGTGGGGTCGGGAGTGGCCAGAGTGCTTTATTCCCACCGCGAAGAATTGGAGGAAAAAATCGGCGCGCCCATCGTGCTGAGCGCCGTCGTGGACCTGGACATCACGAATCCGCGGAAAGGCCTCGTACTCGGCGAACTTCCTCTCACAACCGACCCCGCCAGGGTGTTGGATGATCCGGTCGTGGATATCGTAGTCGAGCTTATCGGCGGCCTGGAACCGGCGCGCAGCTTCATCCTGCGCGCTTTGGCCAACGGGAAACACGTCGTCACCGCCAACAAAGCACTCCTGGCGACTCACGGGGAAGAGCTTTATGCCGCGGCCCGCCGGCAGGGGCGGATGCTGTCTTTTGAAGCCGCCGTCGCCGGCGGCATCCCGCTGATCCGATCGGTTAAGGAAGGACTGGTAGCCAACCGCATCACTTCGCTGTACGGCATCGTGAACGGCACCTCGAATTATATTCTTTCCAAAATGACCGATGAAGGCCAGGAGTTCAGCCGCGTTCTGGCGGAAGCTCAGGCAAAGGGCTACGCGGAGGCGGATCCGACTTATGATGTAGAAGGCATCGATTCCGCGCACAAGCTCCAGATTCTGGCGACGCTGGCATTCCGGACCTCGGTCAAACTTGAGGACATTTATGTGGAGGGGATTTCCAAGATCACGGCCGAGGATATTACCTTTGCGCGGGAAATGGGCTTCCGGATCAAGCTGCTGGCCGTCGCCAAAGCGGTGAGCGGACAACTGGAACTGCGCGTGCACCCCACCATGATTCCGGAAGATTCGCCTCTGGCAGCCGTATCCGGCGTCTTCAACGCGGTTTTTCTCAGCGGCGATGTGGTGAGCGACCTGATGTTTTACGGCCGCGGCGCCGGACAGATGCCCACCGCCTCGTCCGTCTGGGCCGATATCGTTGAAATCGCGCGCAGGCTGGCGGCCGGCCAGGCGGCGGTGCCGCAGGATCTTCCCGTGCTGGGGCGCAAGCCTCTGGCTTTGAAGCCCATGGAGGAGATCAATTCCGCCTACTATCTCTGCGTTTCCGCCATGGACCAGCCGGCGGTCCTCGCCCAGATAGCCGGCATTCTCGGCAAACATGAGATCAGCATCGCCAGTGTAATCCAGAAGGTCCGGCGGCACGCCAAAGCTGTTCCGGTTGTAATGATGACCCACGAAGCGCAGGAAGGTAACATGCAGAGGGCTTTGCAGGAAATCGACGCCTTGCTCGTCGTGGCGGCCGGCTCCCGCATGATACGCGTGGAAGCTTCCTAGCCCGCATGTGCCGCGCGCCTCAGATGCGGTTCCGATCGCAGTGGTGCAGACCCTTCCCTTCTTCTCTGGTGGTCCGCAGGCTCCTGCCGGTTGAAGCAAACCAAAGGTCAACAGACTTCTGACGCACCGGGCCGAACCTGATAAAATATCAGTTGTGGAGGATTGGGTCATGCATCAACCGGGGAACGCGGCGCCGGGCGCCCGCATCGCAACCATGGAACCGTTGCCGGGATCGAGAAAGATCTACATGGAAGGGAGGCACGGAATTCATGTGCCCATGCGCGAAATTCGGATCCATCCGCCCGGCGGACCGGTCGGAGAGGAAGACAAAAACGCTGCGGTCCGGCTCTATGACACCTCCGGTCCCTACACGGACCCGGAGGCGACCGTTGACTTGCGCCGCGGGCTTCCCGAGCTGCGCAAGCCGTGGATTCTCGCGCGCGCAAGCTACGAGGTGCTGGAACCGAGTTACCGGCCGATTCCCGGCCACAGCGATCCGAACACGCCTCTCCCTGCTGCCCGCAAAGCCTTGCGCGGCCGCGGCGCCGTCACCCAAATGCATTACGCCAGAAAAGGGATCATCACTCCGGAAATGGAATTCGTTGCGCTGCGCGAGAGCCTGAGCCCGGAGTTCGTCCGTGAAGAAATCGCGCGCGGCCGCGCCATCATCCCGGCCAACATCAACCACCCCGAAATCGAGCCATCGGCCATAGGGCGCCATTTCCTGGTTAAGATCAACGCCAACATCGGCACTTCCGCCGTCACTTCCTCGATCGAGGAGGAAGTTGAGAAGATGACCTGGGCAATCCGGTGGGGCGCGGATACGGTGATGGATCTCTCAACCGGCAGAAACATTCACGAAACCCGGGAGTGGATCATACGCAATTCTCCGGTCCCGATCGGAACCGTGCCTATTTACCAGGCTCTGGAAAAAGTGGAAGGCAAGGCGGAGGAACTCACATGGGACATTTTCCGTAACACGCTTATCGAGCAGGCGGAACAGGGAGTCGACTTTTTCACCATCCACGCGGGCCTGTTGCTCAAATACATCCCTCTCACGGCGAAGCGCCTGACCGGAATCGTGAGCCGGGGCGGCGCGATTTTGGCCAAGTGGTGCCTTGCCCATCATCAGGAGAATTTTCTTTACACCCGGTTTGACGAGATTTGCGAAATCCTGAGAGCGTATGATATCGCATTCTCCCTCGGAGACGGGCTGAGGCCCGGCTCTCTGGCGGACGCCAACGATGAGGCCCAGTTCGCGGAGCTGCAGACCCTTGGCGAGCTTACGCTCAAAGCATGGCAGCACGATTGCCAGGTGATGATCGAGGGGCCCGGACATGTGCCTTTGCATAAGATCAAGGAAAACGTCGACCGCCAGATCGAAGCGTGCCATGGAGCTCCTTTCTATACCCTGGGACCTCTCGTCACGGACGCCGCGCCGGGCTACGACCATATCACCAGCGCTATTGGAGCCGCGCTCATCGGCTGGTACGGCACCGCCATGCTGTGTTATGTCACACCCAAAGAACATTTGGGGCTGCCGAACAAAAAAGATGTCAAGGATGGAGTGATTGCCTACAAGATCGCCGCGCACGCCGCCGACATCGCAAAAGGGCATCCGGCTGCCAGGGCTGTCGATGATGCGATTTCAAAAGCCCGGTTCGAATTCCGCTGGGAAGACCATTTCAACCTTTCTTTCGACCCGGAAACAGCTCGCGAGTTTCACGATGAAACCCTTCCCCAGGAAGTTGCCAAACTGGCCCATTTCTGCAGCATGTGCGGCCCTCACTTCTGCGCCATGAAAATCACCCAGGATGTCCTTGACTACGCCGCGAGCCGGGGGATTAATCCGCAAGAGGCGCTGGAACAGGGCATGCGGCAAAAAGGCAGCGAATTTATCGTTAGCGGATCCGAAATCTATAAAAAGGTCTGAAGGGGGTACCTGGTTATACTGTCCCGGAGGGACAGTATAACCAGGTACCTGTTAGATCATCCAGCGCGCCGAAGCCCAGCCGAGATGAGCATGCGAATTAAACAGGCGCAAAATAGGATGGGTGCCCCATTCAATGACGCTGATGGTGCCGGGATCGAGAAAAAGCCGGTGCGTAGCCAAAAGCGGAATGCCCAAGGCGGCGGCAAGCAAAGCCTTAATGGGACCGACATGGCTGATCAGTGCGACGGAAGAGCCCGGGAATTCGCGGCTTAATTCTTCCGCCAAGTCGGTCACGCGCTGTTGCACTTCTGCTATCGACTCTCCTCCGGGCGGCGCGCAAGAGGGATCCGACTCCCAACGAACAAGTTGCTCGGCGTCAGGCTTCCCAAGGCTGAGGACTTCGGCGCGGCTGAGGCCTTCCCACCGCCCGAACGAGCCTTCCGCCAGGCGCGCGTCCAGGCGGATTTCAACGCCGCAAGCCATTTGGATTTGTTTGGCGGTATCCGCCGCGCGACGCAGCGGGCTGGATATGACCGCTCTGACCGGAAGCTTCGAGAGGGCCTCGGCAACCTGGCGCGCCTGCCGCTGGCCGTTTCCCGTCAGCGGTTCGTCGCGGGTCCCAAGATATCGCATGTGGACGTTCTCGGCCGTTTCTCCATGGCGCACCAGATATAGGCGCAACTTCACGTTTTCATTTTGATCCATCGCCGCACACCTCGGTCATAAAATCGCCTATGGCTTATAGCTTGATAGGGACGATCAATTTTAAAAAAAAATGGAATCGCAGGCCGGTTGCCCATCGGATTCGGGGCTTTTCTTGCTGTCCTCAGCCTGTTAACCGGATCAGGAACCTTTTTGGGGATTCTGCATAAGTTCGATGAATTTGCGCGCCGCCGGGCTCAGCGGTTGCCGGCTCCGGACGACGATGCCGAGCGGACGATTTAGATTTTTCTCCATGAAATGGACTTGGACCAATGCGCCGCTTTGGACCTCCTTTTGAACGCTTAGCACGGGGACGATGGAGACTCCGGCCCCGATTTCAACGCTGCGCTTGATGGTCTCGATATTGTCGAGTTCCATGACCACGTTTACCTGGATGTTGTTTTCCCGGAAAATGCGGTCCATGGCGCGCTGGCTTGCCGTATCCTTTTCGTACGCAACGAAATTTTGCCCGTTCAGCTTGCTGAGGCTGATATGGCGCCGGCGGGCAAAGGGATGGTCCGGGGCGCATATGAGAACGAGTTTGTCCGCGGGAAGCGAAATAATGCGGAGTCCTTTGCGCGCCTCGGGATAGGTCACAATTCCGAGATTGATGGTGCCTCTCAGGCAGTCCTCATAGACGCGGGCCCCCTTGCTGAACTCGACATGCAGGTTTACTTTCGGATAGATTTTGAGGAAGGTCTTGATGACTACCGACATTTCATATATTCCAACGCTATATATGGTCGCGACCCGAAGACTGCCAGCCATATCCTGCCCGATCGACCGCATTTCCAGCCGCATGTGCTCGAAACTCTCGAGGATCGCGCGGGAGCGCTCGTAAAGAAGCCGGCCGGCGGGCGTGGGTGTCACCGACTTGCTGTCGCGGCGCAAAAGCTGGGTTTCAAAACGGGACTCCAGGTTTTTGACCTGCTGGCTGACCGCCGACTGGGTAATAAAGTTCCGCGCCGCCGCGTTCGAAAAGCTCCGGCTTTCCACCAGATCACAAAAGACTTTGAGCGTTTCAATTTGCATAAAATCCTCCGGCCATCATGGAATGCCGGCCGGTTCGAAATACCCGGGGGCGCAGCCGCACCGCGCCTTTATTCGGGTGCAATTAGAAATGCGAGTCAAGTCAGATGGCCGTTCCCGCTAACGCCGCGCCTCCAGGGCGCCATGAAGTGCCGCAGCTAGCTGCCGCCTTGGGGCTTCGCTGCTGGTCATATGCTTCGTTCTAAGACGCAAGCAAGCTTGCGCACTCCGGGGGCTTCGCCCTCTCAAAACATGGGCCGGCTGACTCGCACTTTCAATTGCATCCCTTTATTCCAGATACTTTCATGCGCTTTAAGCGTAAGTTATTCTGATGAGAATATCAAAGATTTTTACTTCCCTTTAGGCATCCTGATCCTATGGTTTTGTCCTTGCCGTGACCAAAGCGCTTTTTCCAAGGCCTCATAATTATCTTCATAACAAAACTCGCAGAAGCCCGGCCGGGAACCGGCCGGGCTTCTGCGGGCGGAAAAACGGAAGTTTGCGCGGTTGCGCGGCCGCAACAATACCCGGACGATGATTTACGCGATGCTGCGGGGTTTTCCAAAAACGAGTGCTAATCCCGGTAACTTGGGTGCGATTCAGGAACGGACTCGTGCTGGTTGGCGAAACGGGCCAGAACAAAGCAAAGATCCGAAAGACGGTTAAGGTATTGGAGAATCCGGGGATTGATGTTTTCCAGCCGGGATAAAGCAACGCATTGCCGTTCGGCGCGGCGGGTCACCGCGCGAGCCAGGTGCAACACCGCCCCGGCCGTAGCCCCTCCGGGGAGGATAAACCGCCTCAACGGCTTGAGGATGTCTTGGTAGGAATCGATCTCCTCCTCCAGCTTCCGAATGTCTTCAGCGCGAATTTGGCGATCCGCGCGTTCCCCTCCCGCCGGAGTCGCAAGCTCCGTTCCAAGCGTGAATAAATCACTCGCCACAAGCTGGACCGTCCCGTCCACCCTGTCCGGCAGGTTAAGGCTGCGTGCCACGCCCAAGAGCGCGTTCAGTTCATCCAGTGATCCGATTGCTTCGATGCGCGGCGAGTCCTTATACACTCGTTTGCCCCCGATCAATCCCGTAGTCCCGTCATCGCCCATTCTGGTATAGGTCTTCGTCAAGGGCCGCTCCTAACGCGCCGCCGTTCCGGCGGAGCCTGTTACACCATAGCATAATTGATGGCATGCGGGGATGTTCCTTGAGGCGGGAAATTGCATTCCTTTGATGGCAGCAGAGAAGGCGGGGAAATTGCGGGACGGGAAGCAGCGCTTCCCGCGGAAACGCCGGCTCGGAATAATTCGAGTAGTGCTGAATCAGGCGGATTTCTTCTCTTTGCAGGCGATGCAGACAGAGGTCCACGGCACCGCTTTGAGGCGAGCCGGGCTGATTTCTTCCTCACAGATCGTGCAGATGCCGTAATTTCCCTTCTCGATTCGTTCAATGGCGGCTTCAATGGCACGAAGCAGCTTCGCGTCAGTCTGAAGCAAACGGAGATTTACATGGACCTCGTTATCGTCGCTGGCCTGATCCACAAAATCCCCATGGCGCGTGTCCTCCATGTTTTCCCAGTGAGCTTTTTTGCCGGTGGCGCTGATTATGGAATTCCGCTTCTGCTCAAGGGCGATCTTGAACTTCCTAAGATGCTTTTTGTTCATAAATACTACCTCGGCCTAGAATAGCTAAATATAGATCAAAATAATTGCCGTGTAAACCAGTTCAAATCGCCGAATATAATGCCTCAGTTACACGAGCAAAAAACGCGAAGACATATTTGCCCCTGACGCACGCAGGCAAAATGCGTTGCGAAAACGTCTCCATCTCATTACTTCCCCGCATAACTGACGGGATACCGCCCAAGCGCCGTATGGCCGTCAATCGCGGATCCGGCCCGCATTTATTAAAGGACTTCGCAACGAGGCGGCGCAGACAGACAACCTCTATGCGCATTTCTCACAAGGTTTCCCAGCGAGCCGTCGCAGACGGGTGCGGATACAAGGCGGGGCGGGTCTCCAGACCCGCCCAGGACGGCTCTGGAGAACCGTCCTCACGGGCAGCGAAATGCAACCGTCAGGCCCCGATGTGCCGCCTCAGTAGAAACCTGGTGAGAAATGCGGGCTAAGGCATTTCCGGCAATGTGACTGTGATACCGGATGGTCGGCCGCGTGTGTCCGGAAAGCAAGCTATCTATCTCGCGCAATTGTACAATCGGTCATGATTGCGAGCGCATATGGCCGGCAGATCACCGCTCAGACTTGCCAGAGATTTCCCTGAGGAACAAGTCGATTATGGTTGCCGTAATGGATAACGAGCGAGGCCCTCAACTGGTGTAATTGACCGATGGTTTTCAGGCGGATTGTCCGGGCTCGCTTTTTAATAACATTAGATGCATTAGCGGTTTTTATAGATGATGGTCGGAAACAGCGCGGCGGCTTCATAGTTGCCGTAGCCGATGTCTATCTCCTCGAGGTAGGGGCGGGCCAATTCGCTCAACTCCGCAAGAGTCGGATAGCAAAAGCGGACACCTTCGATCATCCAGTAATCGAGCGCCGCTAGTTGATCTGCCGTCCAGGAAAATCTCTTTTCTGGATTATTGTCCAATATACCGGTTTCCACGATTGCTTCATAGATATCCCGAGTCGGGACTCCATCCATAAAAGAGCGCTGGAAAGAGTGCGCGAATTGAATCCGGAATGCGCTGAAGCTGCGTATTTCGCCCGATTTGAGTCGGTTGAGAATTTCCGTGCCGGAAGGCGTGGGAAATGGCCGGACAAAGCTGCGGAGTATAGCCAGGGAACCCGGCAGCAGGAGGCGATGCAATTGTTGAAAGAACCTGGCGGCATCGCGTCCTGAACCGAGTGCGGCGACCACGCCGTCTCCCGCCGCCCAGCAGAAAGAACCGTCGCTTTCAGCGGTCGAGAGCCAGTCGTCGATGATTATGCGTAAGCCCTCCCAATCCGGGTGAGCTGATCGGATGATTTCCGCGCAGGGCTTGCTGAAATCCATTAAAGTAATGCGCAAATTGCGGCTGCGGCACCAGTCGACCGTTTGGCGCGTGGCACCCAGAATGAGGCCTGTTTTGCCCGATGCGATCTGTGCTTGCCGGAGTTGCCCTTCGTATTTCGCCGGCAACTGAAGATCATCCACGGAAGGTGTTCCCGGAACTATATTAGATCCGGGCCTCGATTTTCTCAGCGCCCAGAATTTTATTTTTCCCTGCGCCGTTGCGTTCATATTTCATTCATCCAGACTCATCAGGTCACCGGAGGGTACAGTTTGCTCCCTGAGCTGCTTTTTTCTTGATTCTCCATAACGCAGCGCGACCGGGAAGCTGCATGCTCCTTGGCCAGGGTCAGCCGGGAAAACGACACTTTATCATGAATCGGCACCAACTCCGTCAAGACGGTTCATCACCGGTGAATCCGGGGCCGGGCTTCCGCAAAGCGGCGGATGCTATGACTCTATAGTATCTGTCGGCCATATCCTGCATATTAAAATGACTCGCTCTTTCCTCGGCAAGTCGCGAGTATCTGGCCCATAATCCTGGATCGTCAACCAGCCGCATGATCGCGTGGGCGAAAAGCTCTATGTTCCCGAGGGGTACCAGCACTCCATAACGGGCATCCTCGATGCGGTCAAAACCGGTGGTGTTTGTGGTCCCAGGGGCAAGCATTTCTCTCGGGCCCACGGGGCAATCATAAGCAACGATAGGACATCCGACCGCCATGGATTCCAACATGACAAGCGACTGGGCATCAAACAGCGATGGAAAGGCAAACACACGGGAACGGGCGATGAATTTGAATGGATTCTTCTGGTATCCGAGGAAGAGCACGTCATCCCGAATGCCTAAGTTGGACGCAAGAAGGCTGAGCGCATCTCTCTCTTCTCCGTCGCCGATTAAAACAAGGCGACAGGGCCTTTTCTTTTTCACCAGTACAAATGCTTTTAGGAGATGGGCCTGATTCTTCTCAAACGCCAGCCGGCCTGAATTCACAATGATGGGAATTTCATCTGAATACCACGGGTGATCAACCGTCTCCGCAGCCATCTGCAGCTAGCGCACTGCGGCCTGTATATAAAACGCCCGTCAGTAAAAATAGTGCCAACGATTTCGTGATGAAACTCAGCGCGAATGCGTGCTTGTTTGAACCGGGGCGCAGGCAAAAATTGTGTGCGGCGCTTCATATTTGTGTCTCTAAGCGGGGCCCGGAAAATGGCGGATTTCCCCACGCGCCATGCGCCTCGGTTAACTGCATGAACAGCGACAATGGTTTTTTGCCAACTGAGATGCTTAGCGCTTAGCCGCCGACTGCTTTTTTATATCTTCTTTCCCGATACTTGGTGCGGCCCACTCCCGCCATTTCAAGCAGGGCTTCCACCTTGTTGGGCAAGCCGAAGAGATTGATAAATCCTTCCGCCTCCTTTTGGTTGTAAACGCTATCTTCGGCGAAGGTCGCAAGGTCTTCGCGGTAGAGTGAGTAAGGCGATCTTCTTCCGGCAATTATGATATTTCCCTTGTAGAGTTTCAGCCGGACGGTTCCGGCCACGCGGGTTTGGATGGTATCAATGAAAGCATCCATGGCATAGCGCAGCGGCGTGAACCAATGGCCATTGTAAACAAGTTCGGCATATTTGCCGGCGAGGATGTCCTTGTAATGCAGGGTTGCTTTATCGAGCGTGAGGCTTTCCAATTCGCGATGCGCGGCCAGCAGGAGAGTGCCTCCGGGCGTCTCATAAACGCCCCGCGATTTCATGCCCACGAGCCGGTTTTCAACCAGATCTGCGCGCCCGATGCCGTGGGCGCCTCCAATCTTGTTGAGGGCTTCGACGATCTGCACGGGCCCCATCTTTACGCCGTCGACCGCGGCGGGAGTTCCGTTTTGAAAATCGATTTCCACATATTGAGGTTTATCCGGCGCTTTTTCCGGCGATACGGTCAGGGCGTACATGCTTTCTTCCGGTTCCGTCCACGGGTTTTCCAGGATCCCGCCCTCATGGCTGAGATGCCATAGATTCCGGTCTTCACTGTAGATCTTTTCCTTGGTTGCCGTAATGGGAATCTTCCGGCGGTGGGCGTAGTCAATCTCTTCTTCCCTGGATCTAATGTCCCATTCGCGCCAGGGAGCGATAATTCGCAGTTTCGGGTTCAGCGCCTTATAGGCAAGCTCAAAGCGCACCTGGTCGTTGCCCTTGCCGGTGCAACCATGGGCGACCGCATCCGCTTCTTCCTGCTCGGCGATTTCCACCTGGCGGCGGGCAATCAAAGGACGCGCGAAAGAAGTCCCGAGAAGATATTTTCTCTCATAGATTGCGCCGGCTCGTAAGGCAGGCAGAGCAAACTCGCAGATGAACTCTTCCCGCAGATCTTCCATGATGCACTTTGCGGCGCCGGTCTGGATGGCTTTTTCCTCAAGCCCCCGCAGTTCACTCCCCTGGCCGATATCAGCGGCAAAAGCGATGACTTCCGCTCCATAGTTTTCCTTAAGCCAAGGGATAATGATCGAGGTGTCCAGTCCTTCGCTGTATGCCAGCACAACTTTTTTTGCTTTCAGGCTCATTCCCGAAATCTCCAGTCATTACGCTTGCGGTCCTAAGGCTGTCAGCAGGCGTTTTAAATCGCCGGCTTTTTCTTTAGCGCAGACCAGAACTTTGCCGTAAGCCTGCACTACCACCAGATCCGAAACTCCAAAGGCTGCAACCATTCCCTCCCGAGCATAAATCACACAACCGCTTGACTCCAGTGCAAGATGCGGGCCCTGGGCGATGTTTCCCCAGGCGTCGGGATGCAAAGCTCTTTCCAGCGATGCCCAGTTCCCGATATCATCCCAGCTGAACTGCGCGGGGACCAGACGTAATCCCGACATCTTTTCCATAATTCCAAAATCGATGGAAATGCGCGGCAAGGACTTAAAAATCTTGCTTATTTCCGCGCCGCCGTCTTTTCGCGCGAGCAAGTGCCGCAGGGCGCACAACCCATTGTATGTTTCCGGCATGTACTTCGCAAAAAGCTGGAGGAGAATCTGGTTTTTCCACAGGAACATGCCGCTGTTCCAGAAATAATTTCCGGACGCGAAATATTTGGCGGCTGCCGGAGCATCCGGTTTTTCAATAAACCGCACTACGGGCCAGGTGTCGGAGCGAATGGCAGGTTTTTCGGCCAGAATATAGCCGTAGCCTGTTTCCGCCCGCGTTGGTTGAATTCCAAAGACAACCCCGCCGGCTCCTTCCAGGTTCTCGATTCCGATTTGCAGAGTGTTCCGGTAAGCCTCAGCATTGCCGATAAAATGATCCGCCGGCAGCGCGAGCATTACCCCTTCCGGGTGCCGCCTCTCGATATGAAGCGCGCAGTATCCAAGACATGCCGAGGTGTCCCGGCCCACGGGCTCGACAATCAGGTTCTCCTCGGGAACTTCCGGCAGTTGCCGCCGAGCGATTTCCCGATGGGCCGAACCGATGGAGATCAAAATTCTCTCGATCGGCACCAGCGGCCGAAGCCTTGCGACCGTATCCTGGAGCATGGAATTGGGACCCAAGAGCGGCAAGAAGGGTTTTGGAAGGTCGGTTGTGCTCAACGGCCAAAATCTTTCCCCTCGCCCCCCGGCCATCACTACCGCGTAGAGTGCTGCCATTTCATGACCTGTTTGTCGATCTGGGGGGGCTAATTTTAATCGAGATAGTGGAGCTTTGCCATGGAAAAAGAAATGACGCTTGGACGCGAGCGGACAAGAGGGTTCAGGCCCGGCCGATCGCCCGGTTGACAATTTTTTCTGCCGGAAATTACAATTCCTTTCGGCGCGAGGTTTTGCGTGGGTGGTAATTGTATTTCAGATATGATCGGAGGAATTCGCAATGCCATTGATTTTCGGCCGCAAAAAGTCCCGCGAATCCGAATTGTTCGATCCTAATCCCGGCAGGGTGGACACAATGCCGGCGCGGCCCTATAGAGTCTTGTACGCAGACCTGCCTTTCTACTCCGACTCCGAATGCCGGTTCGAAGTGACAGGGGCTCGCCTGATTGTGCTGCGCAGCGAAGATTCGATGCAACAGCAGCGGGCGCAGGAGTGCATGCCGACCCGGAAGAAATACCAAGCCGGGCAGCTGGTCGAATGGGACTTGAATAATAAAAAAATCTGGCAATACAACTGGTACCTGAATCCGGAGACGGGTGGCTCGGAATTGGCCTGGACACAGGCGGTGGAATTTGTTGGGCGCGTTGTGGCTGCTGCCGAATCCAAGGCGCCGCAATAACCGGCTTTGAAAAAGCGGCGATAAGTGTCTGGCTGCCGGCCTGCCTTCTGCTTTTATGCTGCGGAGCTGAGTTGCGCTCTGGCGAGCTCCTCCGCATGCTGTGAAAATACCTCATCGGGCCGTTTGTTCCACGCATCGGACGGATCCGGAAACCCGGCCGCACAGGATAAGTCGCTCGTATTTGCCGTTGATTCCCGGTCAGCGGGTCGCCCGCGCGAGTTGGTAACAAAAGACAATCGTTTCAAAAACCGCTTCGGAATTCTGCCGGAATGAAAGCCGCTTTTCGGATGGATGGGTGTGGGTAAGAAAGGGGCTTATCAGAAGGTGGGAACGTGCGATCTGCCGGTGGAGCTCCCGGCTTTCCTCCGGGGGTATCAGGTTGTCATATGCTCCATGGAGCAAAAATGCCGGGCAGCGCAAATTGGCCAGCGAGTCCCGGGGATCGAGTTCAACATAAATCCGCGGCAGGAGATACTCCTCAATCCTCTTGACAAGCTCCGGATCTGATTGATCCTCCCGCATCGTCGCCAGCCGATACCAGCGCGCTCCATACTCGGTCAAGCCGGGCGGCGGCGTTGGGATCTGTCTTTGAAGTAAGAGGTCGTTCAAAAGGGAATGAAGGAAACGACGGTCTTCTGCCGCCGGAAGCATATCAAGCGCCGCGAGCATGACGATCCATTTGGCGTAAAACCGCGTGGGATAATATCCCTCTGCCACGGTTACGGGACCTGCCGCAAACCAATTTTCGGTGCAACGAGTCAGGCTATAATAGGGCCCGATGCTGATTACGAATGCGACTTTATCGCGAATTTCCGGCCTGGCAGCCGCCATGAGGGCGAGAGTTCCGGAAAAAGATATGCCCACCAGTCCGGTCTTTTGTACTCCTTGGCTTCCCTCGAGTAATCCAACCTGGTTATACCAGAAAAGGATTTGCCCGATGGGCTCCGCCGATATTTGAAATTCCCGAAGAATGCCGACATCGGGGGTAATAACCAGGAATCCCGCATCGGCCATCATTCGGGATAATGCAACCAGGCTGGGATGATAACAACCGAGTTCGCTTAATCCGGCCACAAGGATTACAGCCTTGCGGGCGGTTTTCCCCGCAGGGTAATATGCCAGAGCTTCGTAGCTTACATTTCCCGCCTGGCGGCGGAGCTTCGCTTCTCTGACGGCGAAATTCTCTCCGGCCGCGCCTGCGGCATGTTCCTTTAGAATCAGCGCAAGGCGCCCGGCATAAATCAGATTGCCTGAAGGGTGATAAAGGCCTGCCAGGGCCAGCAGCATTCCGGCCATTATCACCAATTTCCATTTCCTCGAAATGGACAGCATGCGCTTAATCATAGAATGAAGCGGAGTTGTTATCCAGCGAACTCAAGACGCCCCGCGCGTGTTATTCTTAAATTGATTTTCGGCCGCTTTTTTGCGGGCGGGAGGAGCGATGCTGGGCTTGCTTGAACTCAGGCGCGCGGTTCGAGTGATACGGGAAGGATTTCTGAAGGCCAGGCTCCGGCGCATTACCCAGCTGGACGTGCGCTCGCTGGTACTGACTTTTGAAGCATCGGGGGTAAAATCCCACCTTCTGCTCTCGATCCATCCGGAATTCGCACGAATCTGCCTGGTTGATCCGCCTGAAAAGGCTGTTCCGCCGGGCTCCTTTTGCGAATATGTGCGCGCTCACTTGATTGGCTGCTGCCTGGCGGGGATTGATATCCGTGGGGATGACCGGCAGGTCCGCATTGATTTTCGAGCGCGATCATGCTGCTTTGTATGGATCTTTTCCATTCTGGGCGCCCGCAGCAATTGCTATCTGCTGGATGCCGGGGGAAAGATTGTGCACTGCATGCGCCCTCTCGAAGAGACGCGCCGTGAGCTGAAAATCGGAGGGGAATGGGCGGATCCAAGAGGCGCCGCGCCGGCGGAGGGCACGGACCGCTGGGAAGGAGTGCCGGACGCTTTTTACCTGCAGGAGATCGGGAAAACCTACGCTCAGTTGGAAAACAAGCGCAAGGCGGAGCTAATGGTGCGCAGGATTGAGCATGCCATCCGAAAAGAGCGGTCCTTCCTGCAGCGCAAATTCGCCAATCTTCAAGAGGACCTTGAAGCGGCGCGAGAAGCGGAGACCTTCCGGCAAAAGGGTGAGCTGCTTAAGCATGTCCTGCATAACGTTCGAACCGGAGACAGCGAAATATGGGCGACTGACTACCAGGCCGGAGAAAGCGTCGAAATTCCGCTGGACCCAAAACTTTCGCCCGCAGCAAATCTAGAATCCTACTTCGCGCGCTATCAAAAGGAATCGAGAAAGGAGAAGATGATCCGGCAGCAGCTGAAAGAGCTGGAATCTGCCCGCGCTGCGCTCAACGGAATTGAAGCGTTATTAGCCAAAGCTCGGGAACAGGAACCACCTGCCGTCTCTGATGTCGAGGGCATCCTTTCGCAGCCGGCGGTTTTGCGTCTGGTCAGCCGGCATTCCGCGAATCGCAGGCCGGAACGCAGGCCGATCAAGCCGGCCTCCAAAAGGGAACTCCCGGCGCGCCTTCGGCCCAAACGCTATAAAACCGAGGAGGGCCTGGAAATCTGGGTGGGACGAGGCGACGAGGGGAATGATTATTTAACGACACGACTGGCGCGCGGCAACGATCTCTTTTTTCACCTCGAAGGATATCCGGGAAGTCATGTCATATTGCGCACCGAAGGCCATAAAGAGCCATCGCCTTCGTCCCTTCTGGACGCGTGCGAGCTGGCGGTCCATTTTTCAAGGCTAAAAACTGCCGGCAGTGCGGATGTCCATGTGGCCGCGATCAAGGATGTGAAGAAACCGAAAGGCGCCAAACCGGGGCTTGTCTATGTGAGGGGCGGAAAGACCATCCATTTGCGACGCGATGCCAAACGTCTGCAAGACATTCTCGCAACCAGATTTGATGATTGAGACTGCGGCAACTGAATTCCTGCAAAATCCATTATGAGATTCGTGCAGTTTGTTCTTTATGAAATCATCGTCCCGTCACCGCCTTGTCGGAGCAGCATTTTTGAGGGCCGAATCCCGGAAGCTTCAGAATTCCGGATTCCCATTACGGCAGGTACGGTTTAGCCAGCGCTTTCTTCCGCGGGCGGCGTGTCCGGCACGACTGCCTTTTGGCCGGTCGAACCAACCAGACGCCGTAAGAATAGCTTTGCGTCGTCAAACAACGAATAAATGACCGGAGTGACCAGCAGTGTCAGCAGAAGGCAGATAAGCTGGCCGCCGATGATGGTTACTGCCATGGATGCCCGGGATCCCGCGCCGGAGCCGCGTCCTAAGGCTATCGGCAGCATGCCGGCTACAATGGCAATGGTGGTCATTAAGATCGGCCGGAGACGGACATGATTCGCCGCAATGATGGCCTCGTCCCGTTCCACGCCCTGAGAGATCAGGGTGTTCGTGTAATCCACCTGCAGGATAGAGTTTTTCTTGACGATCCCGAACAACATCATCAATCCGATGGCGCTGTAGACGTTGAGGGTCATACCGAAGAGCATCAATGCAAATAAGCCGCAGGGCAGGCTCAACGGAATTGCCGTCATGATGGTGAGCGGGTGGATGAGGCTGTTGAATTGCGAAGCCAGGACCATGTAGATGAATATTATTGCCAGGATAATGGCCATTTGGAAGTCGCTTGAAGCCTGGCTTGGGATCCTGGCGCCGAAGCCGAAAACGGCGGAATAGCCCGGCTTGAAATTCATTTCGTCGATTTTCTTCTGCACTTCATTAATTGCGGTCTGGAGCGGGATTCCATCAAGGCCGGCCATCAGGGAGACCTGCCTTTGCCGGTTGTAGCGATCAATATTGGCCGGGCCCGGTTCGAGCGAGAGGCTGGCGATGTCGCTTACTTTCGCCGGTCTTCCTCCGGCGCCGGGCACCAGCAATTGTACGCGGTTGGCTCCGCCGCCACCTCCTCCGCGCCCGCCGCCGGCGGTGGAACCGCCGGCGATATCCGTGCCGCCCGTGACGCTGATCCTGGCATCGGGGAATCTGCGCAAAAATGCGCGGGCATTCCGGATCAATTCCGAAGCTGTAAAAGTATCGTCCCATCTGTCCCGTCATGAACGCCACGGGGAGGAAAATCACGGCCAGCGACAGCGTGGTCGCCATCACCGCCAATCCGATTTCGCTGGTTGCTTTGGAGGCGGCAATTTTCGGCAAAACCTTTTTTCCTCGACGTAACGGAATATGTTTTCCAGCACCACGATCGCATCGTCAATGACGATGCCGGTCGCAAGCGAGAGCGCCAGCATCGTCATATTGTTCAAGGTAAATCCCAACGCCCGCATCACCGTGAAGGTGCCGATAATAGATGTGGGGATTGCCAGCGCCGCAATGACGGTGGTTCGAGGGTTGCGCATGAACAGGAAGACCACAATGCTGGCGAGCAATCCGCCCAGGATGAGGTGGTGTTGTATTTCTTTGAAAGAACGGCGAATAAAAAGCGACTGGTCGCGGGTCGTCTGGATTACGATATCTGGAGGCAGGGTCGGTTGGATGCGATCGAGGCGCGCCACAACATCGTCCACAACTTTGACCGTGTTCGTCCCGGATTGTTTCCTGATGCTGAGCGAAACGGCTTCACGCCCGTCCAAACGCGACACGCTGCGCGGTTCTTCGACGGTATCCAGCACTCGCCCTATGTCTTTGAATGTGATTACAGAACCGCCGCTGTAAGCGATGATGATTTTGTTGAAATCTTCGACATTCTGGATGCGTCCCATCGTGCGCAGGGAATTTCCGCTGGCCCGGCCAGGAAACTTCCTCCGGGGATTTCCACATTTTGCCTCTGAACCGCGTTTCGGACCTGATCGACGGTTAGCCCGTAGGCGTTCATCCGGTCCGCATTCAGCAACAGCTGAATCTCGCGGCGGC
>JBBISO010000019.1:10744-20122 GCA_037441325.1 Acidobacteriota bacterium | reverse complement strand
GATCGATTTTCATCGGCACGGTCATTGCCCGCTTTTTTGCGAGGAAAGAGACGATGCCGCCCGGCCGCTATCCGCACCTGTTTCAACCGATCAGAATCGGCAAACTGACCCTCAGGAATCGAATCACCAACGCGCCCACCTACAACTTCCTGGCCTCCTGGGACAATCATGTCACCAGGGAGCAGATAGAAGCTTCCAAACCGGTCGGCGCCGGCGGCGCCGCGACCGTCACCATGGGCAGCGGCTCGGTCCGCTGCCGTACACGAATCCGGGCGATCTGCCGCCGGCGGCGCGCCACATTGTGGGAATGAGCGACGAGTGGGTCGTCAATTATCTTTCCGAATGGTGCGAGGCGGTAAAACGACACGGGGCGAAAGCCTGTGTCGAGCTGGTGCCGATCGCTTCCTATTTCGGCACCCATGAGGTCGAAAGCTCGGTAGGAATTCCCATGGAAATTGACTGTAATCTTTTATCCCTGGAAGAACTTCAAGGCTTTATCGCGGATTACGCAAAGGCAGCACGCAATGTTCTGAAGGCCGAAGGAGATATGGTTTTAGTCCACGGCGCTCATTGTCAATTGCCCGCTCTGCTTTTTTCCAGGGTGTTTAACCGACGAACCGATCAGTATGGCCCTCAGTCTTTCGAGAACCGGTGCCGTTTTGCCGTGGAAATTCTCGCTGCGATTCGCGCTGAGGTCGACGATAAATTAGCGATCGAGTACCGCATCAGCGCCACTGATATGATCCCCGGATCACCGGACATCCAGGAGGTGATTGAGTTTGCAAAAGTCATTCAAGACAAGATCGATTTATTGCATGTTTCCAGGGGCAATCTGGCCGTTAATAAGCTGACTCCCTTCATTTTCCCTCCGGCCTATATGGATCACGGGATTAACATCGAATACGCGGCTCAATTCAAGAAAGCTTTGCATATCCCGGTTAGCGTCGTCGGTGCCGTCAGCCTGGAGCAGGCAGAAGAGGCAATTGCCTCAGGCAAAGTCGATCTGGTCGCTCTATGCCGCCAGCTTATCGCCGATCCAGAAACCGTCAACAAATTGGAACGAGGCCGGGAAGATGAGGTCCGCCCATGTCTTCGATGTAATACTTGCATCAGCAGAAGTCATTTCGGATCGAAACCGCCCCGATGTGCTGTAAATCCCCTGGCCGGACGTGAACTGGATTACGAGTGCCGTCCGGCTCCAAAAAGAAAGAAAAAGGTCGTGGTTGTGGGAGGCGGACCCGCCGGCCTGGAAGCTTCAAAAACTCTGGCTGAACGCGGGCATGAGGTGGTGCTCTTTGAAAAGGCTTCTCAATTGGGAGGTCTTTTGCGTAGAGCCGCAAAATCTCCATTTAAAGCTGACCTGCAAAAATACCTTGATTGGTCCATTCGCATGACCAGGTGCTACCAAAACATCAGCTTTAATATGGGCACCGAAGCAACCTTGGAGCTTATTGCTGAACAAAGAGCAGATGCGCTGATCCTGGCCATGGGAGGTGTGCCTGTTATCCCCAAGCTCACATTTCAGGATGAGTCACGGGTCATTTGGGTTGGGGACGTGGATAACGATAATGTTCAGGTAGGCAACAATATTTTAATTGCCGGCGCCGGTCTGACGGGCTGCGAAGCGGCGTTGAGATTTCTTCAATCAGGCAAGAAGGTAACCCTGATCGATGCCCTGCCCCGAGAAAAGCTTGGATCAGGCTCCTCACCAATCAATGCATACGCCCTTTTCAACATTCTGGCGGAATACAACCTTGACTTGCGAACCCAAACAAAGCTGGTGGATGTAACACAAGATTATGCAATAGTGGTCCAGGATGGCAAAGAAGAAGGTCTTGCTTTCGATACGGTTATCCTTTCGCTGGGGACCAAGGTTGATACGGAATCGATCAACCGGTTGAAGTCCGCGGTGGCCGAGTGCTACATCGTGGGCAGCTGCAGCGGAAGGTCATATACCGTATGGAATGCCACAACCAGCGCTTTTGATGCGGCCATGGCTGTCTAAATCCCATTTCTCACAAGGTTTCGTAGCAAGGCGTCGCAGCCGGGTGTGGATACAAGGCGCGCGACATGTGGGGCGGGTCTCCAGACCCGCCCAGGACGGCTCCGGAGAGCCGTCCTCACGGGCAGCGAAATGCCGCGGTCATGCCCGGATGTGCCGCCCCAGTAAAAACCTTGTGAGAAATGCGGACCAAACACATGGCAGATGCGCAAAAATCTTGGGTTGATTGGCAGACCTGCATCAATGGGACGCCGGTTTCGAGTGCTTGCCGAAGAACGCATAAATGCCGGGGTTGCCGCCTGAGATCACGCTGCCATGGTCTCCTCCCGGGATTTCGTTATATTCGTACGTCATGTTCAGTTCCTTCAGCTTATCGGCCCACCGCCGCGTGTTGGCAACGGGAATCAAGGTGTCGGCATCCCCCTGGACAATCATCACCGGCATATCCCTAATCGCCTTTAAACTGTCAGGGTCGAGGGTGAATGCGGCGGGCGCGATTGCTGCGATGGCCGCCCAAATTGATGCATACTTGACTCCAAGATGAAACGTTCCGGCACCGCCCATGGAATGGCCCATCAAGTATGTCCGGCGCTCATCGACGTTGAATTCCTTGCGTATGATGTCCAGAACGTTCATCACATCTTTTTCGCTCAGTTCGTTTAGGTTCGGGGGATCATCGGCTCCGCCAAACATGGATGGCTTTGGTTTAGGCGCTGTGTCGGTACTCGGCTGATCAGATCCGGTGGAATTCGCTGGTTTAGGCGGAGCACCCCGGAAGCCGAATCCCTTCATTGAAATGCCATACCAGCCGCGCGTGTTATAACCCATCGGACCCACGAGAATGTAGCCCCCTTCCTCCGCGAGATCCAGAGCACTGCCGCGCAACATAATTGCCGGACCGGCACCCAGACCGTGCAATGTAACAATGAGAGGATTTTTTTTATCCTTCGTTACCTTGGAGGAAACGAACAGAGCATACTCAATTTCTTCGTTAGTGTCCTTGAAGAGGTACGACCGCATTTGAACGCGAGGGTCGACAGGCAGTTGCATGAAACCGCCGCGTTGACCGGGTACGGCCCCACGTCCGACTTGCGGCCCAGGTTCCTGAGCGGGAGCGAATTGAGTTAGGATAAGGCCGCTGTGTAGGCACAATGCAATCAGGGAAAGTCCGATTTTTTTTCTGCTTTCAAGTCTCATCGATAGATCTCCTGCTTAGCGATTTTTCAGAATTAGACATTTGATTTTGGAGCGCGCAAGCTTGCTTGCGCCTTAGGGCGAGTCTATGACCGGCAGCGAAGCCGCAAGGCGGCAGCAAGCTGCCCCAAGGTAACGCGCTAAAACCTATACTGCAAACAAAATTCGCCGCGTCGTCCGTGCTGCCTGTCCCCTTGTACTTTGCCACCAGCGGATATTGGCACAACGGCCGCGATCGTGTGACGCCCGTTGCCTGACTCTCGCAAGACCGCACTGGCTTTGCATTAGGGATGAGCGGCTTTGGAGAAGTCGCAGTGGGCAAGGCTCCGAATCCCGCACCCCGGGGCGCTCCGGCGGTGGATCCACCCAGCGGTCCACCCGGCCCGCCTCTTTGTTCTTGCCCGTGAATTGCAGCGACTAGTATCAGCGTCGCAAGTGAGGCCATAAACAATGTTCGGCTAGCTTGGATCATCTATCGTCCTCCATTGCCGTCTGCTTTTTTTATTAATTTGAATGAGGCGCAGTCAGCGATGGGTATAGTACGTTCAGCGATGTCACGTCAAGCCCAAAAGATCACATGACAAAGGATTATAAGAACATTCTTCTTTTGCATATAAATCGATGATTGTGTTCATATAATCCATTGAAGAAGATTGGAGCCTAACGGATGTTCTGCGAATTGGGACGTGAGAACGGACATATGCCTCTAACACTGCAAAAGATCAAACCTATATCGAAGAAAGACCGCATTGTGGCCTCACTGCGGGAGGCCATGATCTCCGGCGCAATCAGGAGTGGGGAACAGATTGTCGAAGGAAAGATTGCTCAACAACTTGGGGTTGGGCAAGGCGTCATTCGTGAAGCGCTGATCGAGCTGGAGCATCAAGGCTTCGTCCAGCGGATACCCTTCGCCGGCACTCAAGTGACAGAGCTGACGCTTCAGGATGCTCAACAAATATACGATGTCCGGATCGAATTGGAGCCGCTTGCTTTTTTTCAGGCCGGACAGAGTGCGCAGGCGCAACACATCTCCGAGTTGAGGGAAATGGCCGAGAAGGCAAAGGGATTGCTGTCCGAAGGGCTATTGCTTGTCGGTCACGCAAGCAATGCGGCAAGTGATTGCGCGCGCATCAGGGACGGGGTCAAAATGAGGCTGGCGCTCCGGAGATGTCATTCGTATCCTTGCCTAAATGGCACCAATTGATTTTTTCCCTGTCATGCGCTATAAGGAGCCGCGTTCCATGCCAGAACGATGATGGCGGTTTTCCAATCTCAAATCCCAATCCATCTAATGCATGATTCATTACGAAAAAGGAGGTATCGATGAGTTCTAATGGAAAAAGCCGGATAAGCACGACTCGAAGGTCGTTTTTTCAGGATGTAACGGCAGGCACGGCGGGAATAGCGGTTGCCAGTGCTTTGGCTCAATTGGGCGCTCCTACTCTGGCGGCTGCTCAAGAGGCTAAAACCCCCGCGCCCAAGAAATCCGCGGACGCCTCGCAGTTCTTCAAGGATCCTCCGCCATGGCCAAAAGGGACCATAGGCAACAAGTATAAGCATCTATTCTGTACACAGCTAAAGGAAGCTTCCATCACGGAAGTGGTTGCCGGTCCTCAGGCATATTTTCGAGGCCAGAGCGTTCTTCCCGGAGCAGGGATGAACATGGGCTGGCAGATGTTTGTGAAGCCCTACAGAATGGAACTGGAATCACATCACCATGATGTCGATGAATATCTGATCTTCCTGGGGGCAACGCTGCCGGACCTCGTGGGGTCTTTTGATGCGGAGATTGAGCTCTTTCTTGGCAAAGAATACGAAAAACACACCATCACCCAGGCCACCGTCCTCTATATCCCCAGGGGGTTGGAACACAACCCGCTTGACATTAAGAGAGTCGGCAAACCGATGATGTTCAGCGCGCTTCATCTGGCGCCCTACTTCAACGGCGTTTACCAGACAATGGGATACAGGGAATTTAGAGGCGGGCCTAAGGTCTAGCGATACTTTGACTTTTTAGCGGGCGTGTTTCAGCGGGTCTTTTAAGTTTTCAACCCGGATTCCGGAATTGGCGGTGCCCGAAGTGAGCCTTTATCCTTGGTTTCCAATGGATTGAACTGTGAAAATCCAATTTCGGCGAAGCCGGATTTTATGCCGAACCTTCGGCGCTGGATTCAGGCCGGACGAACGGTGACCGGGTCTGCATTATGGAGGTCCGGTTCCGCTGGAATCAGCCCATTTCCGGTGAGTTGTTTGTTCCCGGGCTGGAGGTTTGGGACTGTGCTGGGATATGTTCTTTCCCTATCTGCTCTGGTTTCGACGAGCCACATGCTGCGCCGGTACATCGAAAGTGCTCTCAAAAACCTTCCTTTTCCCATCGGAAGATGGCATTCGTTTCCGGACCGCGCCAGTGCGGCAAGACCACGCTTGGCAAAATGCTGCTGAAGGACCGGGGAACTGGGGCATATTTCAATTGGGATGAGACAGAATTCCGCCGCCTCTGGACAAAGTCGCCAAGATCTGTTTTCCCGTTGGACCGCACCGGCAAATCTGGCCCGATCGTTCCTCTCTTGGTGCTCGACGAAATTCACAAAGCAAAGAAATGGAAGCAAACGCTGAAGGGTGTTTACGACACGCTGGACCGGCCTGCCGACATTCTTGTGGCAGGCAGCGCCAGGTTGAGCATTTACCGAAAGGGGAGTGACAGCCTGATGGGCCGTTACTATCATTTCAGACTGCATCCGCTCACGCTGGCGGAGGTTGGCAGTTATCCCCTATTGCCGCCGGAACAGATTCGTGAGGAAATATTGGAGGATAGGGGCCGGAATCGTAAGCGGGACCAGGCACTGTTGGAGGATCTGCTCCGATTGGGAGGTTTCCCTGAGCCCTTCTTGGCCGGCGAAGAAAAGCGACTGACTTTATGGCGTCGGGGACGCATTGAGAAAGTCGTTCGAGAGGATCTGCGGGATTTATCGCGCATTCCCGAACTGAGCCAAATTGAGGCGCTGGTCTCCCTCCTGCCGGAAAGAGTGGGCTGCCTTTTCAGCCGCGCCTCTCTTCGGGAGGATCTGGAGGTCAGTTTCGACACCATTCGCCGCCGGATGCAATATCTTTTTGAGCTCTATTATGCCTTTGAGATCAAACCCTTCACTGCCAAAATTTCGCGTTCCCTGAAAAGGGAAGGCAAGCTCTATCTCTGGGATTATTCCGAGATCGCCGATCAAGCTGCGAGATTCGAAAACCTGGTTGCGGCCCATCTTCTCAAGGCATGTCATTATTGGACAGGTACGGGAGAAGGCCTGTTTGAATTGTATTATTTACGAACAAAAGAAAAACAGGAAATTGACTTTCTGATTGCGAAAGACAAGAAGCCCTGGCTGCCGGTGGAGGTGAAGGAAAACGAGATGAGCCCCTACCCTAATTTCAAACGTTTTCTGCCGCACCTGAATTGCCCGCTCGCTCTGCAGGTAATCAACCGGCCCAATTATCGATCTCAGCATCAGATCGGAAACACAATTCTACTCGTTGCCAGTGCCTCGCGCATACTGCCTTGGTTTGTTTGATACTACGCACGCTGATAAACTTCCAACGCTATGCCTATATGTAAAGCTTTGGGGCTCTTGATTCTCAAACAGTTGATCCCCAAAATTCGATTTGTTCCTAGTCCGGAATGGATGCTAGGATCGGCCTTGGAGATTGAAGAATAGAGCGAGGTATGGCCTGAATTTGTACCTGCGGTTTCTTTGCCCGCCTGTGATCTCTTTCAGAAGACCGCGCTCTTCCAGCTGGACTACCAGTTGGTTGGCCTTGGCAAATGAGCAATGCAGGTGTTTTTCCACCATCCGCACATTGAACATCGGTTGTTCAAAGAGATAATCAAACAGGCGCTGCGCGAGATTGGAATTTGCTAACGCCTCCAGGATGATTTTGCGGCCGTCGTCCCGCAGCGCGAGAATCTTTCGCGCCGTTTCGGTGGCTGTCCGGCCGGCCTCCGCCACTCCACGGAGGAAAAATTTCAACCATTCTTCCCAATCGCCGTCAGTGCGTACCGCCATCAGCCGGTCATAGTACTGAGACCGGTGTCTCTTCAGATAGAGACTCACATAGAGCAGCGGACGATGAAGGATCTGACGCCGACAGAGCAGAAACGTAATCAGCAGTCTCCCGACTCTGCCATTGCCGTCCAGAAAGGGATGAATTGTCTCTAACTGCGCATGTGCCAGGCCGCAGTGAATCAACGCGGGCATGGGACCTTCAAAGTGAAGGAATTTCTCGAGTTCGCCGATCGCTTCCTTCATGTCGGGAACCGGTGGATCGGGAGGCAGTGGTTTGGGAATGAATGCCTCATAACCGCCGGCTTGTTTTACAAAAGCTCCTGATCGCATAACAAGATCCGCTTTCTGAGCTTTATATTAAACTCTGGCTTAACATAACGGCTGTTGATCGATTTATATTTTGCAAAACTGATGAATTATAAAATATAAACCTCAAGCCGATGTACCCATTTTACTGACGTAAAACTAGTCCGCATTTCTCACAAGGTTTTGTAGCGAGGCGTCGCAGACGCATGTAGATACAAGGCGCGCGACATGCGGGGTGGGTCTCCAGACCCGCCCAGGACGGCTCTGGAGAGCCGTCCTCACGGGGAGCGAAATGCAACCGTCATGCCCGGATGTGCCGCCCCAGTAAAAACCTTGTGAGAAAGGCGGACTAGTCTCTTTCATTTTTCTATGTTTGAAAACGGCTCACTGTAAATCATGCCGGCACTCGAAGAAACCACAGCTTTTCACTTCACTGCCTCCTTGATCTCCACCACCTTTTTCTCGCCCGGAGTCTTATCGATGTCGGCGCGGCACTCGGCAAGATGCTTGATTCCATCCACTAAATCCTGCCCTGTCATGGTCGGTGATATCCTTCGCACGATAGTTGCCGAAGTGGCTCCTCAGGTGCGCGACCGCCGCTGATTGAGGCTGTAGCCCCGCCTCAACAACCCGGCAAGATCGTCAAAGCGGAAACGTTCGCCGCGCCCTGTTATCAGTTTCCCGCTGGTGGACGCATCCAGGTGCTCCCGCAGGATCTTCATCGCAACCTTCCTCTTCGTCGATCCCGTTGCTTTGCGGATTTGCCTGCCTTTGTCAAGGTATCGACGGCTTCCTGGCAAAGTGGATTGCGGGATGGGTAGGGGCTTGGCTGGGTTCTCCGGCGTTAGGACACTGGTTTGAGGCCATCAAGCTCGGCGATATCTATCTCCTCCCGGCTTTGCTGGGCGCTTTTGCGGCCGCGTTCGCCTTGACTGCCTCGTTCAAGGCATCAATGAAGGTTTTTGCTGCCAAGAGCCAACTGTAGGCCGTGTACCATCAGGATGGGCTGATATGTTGCATTGACCGAAAGTGCGCGTTCGGCCAAGGAGGTGGTATCTTTTTATGCAGGCGAACATCCTTATTGACAAGGCCCAGCGCAACTGCAGCAATTTCAATGCTGTTCGCTCAGCCAGCGAAGAGAGATGATCGGATGCTTCGCAGGCGGGGGCAGACCAGAACGGGCGCAAAATGGCAGGTCTCAATGACCTAAACAAGCTATTCCCGGGGTGAAGGAGGAATATGCGTTTTGAGGATTTTTCTTTCGGCTCGATCCGCATTGACGAAGTTATCTACGAAAAGGATGTTGTGATCGACCGCGGCCAAGTGCGGAAGCGCAAAAAGAAACAGTCCAAGAAATACCGCGGGGAGTTTGGGCACACCCCATTATCAGCCGAAGAGGATATACCCTGGAACTGTCGGCGTCTGGTAATTGGCACAGGTGTCAACGCAAGCCTGCCGGTAACGAGGGAGGTGAAGCAAGAAGCCAAACTCCGCAAGGTTGAGCTGATCGTGCTTCCCACAAGAGAGGCTATAAAGGAGCTGGAACGGGATCCCAACGAAACTAACGCGATCCTGCACCTGACCTGCTGACGTGGCCATCCCACCTATGCCCGATTCGATCCTCGCCGTGCTAATTTCCGGTCAAGAAAGGCAGCAGGCCATTTTGTATTGTCGTCTTGACGAATCCGGCCTCTTGCTCATTGGGGCCGGTGAAACGGCAGGTCCATGCAAAGGTTTCGGGCCCCTCAATAGTAACCTCCACGTACGTGCTCCTCTTTTGTGGTTGAAAGATTGAAGCGCGCCAGCTGTTTGGAAGCTGCCCCA
>JBBISO010000019.1:0-10734 GCA_037441325.1 Acidobacteriota bacterium | reverse complement strand
GGCTGCCCATCCCTTCCAGAACAGCCCGGTTGAAGCGTTCTCGCTTTTCCCGCAAAGGAATGTTGTTGCTTAAGATTAGAGACATATTCAATACCCAGCCTCATCAGGATTGCCGTTCCCATCAACCTCACGGAGAGATCGCACAGAGGCACCCTGAAGTCTCCTGTGTCCTCGGGCGAGTCCGATATCCTACTGCCCGTGCTAAACCTGAAGCTACTGCTGCCGGATGAAACGGATCATTTCTTAGCTCTCGGCCTTTGGTTGCCCAGAAAGGGAGTAAAGAGAAGGTGTAAAGAGATTGTAGAGCCATCCCAGGAGAAGACCAGCAATGGCGCCGTCCACCAGTCCGTATCCGGTCCCCACTAGCACGTCGACAAACTTGCGCGAGATATGGAACCCGGGGTATACGGAACTCGCAACCTTCAGAAACTCCATTCCATATGAGGGAGAAGCGAGGTTGATGAGACCAACGAACAGAATGGCACCACCCCAGAGCAACCCGCAGGCGAAAGCCAGGCTTTTCAGCGATAATCGCATGTTGAGTCCTCCTTTGGTTACGCGCAAAAGGTGTTTGGATTATCCAATTTTACCTCTTTTCCTATACCTAACCCGGACAAGCCGGAACCAAACAGGTTGTGATTCAATCCAGTCCGATGTAACATCGCGCTGCATCCGCAAAGCGGGATCATGGTCAAAAGACCAAACAAAGAACGGCGTCAGCAAGCACCTTCTTACTGGCGCATGCCAGAACATATAGCTTTTGCAATTTCCTTTTTCCAGCTTTCTGACGCACCGGCAGCGAAAAATGGCCCCTTTCCTTTCCGGGGGAAAGGGGTTTTTTATGTCAGACTTCAAAATCCAGATCCTTACGGCACGTTTTTTGTGCCGTAAGGATCTAAATAACCAATGCCCTGAAGAAGACGCCGCGGAACGCCAGCAATTCATGGCATTTTTCTTTAGCACGGCTGGAAAGATCGTCCGGATTCAAGCCGGTGTCGTGAATCTGAAACGGCATATAATATAATAGGAAATAGTGCTTCCCCACGGAAACCCCATAAACCCAAGCATATCACCCGTTCTCTTTAACGCCAATCCCCGCTATAGATCAAAATCCGCCCACACCAGATGATGATCCGAGGCTTCTGATTTTTTTATCAACAGTATTGAAGTGCGCCCAGAGCATAGGATGATACGAGCCCCGCCGCTCGATCCCCACATCATGCAGTTTTGCTTGGAGCTGTGGCGGCATGATCAAATAATAAAACTTTTCGCTCTCTAATCCCGTATCATATGTCCCCGGCCTATCCTGGGGCCAGTTCGGGTGAGTGATCACGTCCGCGAATCCGTCCGCAAAAAGCGCAGCCAGGGGAGGGCTATGCGGCACGTCGTTAAGATCTCCGCCAAGAAGCACCCGATCAGTGCGTGCAAGCGCCGCTTTCGCAATTTCATGCGCCCGATTCGCCTGAGCCTGTCTTTTGTTTATATCTCGCACCGCAGACTCAAACATGCTGTCCTTGTATTCCAGCCTGCCATAATGTCGGTCAAGAATGAATTGATGCAATTCGCGGCGTCCCAGATCACCTTTCGCATAAGGCACACCTTTGACACGCCGCAGATATCCGAGGAATTCGATGGTTAAGAGGTAGAGATTCTGCTCATCGCTAGGTTGAATAGTTTCTGCATTGATCTCTTCGTCCTCGTCTTCTTCCTCTCTGTGACTGTGGGGCGGTGAAAGCACGAAATCATCCACTGTCCACTGCTGTCCTTCTCGGCAAGTTAAATGGGTGAGATATGCCGCTATCAGCAGCTACCTCCATTCTTTGCAACGGCGATAGGCATCCATCCATTCGGAGCCAACGGGCCTAGGGTTTGGAAGCGGCAGGTCTATGATGGAGATGCGCTGGCGCTCACGCCCGCGCCGGCATATGGCCACTATTTCTGCCTCATCTGTGATATTGATTCTTTCCACGATAACTTCCATTGCGAGCGACCTGGTTTTGAAGGGCACGGCCAATTGCTCATCCAGCCTGATTTGGGAGATAGTTTCGGCTTTATGAGGGTGTGACTTTTGGGTAATTCCCGCTTTCCGCATATTATGCCCAATCCATTGTTTTCGTGCCGAGAGATCGATTAAGGATGTCTCCCCGCGGCGATATTTCAATGAAATTTCCATGGGATGCTTCATTTACGGGCTTTGTTCGAAAACGGACCTATTAGTTTTTAGGCATTTAGAAGTGATTTTTAGCTAAATCATTGTCAAGCTGGAAACGGCTACAATCCCGCTGATTGGGATTTTGTCAAATGACCAATTATCAATGGATTCGGTAACAGGTTCCTAGGGCTATTTCCGATAATAATTTGATTGTATGGACAAAGTTTGGACAAAACAAACCCGCTTACTTCAGCTTATGATAGTATTGCAGGTCATGGAGCGGATCTGATGAAAGCATATACGGCGGTCGTGGAAAAATGCCCCAGCACCGGGCTCTACGTCGGCTATGTCCCTGGGTTTTTGGGCGCTCATAGTCAAGGGGAGACACTCGACGAACTCCGGCAAAACCTCAAAGAAGTAATTGAAATGATTTTAGAGGAAGGGGAACCAATCCTCGAAACAGAGTTTGTCGGGACCCAAACGATCCAAGTTGCCTAATGACCAAACCTGCCGTCTTAAAGCCTAAAGAGGTAGCTGCCATTCTTGAAAAGCTGGGCTTCGTGGAAATCCGGCAGCGTGGATCGCACAAGCAATATCGGCATACGGATGGCCGGCGCACTACCGTTCCGTTTCATGGCGGCCGGGATATTTCCCCTATCTTGCTCAGGCAAGTAGCCAAGGATATAGGCTTGACTATCGAGGAATTTATACAACTCCGTTAGTATGGTGCCGAGGGCGGGAATCGAACCCGCACGCCCGTTGCCAGGCCCAGGATTTTAAGTCCTGTGCAAAACCTCGGAATTTTGCGGCAATTGCGGCTTTTTGCGGCCTATCAACAGTTTAGCTTCGGTTTTTCCCTCCTCAATTTCCGCTATTTTCGCAGCAATTCGCTATAGTTCGCGGTAAGTTCACGGTAAGTCGTTTTTGTCTGGTCCGAGTTGGCGGCATCTGCCATCCAGCTGTTGTCGAAGGAATGCCCGGAAACGTTTAACGGCTCATGGATATCAAAGCGAGTTCCGCGGTGTTGCTGAGGCAGTATCCGCGCACCTGACTGTAATTGTTCGTTTATTGCCGCGGATTGTGCTACTCTCTATGCCGTCGGGTGGAAAACTGCCTCTATTTGTGCAGCGCGGAGAGTCTGTCAACAGCCAGCCTGACTCGTTCCTCCATTCATTCCTGCACAGAGCCGCGATCCATCGAATTTATTCGAAATGGAGCGGAATCATGCATTGGGCCTGATTGCCGTTGCCCTTTCAGTTCCCAGGGGTTTTGAGCCATGAGTCGAAAAATCTTCGTTGGAAATCTGGCTTTCTCGGTATGGGAGGCCGAACTGCGGCAGCTATTCGAACAGAAGGGACCTGTTGAGGCGGTTACCGTAATGCGTGACCCCGACACCGGGAGATCAAGGGGATTTGCTTTTGTCGAGATGGCTTCGGAGGAGGCTGCTCAGAAAGCGATTGCGGAGCTGAACGGGTATTCCGTGGACGGACGCAATCTCACGGTCAATGAAGCCAGGCCAAAGCCGGAAAGGCGCGGCGGATTCGGAGGCGGCGGCCGAGGCCGCGGCGGTTTTGGAGGTGGCGGTCGCGGCACCCAGCGGCGTGAACCTCGCTGGTAGATCGCCATATCGAAACCAACCAGAGAAAAAGGGCGATGCACCCGCATCGCGATTTTGGTATCGCCCATTATTAGCCTTGGATAGCTCGATTGGGGGTTCTATGCAAGTATATCTGGTAAATCCGAGCGATGTCTCTTTTGGTGTTGGCGTTATCACGCCTCGGTGGCTTTACGTGCTGGCCGGAGCAACTCCCCGTTCGTTCGGTGATCCTGTTGTTATTGATGAGAGTCTTGAACCGTTTCAGCCAGAGCGGATTCATCCGGGCGATATCGTCGGAATCGGCATTCATACAAGCAATGCCCGCCGCGGATATGAATTGGGGCGCCTCGTGCGTCGACGGGGAGGCATCCCTGTTTTTGGCGGAATTCATGCAAGCTTGTTCCCCGCAGAATCGCATGAGCATGGTCATGCCGAATCCGTTGTAAAGGGGGACGGAGACTTGATATGGGGGACTGTGTTGTCTGACTGGGCCCAGCGACTGATGAAACCGGTTTATAACGGAGGCCTGGTCAACGGCGCAGATTTTGCCTCTGCCCGCTGGGATCTTTTGCCGCGAAAGTCCTATATGTGGGGTTCCGTCCAAACTGCGAGAGGATGCCCGAAGCACTGCTCCTTTTGTTCGGTCTGGCGCACGGATGGCCAATTGCCGCGCCTGCGGCCGGTGAGCGCAGTCATCGATGAGGTCGTTGCACTTCGACGCATGGGCTTCCGGTTCATCGCTTTGGCAGATGATAATTTCTATCCTGTGACGCTACACGACCTGAGCGTAGCATCGAAATTGCAGGACAGAAGCCGATACGAGCAACTCTCTTCGCTTCTTGCTCAGCGGTTTTCCTTGATGAAGGAACTCTCCCGGATCCCCGCTTCCGATCTCATCCTCTTCACCCAGGTCACAATGGAGGCAGCCGAGAATCCGGATTTCCTGAAAGCAATGCAGTCTGCGCGGATCAAAGGTGCACTCGTCGGTGTCGAATCGATCACGCAAAACGGATTGAAAGGGATCTACAAGGGATTCAACGCTTCGGGTGAAGCGCTGGTTGGCTGCCTGCAAACGTTCCGGCAGCATGGTGTATATGTGCTCGGATCTTTTATTTTCGGGCTGCCCACAGACACTCCAGATACTTTTTCGGCAACGGGCGATCTTGCCGACCGTTCGGGTATGGCGTTCGCCCAATTCGTCCCGTTGACACCATTCCCGGGAACTATCGATTTCGAAAACTGGGAAAAAACGACGGCTGCCTCGAGCCGCCTCTCCGACGAAATCCCGGTCACCAGGCACTGGCTGATCCCGACGGAGCAACGGCCAAAGTTGTATATACCGCACCCGAAGATGGCACCGGATGAAATTCGAGCTCGCACGCAAAAGGTCTGGGATTCTTTCTATAGCCTTCCGAAAATATGGCGGAGGTCGCAGTGCGCCTCGAGGCTTCGCTGGCGGTTGGCGTTTCTTTTGATTTCAAAGCTGTACTGCTATATGTATGCCAGGACGGGAATCGCGACAGACAGCGCACGCCAGTCGCTTGCGGTTCAATGGGCGCGCCTCATCGCGAAGCCGTGCATTCGACTGTTCGCGGCCAAGCCGATGAAGGAACTGCAACCAGATTCCATGGTTGGATAAGCTTGCCGGATTTGCGGGCACCATCAATGTATCGGGGTTGGGCCGGAGCCATTTTCCGGAGAGCTTCGAGATGCTTTCCCTCGACCATCAGGCTCCCGCGATGCTGCTCAAGGAAGAAGCCGACGCACGCCGCTGTGATCGCAGAAGCCAGCAGCCGAACATATGAAATAACGGCATCAAGATCGAAAAACTCAACCAATTCCAGAGAGCGCCAGGTCTCCTCCCAACCGCCGCGCTTATCGGGCTGATCGAGAACATCAACAAGAGTACGCTCAAGCGTCGTTACACGAGCACGGCCGCCGGCATGCTGCTTTTCAACGATTCCCTGGTCGTTGCTGGGAATTGCTCGAAAAATGGAGGGCACCCGGACGGGTAAGAACTCGAAACCACGGAATGAAAACGGCCTCGCCCGTTTTGCCGTCCCATAGTGGAATCGATGCCAGATCGAATATGTTTTTCCAAAGAACTGCCGAGCAGCATGGTAGACGACAACCGAGTCCTCTGTAATTTTCGAAGCCACGAGGTATGGATCCACATTGAAGTTTTTTCCGTCCGCCCTACGGGGAACTACAGCCTACAAGCCACGCCGTACTCTTTGTAGCCGGCCCGACTTTAGGTGCATGGCAAGCAGATTTTCACTGGTCCTTGGACTTCGGCCTGAAGCAGCCCGGGAGTCCAAGTATTCCTGATGCCTGAAGACCGGATGAGTCTCGAAAAAATCAAGAGATCGCATGACTTGCTCCTGCGTCTGTTAATACATATGTATTACATGCATGACTGCGCAGGTCTGCAAGTTTTATTGCTGCAGTGCATCGTTTTACTCACTCTTCATAGGTATTATTGACCTAATACGCAAGGCAGGAGAAAGAGAACCTGGAAGGGACCAGGGGATATCTGGCTCGGGCCCAAACCCCGTCGAACCAGGATTTCCGGAACTTGCATGCAGCGCAACACGGAATCGATGAGGACTAGGAAGGCCGTCTCGGGGCTTTAACAATCAAGACGCCTTTCAAGAATCCACGTTTTGAGCAGCCTGTACCCAAGCTGTTTGTAGCCACGCAATGACCGTCGAGACATCCGCCTCATCATTGGGACTTCCTTATCTCACACACAAACGAGCATCTGAGATTTTCAGACTCAAATGTGGGGCCAGGCATGGTCCCCTTCAAACAGTTTTTCCCTCAGCTTTTCTTTCTTCTTTTCGCTCACGGCGGAATCGTGTCTGACGGCGTTGTAAAGCTCCATTTTTTCCAGCAACTCGTCCTTTATTTTCAGAATTGTCTTCTGAAGATCGGCAAATTCAGCCTCATCCACGATCTGGCGGGTCGCTAGAAATCCATAGTAGATCTGTAAAGATTCAAACAGGTTCTCCATCATTTCTCGATCCACATCCCCGAATTTAAAAATGAACTTGTGCATGATAGGCTTGAAGTATTTCTTCATGCGTCCAATGTCTTCATTCAGGAATATGCCGCTAGAATCGACCCTCGATACAAATTTGAAGAACGGACGAAGAGTCGACAGCACCTCCGAGAGCAGTGAGCGGTCTTTTCCGCCCTTCAGAAAAGTCGACTGGGCGAACGCCTCAATCCGACACGCATTGAAATCATCGCAGAAGTCCGTCACCTGCTCCCACTTTTCACTGTCGGCCAACCGATCGATCCGGTCTCGATCCAGGGGCCGCTCCAAGTAATCCCAGTATGTGCCTCCGGCCCGGCGAAGATATTTGAGAATTCCAATATTCCCTTCGACGACCGGATCCCCTTTCTTGAACTGGTACGCCTTGGATAGCGCCTGGTCCGCTTCATCCAATTCTCCCTTCATCAGGTAATACCAACCCTTATTCGCCCAGAAATTATTGTTACCCGGTTCCAGTTTCACGGCTTCATCGATATGCCGTAGGGCAACTTCAATCTCTCCAAGCCGCGCCGCGGCGTGGGCCATAGAATCGTGCTGAAGGGCGCTCAGCGAGTTGTGTTCCGAAAAAATCTTCAGCAGGCGCATGCTGATGTCGAAACGCCAGATATTCTCCAAACTCTCCAGGATACTGTCGATGTCGTCTTCAGAGGGAGGGAGATCCGCTAGCTCCATCATCAGGCGGAAACCTTTTTCCATCATCCGCTCGGCCCCACGATTTCCTTTCTGGCGCAACCGCCGAATCCCAAGTTCCAGAATCGCTGGATAAAACTGAGGACAGTGGCGAATGATGGATTGCAGTCGCTTCAAAATCCCTTCCAGCGACGGAGGTCCCCAAAGCGGAGCCATTTGGATGTCTGCTTGTATCGCGCTGTAATCCCATTCCGCCGCTTTCCATGCTCTCGATTTCGTGATGTCCATTCTGACTCCTTCATAGCCGGATGCTTCAGAGCAGATGCAGTCATCAATTTTTCTTGTCGAATCAACCTCTATTTCACTCCCGAAATCAACATTTTTCTTTCTTTTCCTTTTCTGTTTGGCTATACGTTGGCAGTCAATGCAGGCGGTCCGTTGAAACGACCAAAAGTAATTCCGTCCCAGCCCGGTTCGGCGAACATTGACGGAGCCCTGGCCACTCTGAATGCCGAGGATCTGCGCGATTTGATCCGCGACATTATTCCCCGTCTTGACGATAAAACCCTTTCCCGGTTTAACAATGCGATAATCGAGCGGGCTGCCGGGGGCAAGACCGGGTGGCTGGCCTCTGCGCCGGGACTTGGCTGGTCAGACGCCGAACATCCGGGACACCTGTTGTTCCCTATTCTCTGCCGCCTGCTCGGCGGTGACTCAGAGTATTTCGAGCACGAAGTCCGGCATCCTACTGTGGACATTGAAGAACTGGAGTGGCTCACTGCAGACTATGACGAACCATGCCTGCCCAATCCATCAGTCGATGAGATTATCGCACTTGCAGGTCTCGACGAATTAGGAGTCGATGGTGAGCGCGCCGGCTTGATCAAAGCGATGCGAGAGGCTGTCCGGAATCGCATCAAGAGTCTCACGGAGCGCGGGATCCCGAAACAGGCAAGGTGTGCCAACGCGTTCTCTTTACATTCTATTCCAAAAAGGAGGCGGTCGCGGCCCTCGACAACGCCCAAGGCCAGCTTCTCCAGGACCTGCTCGAACTCGAGTATCCCGAAATCCGCTTTCCCTGGAAGCGGATCTGGTGGGAGCTTGCCAGAAACATCGACGTCCTGCCCGAAGAGTACGAATATCGGGAGGCGGAGATGGTCAAGCGGTTCCGCGCCGATCTCTGTGCCTTCACACGCCAGTTGGTGCTCAACGAGCCGCAGTGGCTCTTCTCCTCTGCCGAGCTTCTCCGGCAACATCGCTACGAGCTCGAGTATCTGATTGAACTGATCCGCTGGCGACTGAAGCTCTGCGATAGGAAGCCGGATGAGTGGAATCGCGACAACGAATTTTATTGGCGGTGGCGGCTGCGCGGGAGAGAAGTACCGATAGATATTGAAGAGGAGATTTCGGACCTTTATGACCAGGGAGATCTCAACCGGACTGAAGCGATTTTGCGGCT
Organism: Acidobacteriota bacterium; assembly: GCA_037441325.1. Lineage (GTDB taxonomy): Bacteria > Acidobacteriota > UBA6911 > UBA6911 > UBA6911 > UBA6911. The sequence goes on along the minus strand of JBBISO010000019.1, from coordinate 1,838 downwards.
CCTTGCCGACTCGTTCGAGAGCAATGCCGAAAGCCATAACTATCTCGGGTTGATTGCGCTCGACCGGGGTAACTTGGACGAGGCCGTCGTGCGCTTCACCAGGATGATGGAGCTTTCGCGCAAGCGCCTCCCTCGCCGGCTCACACAGAGCTTGTTCAAGAACAACCATCGGGGAAAACCCTGCCGACGCGGGCTCAGCAACCTTCTGATCACTTTGAACCGGCTGGGACGCTACGATGAGGCGCTCCGGCTCGCCGATCAGCTCGAAGGAGTCTGCGGCGATCGCGAGGGGGCTGAGTACTACCGGGCCGGGATTCACCTTAACCGACGGATCTTCCCCCGCCATGGCGGTGGAAGATCCGTCTGTTTTTGAGCGCTGCAACATTGTCAGTCAGGGGGATTTGTTTGAGGCTGCGAGAAAGCTTGACGAAGTTTCGCAGAAAGCTGGGTAAAAGCAATCCCGCCGAGCGGGGGGTCACGTAAAAATGCGTCCTATTGTGTAACCTCAAATATCTGTCGGACGATCAAATTCTGTCTCGAATCGAGAAACTCGTCCCATGAATCTCTGCGCAACGGCGAGTCAATTCCTATGGGCAAGAGATGCGAGCTGAGGATGCTGTGCAGGATTGCCGATCCTATCTTAGCCTCAATTTCGCTTAAATAATCAGACGGAGATCTTTTGCTGATGCGGATATTGGTTTCTCTATCAATCAGGGTTCTGTTTAGGACACAATCCCTTAGGGTATTACTTGTGTCCGGATAGGCAGTCGCAAGATAGGCTTGAGGGAAGACGTGATGATCATCGATATGATCCTGCTGGATCAGGGACGCTGTTATTACGTCTCCCTTGTGGAGATCACGCGCCCCATTTCGAAGCATCACGGCAATTACTCCCCTATAAACAGCACGTTGGCGAGGGGTGATCTGGCGGAGCACAGAAGGATCGAATGAAAACTCCGCTATTGTCTGCGGTAGGTCTCCTCCATGTATCCATCGAAGTAGCTCTCCATAATCCTTCATCGATTGAGAATTTGGTGCCCTTTCATAGCTCTGTGAGAAAACTGAACACCAGAACCAGCGCTTCAGCTTGCTCCGGATCGCGGCGACATCTGGACCTTTTGCATTTGTAACTGCTGCGAGCGTAGCTGCCGCCGGAATAAGAATTGTGTTATAAGGCATCCATTGCGGCAAAATGACGCCACAATCATTGCGAAGGATTTTTAGAAAATCCGATAAACCTTTTACAACCTGATCCCAACCAGCCTTGATCTGGCTGACATCCATTTCCAGGACATCTTTCCGCTTACAGGAAGGCGCGGCTCTTGCCGCAAAAAGCGCGACGGCTTGAAGCACGTAGTAGGGATCTACCTCAAATTCAAGGATTATTGGATCATCTGCTTTTACCCGGTCCCATAGATCGCGGAGGCGCACATCCTCCGGCCAGAATCGGGCGGCCAGGAGATCAAAGACTGAGAGTTTTACACCTGTTCGATTTAGGGTTTCGAAGATTGTGCAGACAGCGTTTGCGGATGTATCTTCCGCAAGCGTGACCATTGGAAATTCATAATACTCGATGTTTTGAAGCCACTTTTTCTTCTGATCACGAAGATTCTGCTTAAGTGCCTTCTTTTCATTATCGGGCTCTGTTCGGATCTCCAGAATTCTATCAAGCCAAACTTCAAAACCGCCATCCGCCCCAAACAAATACTCAAACGGAAAGGTCAGCGACTCAGCTTGTTGCTCGATTTTGCCGAAACGTTTCTGGGCATCGCTCTTGCGCAAGTGAGTGTGGGCGCGATAATTGATGGTTTTATGCGGGATTTTGATCAAGTAAATCG
>JBBISO010000018.1:3516-20326 GCA_037441325.1 Acidobacteriota bacterium | reverse complement strand
ACCTTCTACCATTACTCTGCATATCGCCTGAGTGCCCGAGTATCGGATTAAAACTCTTCCCCGGCCCTGTAATTCAGCCTCGGCTTTTTTGACGGCGCTGTGCAATTCGGCAATTTCTTCGAGCGGAGGTTTGTTCTTGACTTCAACGTTGACAATCTTCTGCGGGGAAGAAGTCATGATTTTCGCCAGCTCGGACAGCGGCCGGCCATAATGGCGCATGGCCCGCAGCAACTGCAAGCCCGTAATGATGCCGTCCCCGGAAGTGTGATGATCCAGGAAAATTATGTGGCCGGATTCTTCGCCGCCGAGAATGGCGCCCTTTTCGCGCATCATCTCCAACACATAGCGGTCTCCGACGTTGCTCGCCACCGCCTCGATCCCCATTTTTTTTAGAGCCGCGAAAAACCCGAAATTACTCATCACCGTGGCCACGATTATGTTGTTTTTAAGCAGACCGAGTTCCTGGTACATTCTGCCGCATATTGCCAAAGCATAATCTCCTGTTAGGCGATGCCCCTTTTCATCCACGGGGATGAGCCGGTCGCCGTCTCCGTCGAACGCCAGACCCGCATCGGCCCCTGTTTCGCATACCCTGGCGGCCAGCTCTTCCGTATGCTGCGATCCGCAATGGTCGTTGATATTTGTTCCATTTGGCTCGGAGTAAATCGCCTGCACGGCGGCTCCCAGCTCGGAAAAAACGATGCCTGCTGTCTTAGATGCGGCGCCGTTGGCGCAATCGAGCACCAGCCTTATTCCTTCCAGGTTTTGAGATTGCGGGAAGGTGTTTTTGCAGAACTCGATGTATCGGCCGGCGGCATCATCCATGCGTGTTATTTTGCCGATTTCCCCTCCTGTCGGCCGGATGCTCTTGATTCGCCGGGATTCAATCAGAGCCTCCATTTCAAATTCCTCCGCGTCGGGGAGCTTGAAGCCTTCGCGCGAAAAGATCTTAATTCCATTATCCTGATAGGGATTATGGGAAGCGGATATGACCACGCCCGCATCCGCATCCAGGCTGCGCGCAATGAAGGCGACGCCGGGAGTACTGATCTCCCCTGCCAGCAGGGCATCGGCGCCCATGGATGCAATGCCTGCCGCCAGAGCATGTTCCAGCATACCGCTGCTGATCCGCGTATCCTTTCCAATGACGATCTTGTGCCTTTGCGCGGAAGCTTTCTTGCACATGTATGCGGCCGCGCGGCCGATTTCAAGCGCCATCTCCGGCGTCATGGGGGGAAGGTTTGCGACGCCCCGCACGCCGTCGGTTCCGAACAGCCTAGGCATTGAAGTTTCTCCGCTTTAAATTGTTTTCCAAAGCACGGACGCCGAATTTACAATCTCCTGAAGCCATGCAGCGCCCGCCTTGCGGGCGGAAGAATGCAGGGCACCCACGGCTTGGATATGGCCCGAAGCTGCCTCTGTTCGCTCCCACTCCCTGATAAAAGCCACGCGAGGTAAGGCGCCGGCTGTTTCCGGAGCGCCTGTTTTGAGCCGCGCTTCCATCTCCGGCCATCGGTCTGCCAGCGCCTGCTGTTGAGCCCGGATTCGGGGCGGGAGATCCCCGCCTGTCTCGGCGCGGGCGCGTTTCAGCGAAATAGGCATTTTATCGGCCAGCTCCTTCAGCCGTTTCACGCGCTCGTTCAGTCCTTCCTCGATTCGCGCCACGGCCCCGGCATGGCAGGCCCGGCGAAACACATCTTCGGACATGGTGCGTGTCCGAGCATGCCGATACCATTCTTTCAGCGCCCATAGATTACCAATGTAGATGAGATTGTTGATTACAATCCGGTTGATGGCGCGATACACGCCGGCCGCGAAAGCGCGGGGTTCATTGGCCGCGGCCGGTTCGGCGAACGGATGCTTTTCGTCAAGAACATCCCGGCGGCAAATGGTCCCGGCCGGAATGACTGTGCCGAAGGCGATCCGGGCCGGACCTACCAATCCCCCCTGGCCGCCCAAAAAAATCGGCGGCCGGTCCAAGAAAACGCCGTGCGGCACGTCGCCGAGCAGGGAAGCGGTTGCCTTGTGCTGGCGGGGGGTAAAATTGAAATGAATATAGGATGAGCCGATCTCACTGTGATTTTGCGGGCCGGTGCCGCCCGCCATCAGCGCGTCGCAGAAATTAATCAGGCTACCCGCTTTGACAAACGACAGGAAGATGGTTTGCTTTAAACCCACGGCGTGTGCGCCTCCGGCTCCTTCCTCCAATAGCGTTCCTGCACGCACGTGCGCGGCGCTGCCCATAACAGCTCCATCGAGAAAGGTGGCGCCGGAAAAAAAGCCGCCTTTGAGTTCGACGTTATGCCCGAGCTGGCAATTCTCGATTACTGCCGGGGCTTCCTTGCCCAGCTCCGAGCCAGGGCCGATCGAAGTTTCGGATCCGCTGATTCTGCATCCCGTGTGAATGATCACCCCGGGCGCGATCCGCGAGGGATCGACGGATTCACCGATTTCCACGGAAAACGGGCTGGGGAGGATAACGCCTCTGTCGAGGAGGCGTTGAACATCCGGCATAATTTTGGGTGTATCCCTCATTCGATGCTCCTTTGTTCCGCTCGAACCCGACTCAATATACAACGGTTTGCCGTTGATATCATTGCGGTAATATCAGTGCCGCTCAAATTGGGCAAAGAGTGCATGAATTTTCATTGAGTGTGTTCGACTTGGCTCGGTTGAACCGCCTAAATAGTTTCTGTCTCGAAATTCATTTATCGGCTGCAGCTAAATGACAGGAGCCCGCAGGGTGCTTTGTAGTGCGGTAGCTTGCTGCCGCCTTCAAGTACTTAATACTCTTCACATTGCAAATGGAGCAAGCTTGCGCGCCCCGCGGGCTTCGCGGTATTACCGCGGCAGCCCTGCAGGCGAAATCCAAAGCTTGCTGCGTAGCCCTTGCTAGAAGTGCAAGCCATGCGCTAAGCTCTCTCACGCTCAATCGAAGCTGGGCGGAAAAGCATGGAGCGGGAGAATGTCTGCTCAGGCAAAGCGGATCATTGTTCACGGAAGGGTTCAGGGTGTCGGTTTCCGATATTTCGTGCAGCATGTCGGAAACCGTCTAGGGTTGTGCGGCAACGTGCGCAACTGCCCGGACGCAACCGTTGAAATTGTGGTTGAGGGGGGGGCTGAAAAAATGGCGGAGTTTGTTAAAAGGGTGAAGGAAGGCCCCCCGCTTGCCCGCGTGCAGCGCGTCGATATTGCGGATATCCCGGCGCAGGGCGCATACCGCTCGTTTCTAATCGAAGGGTGGTAAGATGCACGAACGGCATATAAGAGATCTCAAGGCTGCTATTCGCGAGGTTCCGGACTGGCCGAAAAAAGGCGTCCTTTTTTACGACCTGACGACCCTGCTTAAGCAGGGCCGGTTCCTCGAACAGACAATTGACGCGCTGGTTGATCCGTACAGCGGCGAACAGGTGGACTTGGTCGTGGGCATGGAAGCGCGGGGGTTTATTTTTGCGCCGGCGGTGGCTTATGCTCTGAAGGCCGGATTTGTTCCGGTGCGCAAGCCCGGGAAGCTCCCGGCGGCAAAGCTGAAAATAGAATATGAACTTGAATACGGCACGGACAGCCTCGAAATCCACCAGGACGCAATTGCGCCCGGCGCTCGCGTGCTGATCGTCGACGACCTGATTGCGACCGGAGGCACGGCCAGAGCTGTCGCCGAGATGGTAGAGAGCATGGGAGGCACGATCATCGGGCTGAATTTTGTCGTCGAGCTCACTTTTTTGGGTGGACGCAACAAGCTGGCCAAATACGACGTCCGCAGCATTCTCCAATACTGAGGTGGAAGAGGCGCGGACGGGCCTGGAGACCCGCCCGCCCAGGATAGAGGACGCCTCTGCTGCGGCTTCCGCAGCGCGGGCTAAGCCTTGTATGGTTCTGGCGGAGGAGGCTGCATGACATTGATCCGGTAGTTGGAGTAAGGCATGTGGTATGTGGTTGGTTTATCGGGACGGTTCAATGGGTTGCCCGCGATGCTTGCGGCGGTTCACTTCATGTTCAAGCTCAGCCAAAGTCATCGACATTTTTGATCTCCTTTTTTCAAGTCGATAGGAAACAAGATTTTTTCAGCAAGTATAGATGAGCCCATAATTCGATCACTGAAGGTTTCTATATCATATAAGAAGCAGGCTGGCGATCCAGATCGCGGCCGCCGCGCCCAATCCGGCCTTGCGGATAAGAGAAATCGTGGAAGAAAAACGTGCGGGAGCCCTGCCGGAAGGCGTATTTTATCGATTCAACAGATTCATTCGCAGGCGGGTACCGGCAGGACCGGTGCGGCGGCTCAGGTGCCGACGGCGCGGCAGTGGTTGAGAGGTCTTTGCCCCGGATGAAAACAGCGCGGCAATTGCGCTTCTCCATGGCCGATGCCGCTCGCCTCCCGCCGAAAGACGGCGCCATTTTTTGGATTCGGGAATGCCGGCCAGTTGCCGCGCCAGTTTGTGATAGCCTTGCCCGAGTTCCGATCTTCCATTGGCGGCAAGCGGCTTGCCGGCCATCATCGCTTTCATGGAATCCCTATGGTTATCCGGGATACTGCAAAAAATCGGGTGATGAAGCGCCTTTTCTATCAGGCTGGAGTCGATTTCATCCGAGTCATGGCTCCGATTGATGACCAGACGGATTTTATCGGGGATCTCGCAGCTGGATAGATTTCGGAGCAGAAGCCCGGTGCGCGAAATAGAGGAGAGATCCGGATTGAGCACCACCACCAGCAGTTCGGTGGCTTTGGCGACGGCCTGCAGTTGTTCTGCGGACAATGATCGCGGAAGATCGATGATGGTATGCGTGTAGGTTTGCGCGGCGACCTTAAGGAGTTTTGTCAGCGTCTCAACGCCGATTGTCTTTTGCCGGCCCCATTCCTTCGGCGCGGGGAGGAGGCAAAACTCATCTGCTTGGCTCATGCAGCTTTCAAGCAGCAGAGAATCGAGACGTGCGCCCGCCCCAAAAATATCTTGAATTTTATGCTGAGGCGCCAAGTTCAGATAAATCGCGGCGTCTCCCACTGGGCTGTCAAGGTCCAGGAGTGCAACCCGGTTGCCGGGCATCGCCGCGAACGCGCTGGCGATGTTGATGGCGATCGAGGTAACGCCGGTGCCTTCTTTGCCTGCCATGAAGCAGTAGATCTTTCCTTCCTTCCGGTTCTCCAGCATCCGCTGCTTCTCGGCGAGGTATCGGTCGATAGCCTGAGAGAAGCTCCGCGGCTGGATCGGTTCCTGCAGAAACTCGCGCGCGCCCGCGCGAACGGCTTGAATGATAAGTTTCGGATCTGCTTTTTTGGAAATGGCAAGGATATGGGCTTCCGGCAGGGCGGTATGCAGCGTTTCTATCGATGATATCCCTGATTGAGTATCCTCTATGTCAACCAGAATGATTTCCGGATGGGCATGAATGAACTCGCGGGCGGACTGGTCGGTGGGCTTGTTGAAGTACTGAACCGACTCGATCTCAACGGAGATCGATCCGCTTGCCTCGGCCAGGATACGGACCTGTTCGAGGCTCTCCGGCGTCGGAATCAGAAGTCCGGCGGTGATTTTAGCTGAGCCCATTTATTCCCGTCCGCTTAAAACCAGAAAACCTCCCTGAGTCAAAACGGGTTTCTCCATCCCATTTGCAGTTGACATCAATAGTCGATGCTTTGCCGTAAGGATGCGAATACCACCCCCTCAGCCCGCATTTCCGCCAGGCATTTAAGTGCGGCGGCTCCAGAAGTTCTGGATTCATTGTGAGAACAGCTCTCTGGAGCCGTCCTCGGGCGGGTCTCCGGACCTGCCCGCACATGGCGCGCGCTTTGTATCCACGCCCGCCTGCGCCGCCTCGCCGCAAAGCTTTGTGAAAAATGCGGTGCCGGCTCCTCAGGTTTTCTTCCCGGCATAACCGGGACCCTGATTTGCCTTATCGTCAGAATGCGGGAACCGCTATTAGAATTTATTTGCACAAGTCTATGTCTAAGAGAAGGGCATAGGCAGTGCCGTTTTCCTTATTCTCGACCCACTTCTTGGTACTTGTTTCCTTTACCCCTTGACCCCTTGGTCCCTTTGCCCCTAAAGTTTGCGAGCGGAGCAAGCCAAGTTGCGGTGATGGACCGATGAATGCTGAATTGCCCACGAAAAGCAGCAAGTTTGAGATCGAAGTTGACAGTATCAGGATTGTGGGCGTGGTTTATTATCCGCCCCAGGAGCAGAAGTCTTATCCGACGCTCTGTCTTTGTCACGGAATCCCCGGCTCGAATCCTGATCCGCCAAATATCGGCTACCTCCTCGTGGCTCAGCAATTCGCTTTGGCAGGATTCCTCACCTGCGCCTTCAATTTCAGGGGAACCGGAGCCAGCGGCGGCAACCTTGATCTGTTGGGTTGGACGCGCGACCTGGAATCCGTTATCACACTCCTGACCCGGATCGAGAAGGTCGACCAAAGCCAAATCTACCTGATGGGATTCAGCGGGGGAGCGGCTGCATCCGTCTATGCGACAGCCCATGATGAGCGCGTTGCCGCTCTGGTGAGCTGTGCCTGCCCTGCGGAATTCTCATCATTCAGGCTGGAAGAGCTTCTCAAGCAATGCCGCGAATTGGGGACGATCCGCGATGAAAACTTTCCGCCTTCGCTTGACGAATGGCGCAGCCATTTTTTTGAAGTGAACCCCATCCGATGGATTGATAAGATATCACCCCGGCCGCTTTTGATTCTCCACGGAGATCAGGATGAACTGGTTGATGTCGCCAACGCTCGCAGACTTTACGATCAGGCAAGGGAACCCAAGAAAATAGTCATCGTTTCCGGAGGAAGGCATCGGCTGCGCACCAATGAAGCGGCGTTGAGCGCCGCCCTCGCCTGGCTGAAATCCGTAGCTCGCTAGTCCGCATTTCTCAGAGCGCCCCAAGGTCTGTCTCAAACGGCTTGCGACCGGCGACCTGCAACCATCATGTTATTTAAGTTTCCCGGGCTCTTTGATATTATTAAATTCGTTAATACAGCCGTTAGGGGTGCCGGAATTTCGAGCTGAGAAAAGACCCTGAAGACCTGATCTGGACAATGCCAGCGTAGGAAAACGGTTGCGAGATGATCATTATTCGCGATTCACCGCCGTCGGCCGCTTCCTGGATGCTGGAAGCGGCTTTTTTATTGGCCTGCGGTTAGACTTTGCGGCATAGGGCGGATAGAGGCCGGCCTGCATTCCTACAGGGAGGTTCATTCGGGATGAACGATTCACTCATAATCGCCGGGCGAGCATTCCGTTCCCGGCTGCTGATGGGAACAGGCAAATTTGCTACTCGCCGACTCCTGGAAGAAGCTTTGGAAGCATCGGGAGCCCAAATTGTAACGGTGGCCTTGCGGCGCGTGGAGCTTGATAATCCGCAAGACAGCCTTTTGAGCGCGGTCGATCCGAGAAAATACCTCCTTCTTCCCAACACCTCGGGCGCGCGGGATGCGAAGGAAGCGGTAAGACTGGCGCGGGTTGCGCGGGCAGCCGGCTGCGAACCATGGATCAAGCTCGAAGTGACGCCCGATCCGCACCACCTGCTGCCGGATCCGGTAGAGACCCTCCTGGCCGCGGAGATCCTTGTCAAGGAAGGTTTTGTGGTGCTGCCTTATATCAATGCGGATCCGGTGCTTGCCAAGCGGCTGGAGGATGCGGGAACCGCAGCCGTCATGCCGCTCGGTTCCCCCATCGGTTCCAAGCAGGGACTGCGCACGCGCGACGCCCTGGAAATCATCATCGAAAAATCGGGCGTCCCCGTGGTGGTGGATGCGGGTTTGGGCGCCCCTTCCCATGCCGCCGAAGCCATGGAGCTCGGCGCGGAGGCCGTGCTGGTCAACACGGCGATCGCGGTTGCCGGCGATCCCGTGGCAATGGCCCTTGCGTTCCGCAAAGGTGTGGAAGCGGGCAGGGAAGCGTTTCGAGCCGGTCTGGGGCAGGCCCAAAAAAAAGCTGAAGCATCAAGCCCGCTTACCGGTTTCCTGAGGTGACCGCCATGGAATTCTATGATGAACTGAAACGGTATCCGTGGGATGAGGTGCGGCAGGGCATAAATAGCCGCAACGCCAACGATGTCGCACGGGCGCTGGCGGCGCGGACGCCGAAGCTGGAGGATTTCATGAGCCTTCTCTCGCCCGCGGCGGGACCCTTCCTGGAAACGCTCGCCCGGCGCGCGCATGACCTTACGGAACAGCGGTTCGGCAGAGTCATCAGTCTTTTCGCTCCGCTTTATCTCTCAAATGTTTGCACGAACAGCTGCGTTTACTGCGGCTTTAACGTGCAGCGCCCAATCTCCCGCAAGACGCTCACTCCCGAGGAAGCGCGGGCCGAGGCGCAGTGCATTCACGACATGGGATTCCGGCACATCCTCCTGGTTTCCGGCGAGTCGCCGCAGGTTATCACCGCAGATTATATGACATGCATTCTCGAGCGACTGCGCCCGCTTTTCGCCTCCATATCGGTGGAAATCTTCCCTCAGAACGCCGAAGCTTATGCGAGTTTGATCGCCGAAGGCGTGGATGGTTTGACGATTTTCCAGGAAACCTATAATGAAGAGCGCTATGCCGATTTCCATCCTGGCGGCATAAAGCGTAACTTCAAGTGGCGCCTGGGATGCCCCGAAAGAGGCGGCAGCGCGGGATTTCGCCGGATCGGCTTGGGGGCATTATTGGGACTCTGCGATTGGCGGGTTGAAGGGTTTTTCCTCGGGCTGCACGCGCGGTATCTTTTGCGGGCTTACTGGCGGTCCCATGTTTCGATTTCGTTTCCGCGGATCTGTCCTGCGGCCGGCGGCTATCAACCTCCATGTCCCGTATCCGATGCCGATCTCGTGCAACTGATCGCCGCATTGCGGCTCTTTTTGCCGGATGCCGGATTGGTTCTTTCAACGCGCGAGCCTCCCCATTTCCGCGAGCGCCTGATTCCGTTGGGCATAACTTCAATGAGCGCGGGTTCAAGGACCGATCCCGGCGGCTATACCCACATAGGCGAGGCGGGGGCCCAGTTTGAGATTTTCGACGAGCGCCCGCCGCATGTTGTTGCCGAAGCAATTCGAAAAAATGGGTATGAGCCGGTCTGGAAGGATTGGGATGCGGCCTTTCTTGATTATCCGAAAGCAGGTTAACCGGCCGTTATGGAAATCACCATAAATGGGAAAAAAGTTGAATATTCCGGTCCCCCATGGATGGCGAATCTGATGGAGTTTCTGGGGATCAGCTCGCCTCCGGTTGTCGTCGAACGAAATCTTCATATCGTGCCGCTGAGGGAACTCGAAAGAGAACCTGTCGAGGATGGGGATTCGATTGAGATTGTGCATCTGGTCGGAGGCGGCTGATGAACCGTGAGGAAGTGAGGGCCCGGTTTTTCAAGATTGATGTTTATCCCGTAACCTGCGAGCAGCTTTCAGCCGGAAGGTCCAACCTGGAGGTATTGCAGGCTATTATTCGGGGAGGCGCCGGAATCATTCAACTGAGAGAAAAGGAATATACGGTCAAAGACTTGTATTGCGCGGCTCTGGCTTTTCGGGAGATTACCAGCAAGGCGGGCATCTTATTTTTCATCAACGACCATGTGGATATCGCCATGGCTGTCGGAGCCGATGGGGTGCATCTGGGCAGGGAAGATTTGCCGGTTGCGGCAGCCCGAAAGCTTGCTCCCGATCTTCTGATCGGCGCTTCCACGCATTCGGTTGAGGAAGCGCTGGCAGCGGAAAAGGACGGTGCGGACTATGTGAACATCGGGCCCATTTTCCCGACGAGAACCAAGGGAGGGGTGCGACACTTTCTTGGCCCGGGGGCCATCCCGGCCATCAGCGCGCATCTCCGGATCCCATATACCGTCATGGGGGGCATCAACGAATGCAATATTGATCAAGTTCTTGCGGCCGGCGCCCGGCGTGTGGCCATGGTAACCGCGATCACTCAGGCTCCGGACATCGCGGCAAAAGTGCGATTCTTCCGCAAATATATCGCGGAATGGGTACCTGGTTATACTGTCCCTATAAGCGAAAGGAGAGGCGGTAATGAGCCCCGTCAAAGATGAGAAAAAAGGCGCGCCGCGAAAGAAAGCCGCCGGCAGGAAAGCTGCAATTGCTGCGGAGACTGCTTCCGTACCGGCTCGGGCAATACAGGCAAGAGAGGCAACGATGATAGATGGAGCAATGCTGGCTGAGATCGTCGGCTCCGGCAATGTTATTTGTAAACAGTCGGTTTTGGATGAATACTCCCGAGACATGAGTTTCGTGAGCGCGATAAGGCCATCGTGCGTAGTGAAACCAAGAAATGCCGATGATGTGGAAAAAATCGTAAAACTCGCGAAAGAAACTCTAACGCCCCTGGTTCCCCTGAGCTCAGGTCGTCCTCACTTTCGCGGCGACTCCGTTCCGGGCATTGGAGGAGCAGTGGTGGTTGATTTAAGCGCCATGAAAAAGATCATCCGGGTCGATCGCGTAAACCGGGTTGCCATGTTCGAGCCGGGAGTGACATTCGGCTCGCTGATATCGGCGGCGGCCAAGGAAGGCCTCAGGCTCAATATGCCGCTCCTGCCGCGGAAATCAAAGTCGGTGGTGGGCAGCCTGCTGGAGAGGGAACCGGTCATGATGCCCAAATACCATTGGGATATTGCCGATCCTTTGAATTGCGTGGAAGTTATTTTGGGAACTGGGGATAAATTCAGAACTGGCGCGGCTGCCGGGCCGGGCTCCCTGGAAGAACAATGGGTCGCGGGTGGAGCACAGGTAGAGGCAGCAGGCCCGTCCACCGCCTCCTGGTACAGAGTCATTCAAGGCGCCCAAGGAACAATGGGGATCGTCACCTGGGCTTCGGCCAGATGCGAAATACTTCCCAAACTCGAGGAACCCTTCCTGGTTGGTTCCTCCCAACTGGATAAGCCGGCCGAAATGGCACATTGGCTCATAAGGCTCCGGCTCCCCAATGAATGCTTCCTGTTAAATAGCGCATGCCTGGCCGCGATCATGGCTAGGAAATGGCCGGATGATTATTTCGGCATTAAAAATTCTTTGCCTGCCTGGATTCTTTTTTACAATCTGGCCGCTTATGAGTATCTGCCGGAGGAAAGGATCCACGGCCAGATACAGGATGCAATCGATGTTGCCCAACGAGTGGGAGTGCAACACGACAGGGCTATCGGCAGAGTCTCCTCTTCCGGCTTATTGGAAACCGTTCGCGGCCCCTGCGAAGAGCCATATTGGAAGCTCCGCTATAAGGGTGCCTGCCAGGACATATTCTTTCTGACTATATACGACCGGCTTCCCGAACAGATCGCGGCCATGTATGACGCGGCTAACGGGGCCGGTTACCCGGTCTCGGATATGGCAATTTACATACAGCCATTGGTGCAGGGCTCCAATTTGCACTGTGAATTTACCCTGTTTTACGATCCCCAAAAACAGGCCGAGTCACATCGGATCAGAAAATTGGCCGCCGCTTCCATAGAACGCCTGATGGCGGTGGGGGCTCACTTTTCCCGGCCATACGGTGAAAACGCCCTGGCAATCATGAATAGAGATGCCGCCGGCGTGGCTGCGTTGAAGAAGGTCAAAAACATGTTGGACCCCGACAACCTTATGAATCCGGGGAAACTGTGTTTTTAGCCGCCTTTTGGGGAAGCTTCGCATTGCATTCATCCAGGGAGGACGAGAGATGGCTCTTGCAGATTATCGCCGCGACATGGAGATATGCCAACGTTGTTCGGCCTGCAAATTCATGCCGCTTGAAAAGGTTGAGAGATTTGAGCACGTCAATGTCTGCCCCAGCATATCCCGGTACAACTTTCATACATATTCAGGCGGCGGCAGAATGGTTTTGGGTGTGGCAATGCTGGAAAACAGGCTCGGCTATACGAATAAACTGCTTGAAGTGGTTTATAACTGCCAGCTGTGCGGCGCCTGTGATGTCTCCTGCAAATATTCCATGGATATGGAAGTGCTGGAACCGCTATATGAGTTCAGGATCAAATGCGTGGATGACGGCTACCCTCTTCCTGCTTTCAAAAATGCCATCATCAGCCTGCGGAAGCAGGGCACTATGGTTCCGGGCGCAAGGGCCGGGAGAGGCCAATGGGCCGATGGACTGCAGGTGAATAGCTGTGCAACAAAGAAAACTGAAGTCCTATTTCACGCCGGGTGCCGGACCTGTTATGACAAAGATATGTGGCCGGCGGCAAGAGCAACCGTTGCCCTGCTCCAAAAAGCGGGCGTTGCCGTCGCCGTCGGCGGCAAGAACGAAATCTGTTGCGGCGGACGCGCCTACCAGATGGGATATAAGGAAGACTTCCTCAAGACCGCCGGACGGAATATAGAGCGGATCAAGCGAACCGGGGCGAGGACATTGGTGACCGGCTGCGCGGATTGCTACCACGCCTTCAAAGTGCTCTATGACAAATCTGATATAAAATGCGATCTTGAGGTTCTGCACAGTAGCGAGTACCTCGATCGATTAATAAAGGCAGGCAAGCTGAAACCCGCGAAGAAGGCTGTCTTCAGCATCACCTATCAGGATCCCTGCAATCTTGGCAGAAAGGGGGAGTCTTACATACACTGGGAAGGGAGAGAGATTCCCGGACATAGACGTCTGTTCGATCCTCCCAAGGAGTTCCGGCGCGGCACTTATGGTGTTTACCAGCCGCCGCGCGATGTTTTACAAAGCATACCCGGTCTAAAGCTTTCTGAAATGCACAGGACGAAGGAATACGCCTGGTGCTGCGGTGCGGGCGGCGGGGTAAGGGAATCCAATCCTGATTTCGCCCGGTGGACTGCTCTGGAGAGAATTGCCGAAGCTGAGGAGACGGGGGCGGATGCACTCGTAACTGCCTGTCCCGGCTGCAAGCGGAGTTTCATCGACGCCGTCAAGAACGGCGGAAGCAATCTTAAGATCTATGATGTTGCTGAGCTCGTCGCGAACGCAATCTGAGAGAGGAGGCAAGGAATCATGCCTGTGAAAAAGGATTTTTACCGGGCTTTAGAAGATCTCCTGGGACCAGAAAATGTTTCCCGGGACCCTGTAATAACCGAGTCCTACTCCTTTCCTATACGGGCGGCAACGAAGGGCAAAGATGAATATTTGCCGAGATATGAAGCGGTGACGCTTCCCAAAGATACGGCGGAGGTGCAGGCGATCATTAAGCTCTGCAACCGGTTTAAGGTGCAGTTCAAGGCATCAAGTACAGGTTGGCTTTATTCGGATCCTGCCGGCCCGGGTTGCATCAAGATTGACCTGAGGAGGATGAACCGGATTCTGGAAATCAACGAAAAAAATATGTATGCCGTGGTTGAGCCGTATGTGATTTACGCTCAGTTACAGGCCGAGCTGATGAAGAGAGGATTGAACTGTAATATCACCGGAGCCGGCAGCAACTGTTCGGCCCTCCCCTTGGCCGCGCATGCGAATCTTGGGCACTTAAGCCAGACCGGCAGCTACGGCGAGCGGAATCAATTGGCTCTTGAATGGGTGACGGGGGACGGAGAAATAATCCGCATGGGTTCCCTGGGATCTTCAGGCGAGTGGTTTAGCGGCGATGGGCCCGGTCCTTCTCTGCGCGGCATCATCCGAGGAAATACCGTGCCCTTAGGAGGGCTGGGAGTGTTCACCAAAGCAGCGCAAAAAGTATATCACTGGCCGGGGCCCTCCAAATTTCCGATTGAGGGAATAAGCCCGCGCTATGCCCCCAGCTATATTCCCGAAGGCTTTATGATCCGTTACCTGTCCTTCGCGTCAATTGACAAGCTGATTGAGGCGGTACGCAAGATCGGAGAAAGCGAAATCGGATTTGAGCTGATGGGCTTTAATGTCGCTATGATGGCTGCCAATGCCGCGACCAGCAATGAAGAAGACGCCGCGTATTTCCGACAATTCACGGATTCAGTTCAAGGGCCGGGCTTCATGCTTATGATCGCCGGGACGTCTCCAAGAGATTTCGCATATAAAAAGCGGGTAATGCAAAAAATCATGGATGAAACCGGCGCATGGTCTTTGAAAGCGGTCGCAGATCCCGAGCTTGGCGCCGGCTTTTTATGGCGGTTTATCAGAACTGTGGGCTCGATTCGGGAAACTGCTCGCGCTTCAGGATGCGTCGCGCCGGTGGTCGGAGGTACGGATGTATTTCCCCTGATGACCAGGTATATCCTCAATATCTCCGACCTTAAGCTGAATCTGATTAAGCAAGGCCAGTCGTTGGACGAGAGCATATACCCCTTTGTGCAATCGCTTGAACACGGCCATGCGGGACACGGCGAAATGCTCACCCGCTATGCTCCCGCGAGTCCCGATTCAATGGCCAACGTCCAGGGAATGCTGAGTCGCGAGGCAAACAAAAGGGCGATTGAGGGACATTTCGGCGTGCCTCACCATGTCTGGAGTGACGAACTCCATGACATGTACGGGCCGCATACGTGCAATTATCATCTCTTGTTGAGAAAGATAAAGAGAGCATTTGATCCCAATCTCGCGTCGGAATCATCCAACTACATCACTGCCAAAAAAGAGGAGGGACAGCCATGAGTTCCATCAAAAAAGGTGACAGCAGCACCTCTCGAAGGGATTTCGTGCTGGAATTATCCCCGGGCACCGCAATGCTGGCCGCAGCCGGCCCTTTGGAAGGTTGGGGATCTGCTCCAGCTGCGCCGGCACAAGGCGGTAAAAAATATGCAAAGTATATCGTTACGGCAGCGCCTTTGCTGCCGGAAGCAAAAGCCGCCCGCGGCGGCGATCTTGACAAGCTGGTTACTCCAAAGCTCCACCACATAATGTCATTAAGCAGCGCTGTGGCCGAGGGCGCGATAATGGTGAATTGCTCGTGGGTCTTTGCCGGAGAGGATCCCGGCAGGATGGACGCCCATGCTCATCCCTATCCCGAAGTTATAGGATTTGCGGGTGGTGATCCCCGGGATGCGCATAATCTGGGCGCGGAAGCTGAGTTTTGGATGGATGATGAAAAATATATTATTGATAGAAGCTTCCTGGTCTATGTTCCAAGCGGATTAAAACACTGTCCTTTGATTGTCAGGAACATAAAGAGAGACTTTTTTCATTTTGACATCCAGCTAACTACCGGCGAATTTCGCGCCGCGCCTTTGGGAAAATAAAGCAATATTTCGAGTCCTTGGGCCATGGAGTTAAAGGGTTTTAGCTCTATGGCTCGAAGCCAATTTCATCTCGGCGGCGGCGGCGGCGGAGCGTTGGGATCCGGCGTTACGCCCAGCTGCTCCTGGGGCAGCGTCGCGTACATGCCCATGGTCAAAATAACCATAAACATGAAGGGCTTATCCACCTTCCTGAAGTTGAGCGGGCAATGAGGCACGCCGGGCGGGATAACCACAAAGCTTGTGCTGTTGATGGTATGCTTTTCATCGCCGATCGTCAGATCGACCTCTCCGCCGAAATCGCGTATGTTTAACGGATTTCCCCCAATGAAGCACAGTATTTCATAGCTCGGGTGGGCGTGAGGCTCTTTTACCATGAATAGAGGTTTTGTCATGCAATGGTAATTGACATGCAAATCAATATTCAGATTGCCGAAGTTGGAAAAGATTGAGTCTACAAAGTGCCCTTTTTTGACGAGCTTATCTTCTTTGATGATCAGGTGTCCATATTTTGAGGCGGCGCCCGGCGCAATATCCTTCACTACGGTTGGAGCCGCCGGGGGAGGCGGACTGGCAACAGACGCAGCTTCCGGGGATTTTTGTTCGGTCCGGTTGGAGCAAGCCGGAGAAGCCAAAGCAAGCAGCAAAGCGAGGAAAAGCAAGATCGAGCTTTTTTTCATTTTGCACCTTCCCTCAAAGATGTCTGGCCTGAATGAATTTATGGCCTTTATAGCGCAAGTCCAGATTGATATCAAGCAATGGGTGCCTGGCTATACTGTCCCTGCTCCCGCTTCCGGCCGCTGCGCAACCCGGCTGGCGCCGTAGGTTCAAAATCAAAGGGTTCCGTGGTGATAGGATAAATGGGATCCGCACAAATTGAAAATCGGCTTCCGCCGACTCCAAGGGGATAGCCGGAAATAAGGAGAATCTCGGGAGGCAGGACGGCGCCGGTTTCGAGAACCCGACGCCATCCCTAACCACGCGTCGCGCGCAACGCGTGGCTAATAAAAGCGTACCGCAGAAACCCAATATGCCGCTATAGGAATTATTAGTGACGCCCAGACACAGGAATTCCGCTCTCCCACCGCCGCCCAACAAAGGCTTCGGTGCGCGGATGGGCGCAATGCCGAAACATGCTCTGCTCGTCAATAAATGCACCACACCTCTGGTATGGCGGCTGAAAGAGACAACGCCGCGTCCGTGGGTATTCATAGCGAGGGGAAAGAATAGGGACGGACCTTGAGGTCAGCTGACGATCCTTAAAAGTGCCTTTGATCATTCCTGTCGACATGCTAATCTCTCCGAGGTGAGGCCGCACAGTTGGCGGCATATCTGGGCAAGCCGGATGGCAATGAGTGGAGCATCCCAGAAGACCTTGATGGGGCTGAGAACCTGGAAGGACCTGGAGATGGCGGGTCGATATTCTCGCACTTTGAAGCAGCACAGAATGGAAGCCGTTGAGAGAATCGCCAGTTATACTCCTTCGATTATCACTACACCCAAAATGGCTGAGCCCATAATCCCTTGTGCGCCTGTAGCTCAGTCGGATAGAGCAACGGTTTCCTAAACCGTGGGCCGCAGGTTCAAGTCCTGCCAGGCGCACCAGCGCATTGGACTCACAGCTGCCATGAGATCTCGGAGCCGAATCCCAAGATTTTGTGATGCGCATATCTTTCCTGCCAAATTTTCGGCGTCGCAATATCGACAAGACCTGAAGATGAGCTAAAGGAGTGTTCGGA
>JBBISO010000018.1:2110-3506 GCA_037441325.1 Acidobacteriota bacterium | reverse complement strand
TCAACAACCTGCCTGATCAAGGGATGATGGAACAGCCATGAAATATTTTGTTGCGGTTCTGGTTTGGTGGTTTGCCACTGCCCCTTGTGTATCCCAGGATAAGAGCATTATTCAACCATCAACAATTCGAGTTTGCGTGCGGCGTTTTGGTTTATAATCCCTTTTCGTGAGCATAGACAACTATTCTGGAAGGACCGGACTAATGCTGGTTCGGGCACGGACTTCGATGTTGATCCGGCATCAGGATAGGATTAATCGGACCTAAGCGCAAATCAATGCTTTAAGAATTTGGCCGCTGATTTTCGGGGATTCACGCGGGCAAGGCATGTCAATTGCAGGCGGCTTTTGGTCCGTATAATGAATGGAATTAAAGTAGGCGCCGTAAGGCGCGCCACTGCACTCCACAAAAAAAGTCGTTCTTACGAGTTTTGCGACAGAGACTATCCTGGTCGCCAAGGAGGGAAGAATGATTCAAGAAGCGGCATTAGCGGAGATTGTCGGCAGTAAGAACATAAGCCGAGCACCGGAAATCCTGGAGGCTTACTCCCAGGATATAAGCTTTGTCAACCCGGTCCGGCCTGCCTATGTCGTGCGTCCCCGGACACCGCAGGAGGTTCAAAAGCTCGTCAGGCTTGCCAACGAGACCAACACCCCTCTGGTCCCGGTGAGTTCAGGGCCTCCCCATTTTCGGGGCGACACGGTACCCGGCACAGGGGGCGCGGTGGTAGTGGATCTGAGCGGCATGGGAAAAATCATTTTCGTTGACCGGCCGCGCAGGGTTGCCATGGTCGAGCCGGGTGTGACCTTCGGCGACCTGATCCCGGCGGTGAAAAAGGAAGGGCTCCGGCTCAACATGCCCCTGCTGCCGAGAGAATCCAAGTCCGTAGTGGGAAGCATGCTGGAAAGAGAGCCTGTTATCATGCCCAAGTACCAATGGGACAGCTCGGATCCTTTGGCTTGCGCGGGATTGTTTTTCGGAACCGGCGATGAGTTCCGGACCGGCCAGGCCGCAGGCCCGGGCACTCTGGAAGAACAGTGGGCGGTCGGAGGCGTGCAGAAAGCTCCCTATGGTCCCGGCACGGCTTCCTATCACCGGCTCCTCCAGGGCGCCCAGGGGACCATGGGTATTGTCACGTGGGCATCCATGAGGTGCGAATTGCTCCCGAGCCTGGAAGAACCCTTCGTGGTGGGCACCTCCAGACTGGAAGCGCTGCTCGAGCTCGCTTACTGGCTTATAAGACTAAGAATGGTCAACGAGTGTATTATGCTCAACCACACCAATCTAGCTGCTGTTTTCACGAAGAATTGGCCCGCGGACTATCAAAGCCTCAAGGATGTGTTGCCGGCATGGACTCTCTTTTATAACGTAGCCGGCTACGAATATCTCCCCGAGGAA
>JBBISO010000018.1:0-2034 GCA_037441325.1 Acidobacteriota bacterium | reverse complement strand
CGACGCCGCAAAAGCCGTCGGGGGCGTTTCGGCCAATGATATTTTGAAGGCGGTTCAGAAACCTTGCGGAGAACCCTATTGGAAGCTTCGATACAAAGGAGCCTGCCAGGACATTTTCTTTTTGACCATTAATGACAAAATTCAAGGCCAAATCGAAGCCATGAGTGAACTGGCGGTCAAGGCCGGATACCCCCTCTCGGATATGGGCATTTACATCCAGCCCGTCGTGCAGGGTACGGGTTACCATTGCGAATTCAATCTTTTCTACGATCCCGGCAATTCAAGGGAGCTGAATCGGGTCAGAGAGTTGACTAGCTCCGCGACCCGGAATCTGATAGCCAAAGGGGCGTTTTTCTCGCGGCCTTACGGCGAAAGCGCGGGCATGGTCCTCAATAGGGATGCGGCCAGCATGGCTGTTTTAAGCAAGTTCAAAAAGATCTTCGATCCGAACAACATCATGAACCCCGGGAAAGCGTGTTTTTAGGAGCGTCATTGGCAAAGGCAACTGACTACAAAGCGAATATAGGAGGTTCCTAATATGGGACTGGAACAATATAAGGGCGACATGGATATGTGCTGCCGGTGCTCAGCCTGCAAATTCATACCTCTGCAAAAGGTGTCCGGACACGATTACGCAAATGTGTGTCCCAGCATATCGAGATTCAATTTCCACAGCTACTCGGGCGGCGGCAGACTGAATATCGGAGCGGCAATGTTGAGAGACGGATTCAAATACACGGGCAGGCTGCTCGATATAGTCTATAACTGCCAGTTGTGCGGCGCCTGCGGCGTATCCTGCAACTACGCCATGGATATGGAAGTCCTCGAACCGATTCATGCGTTCCGGATCAAATGCGTGGAAGACGGCAAGACCAACCCGGCTCTGGACAAGGTCATTGATGGTCTCCGCAAGGAAGGTTCCATGGTGCCCGTCACCGGCAAAAGGGGTGCCTGGGCTTCGGGCTTAAACCTAAAAGACGTTACCAAAGAGAAAGCGGAGGTGCTCTATCACGCCGGTTGCCTCACAAGTTATAACCCGCAGATGCATAAGTTGGCCAGGGGCGCCGCCAAGATACTCCAGAAGGCCGGCGTCGACTTCGGCATCGCCGGCGACGCGGAAACCTGCTGCGGCGGACGAGCTTATCAGATGGGATACGAACGCGAGTTTCTCAGTCAGGCTGCCAAGAATATGGCCATGATCAAGCAAGCGGGAGTCAAGACCGTGGTGACGTCCTGCGCTGACGGATATCAGGCTTTCAAGGTGCTCTACGACCAGCATGGCCTCAAAGGCAATCTCCAAGTGCTTCATATCTCGGAGTGCATGGCTCAGCTGATAAACGACGGCAAACTGAAACCGGCTAAAAGGATTGACCTCCCGGTAACCTACCACGACCCATGCCGTCTTGGCAGGCTGGGCGAGCGGTGGATACATTGGGAGGGGAAGAAGATTCCGGGAGACAGGTTTGTGTTCGACCCGCCCAAGACCTACCGGCGCGGCACACACGGTGTTTACGAGCCGGCCCGGCGCGTTCTCAATAGCATTCCCGGCGTGAAACTCACGGAGATGGCCAGGATCAAAGAGTATTCCTGGTGCTGCGGAGCCGGGGGGGGCGTTAACGAGTCCAATCCTGAATTCGCCCAATGGACAGCCGCGGAGAGAATAGAAGAAGCCGTTTCCACGGGCGCCGAGGCGATTGTGCCTGCGTGCCCCTGGTGCGAGCTGACCTTCAACGAGGCGGTCAAAGTGCGCAGCGGCAACCTTAAGGTTTACGATATCGTCGAACTTGTCGAACAAGCAATTCAATAAGGGGGTAAGCAATCATGGCTTTGAGCAAGGACGTATATTCGGCTTTTGAAGATGTGGTGGGGAAGGAGTATATCTCCGATGACCCGACCATTATGCCTTCGTATCACTCGACGGAGTTCGCGGCCGTGATTCTTCCGAAGAACACCGCAGAAGTTCAGGCAATCGTAAAACTGTGCAACAAGTTCAAGCCGAAATTCAGGCCCGTAAGCACCGGATGGACCGGCATG
>JBBISO010000017.1:5120-20346 GCA_037441325.1 Acidobacteriota bacterium | reverse complement strand
TTCAGGAAACCGTATGCCATCAGCATACGGGTGGAGGCGACATTGACCACCGTGATTCCGGCCTTGTAGGCGATGGCCTTCACGGGATTTTCGCAGGGCTCGGCTTCGTTCGTGATGAGGGTACCCTGCTGGTTGGGCTTGCAGCTGTTGAGGACATGCACTGGGATCTTCTTGCGGACGGCAGGGATAATCGTGGCCGGGTGGAGGACTTTCGCTCCGAAATAGGCCAGTTCAGCCGCTTCATCAAAGGATATTGACTTTATCCGGTATGCTTCCTTCACCATGCGCGGATCGGTGGTCATGATACCGTCCACGTCGGTCCAGATCTGAATATCCTCCGCATCCAGTGCGGCGCCCACGATGGCCGCGCTGTAATCCGATCCGCCCCGCCCGATGGTCGTGGTGATGCCGTCGCGAGTTCGGCCGATGAATCCTTGAAAAACCGGAACCTTGCCTGACTTTATGGCGGGCAAAAGGCTGCTTGCGATGGCGGCATCGGTCAGATCAAACAATGGGGCGGCCCGCGTGAAATTGTCGTCGGTGATGATGCATTGCCGAGCATCCATCAGGGCCGCCGGGATACCCTGATTCTCCAGAACCTGAGTGAGAATTGCGGTGGAGAGCCGCTCGCCGTAACTGGCCATGGCATCCATAATCCGGGGAGTCAGCTCTCCCAGAGCCGCCAGTCCCTTTGCCAGATCCCGCATTTCTTTGAAGTAAGCCTGGATGATCTCGAATACCCAATCTTCGGCTGCGGCGATTCCGAGTTTTTGCGCTTCTTTTAGATGTTTTTCCTTTATTTTGGCGAGCAGATCCAGCGCTTCCTGACGCTTACCCCTCGCGGCTGTTTGCGCCGCCTCGAGCAACTGGTTGGTTGTTTTACCCATGGCCGAAGCAACAACAACGGGTTGTTCCCCGCGCCGCGCGCCGATGATTTGCGCCACGCGCATCATTGCTTCTGCGTCCTGGACGGAAGTGCCGCCGAATTTGCATACGATCATGGTTTATTCCAGAAGTTTCCGCGCGGTGAGCAGTTCTGCGTTCAGGATCGAGGCTCCCGCCGCGCCGCGAACTGTGTTATGGCCCAGAAGGGTGAACTTAAAGTCGAAGACAGGACAGGGTCGGATTCGTCCCACGAGAGTTGCCATGCCCTGGGAAAGGTTGACGTCGAAGCGGGGCTGGGGACGGTCGGGCGCATCCATCACGATAAAAGGATGTTCCGGGGCGCTTGGCAACTGAAGCTCTTGCGGCAGGCCGGAAAAGCTGCGCAATAAATCACTGATTTCCGCTGCCGTCGTCTTGCGGGCCAGTTTCACTGAAACGGATTCCGTATGGCCGTCCTCAACGGGAACGCGGTTGCACTGCGCGCTGACGGGGAAGTCGGCAAGCTCGATCTTCTGCCCGTTGAACGTTCCCAATATTTTGCGGGTTTCGATTTCAACTTTTTCTTCTTCGTCGCTGATATAAGGAATAATGTTCCCCAAAATGTCCAGTGAAGGAACTCCGGGATAGCCTGCGCCCGATACCGCCTGCATGGAGACCATAAGCGCCCCTTGGATAGTAAAAGCCTTATGGATGGGGCCGAGAACCATTGCCAGAAACATGGCTGTGCAGTTAGAGTTGGTGACGATATAGCCGGTTGAATTCCGGTTCCGGCGCTGGATCGGGATCAAGTCCAGATGTTCGGGGTTCACTTCCGGGATGACAAGTGGGACATCCTCATCGAGCCGATGATTTTTCGAATTGCTGAGGACGAAGTAGCCGGCACGGGCGAAATCGTCTTCGATCGGGCCGGCGACAGCCGAGTCCAATCCCGAGAACACGACTCTGCACTTTAAATTCGGAATGCAAGGGCGGATTTCCAGCGAATGGACAGCTTTGGGGATTGGAGTCACCTGCTTCCAGGAAACCGCATCTCCGTAAGGCCTGCCGAAAGACCTCTCCGACGCCGCGACTTCCGTCACTTCGAACCAGGGATGATGCTCCAGCAGTTTTATGAATTTCTGCCCAACCGCTCCGGTGGCACCCAAAACGCCTACAGGTATTTTTGCGCTCATGCTAGTTCACTCCGTTTGCCAATCAAAAGATCCGCATTTTCGCATAGCGTCGCCAATGCGACAAGTCTGGAGTTCAACCACTTTGGGTGCGGCGGCCGGCCGCGCCGGCTGCTCGCTGGTGCTTTTCTTTGTTTATTACTGAAAAAGCGAAAATAGAACGCTTGTTGTCACCGGCCGGCGGTTTGTGTCCCCGAATGCAGCCAGCGTCCCAGGCACATGATTGGGAAGTAAAGGCGATAGAGATGGTATCGGAGATAAAAAACCCGGGGAAATCCCGTGCCGGTGAACCACGGTTCCTCCCAGCTTCCGGATGCCAGTTGCGTCTCGGTGAGGTAACGGATTCCCTGACGCACGCCGATATCATTAGGGCCGTAAATGGCCATGAGCGCCATTGTTCCCCATGCAGTTTGAGATGCGGTGGAAGGCCCCGTTCCCTTCATGGAAGGATCTTCATAGGTATCCGGGGATTCACCGAAAGATCCATCTTGCTTCTGGACGCTGCGCAGCCAGGAGCCTGCCTTCTGGATCCAGGTCAGGCTCAGGTCGGCGCCCACCGTCTTGAGGCCGCAGGCCACCTGCCAGGTCCCGTATAAGTAATTCACTCCCCACCGGCCGAACCAGCACCCATCGGGTTCCTGCTCGAATTCGATAAAGCGCAGCGCTTTTTGGACCGCCGGGTGGTCCGAGCGAAAACCGGCATGCCCCAAACATTCCAGCGTGCGTCCGGTAATGTCCGGGCAAGATGGATCCTGGATTGCATTGTGGTCTGCAAATGGGATGGATTCAAAAATAGGCCGGTTGATCGTACGGTCGAATGCCGCCCATCCTCCGTCCTCGTTTTGCATTGCCAAAATCCATCGGGTTCCCCGCCGGGCGGGAAGTTTTCCCTGCGTGCAGCCGGAACGAAGCAGCGCCATCGTGACCATGGCGGTATCATCGACGTCCGGATAATAGGAATTATTGAACTCAAAATACCACCCTGAAGGCTCGACGGGCTCGGGAACATTGGCTTTCCAATCGCCCGGGTGGCGGCACTCCTTGCTGATCAGCCAGTCTACGGCCCGGCGCATGCATTCATGCTCCTCATTGAATCCGGCTTCGGAGAGCGCGTAGGCTGCGATGCCGGTGTCCCATATCGGGGAAAAACACGGCTGCAGCCGGATGGTGTCGGCCTCTTCAATCATAAGTCGATCCAGCTGCTGGGTAGCTTCCTTTACGCGGGGATCTTCCATCGAATACCCCAGGCAGCGAAAAGCGACGATGATGTAGACCATCGGCGGGAAGATGGCTCCCAGGCCATCGGAAAGCCGGCCATCGGCGCGCTTGAGAATCCATTCTTCGATGCGTTGCAGGGCGCTGCGGCGCAGCGGCTTCAGATTGGTTTTTTCCCAAAGCTTGAGTCCCTTGTCAATGGCCAGAAAAAGGTTTTTCCAGCTCAGCAGCTGTTTGTCGAATTCAATAAAAGGACGATGCAAATAGTCATGATTGGAATAAAGCTCCATAATGCCTTTAGGTGCCGGGAGCTGCCGCACGGGGCGGTAGCTCGAGACTACCGCCAGGGGCATGATCATTGCCCGCGACCACGCCGATACCTTGTCGAGGTGGAAATAGAACCATTTTGGCAGCAGCACAAGCTCCGGAGGAATCGCCGGCACCCCGTCATAGTGCATCTGGCCTAAAGCTGCGAGATAGAATTTCGAGTAGGTGTTGCATCGTTCCGCTCCCCCCAGGGAGAGCGTGAGCTCGCGGGCTTTCTTCATGTGGGGGGCGTCGATGCCGTCGCCCATCAGCTTCAGCGCAAAATAAGCCTTGACGGTGGCGCTCAAATCGGGCTTGCCTCCCGGATATTGAATCCATGCCCCGTCGGCTGCCCTCTGTTGGGATCGCAGAAAGTTGGCGATTTTGGGGAGGCGGGGATCATCTTCCTGTTCCACGATGAATTTCAACAGGATATACTCGCTCTGAAGAATCGAGTCCCCCTCAAGTTCCGCGCACCAGAATCCCGATGGATCCTGCATGGAAATCAGGCAATCCGCCGCGCGCGCTAAGGATGATCGGACCTGATGCTGCAGTGCCTGGTCTTCAAAGCCACCGGATGCAGGATTCAGGGTGCAAGATCCGCTATCTGTTGACATAGGGGCGCTGCTTTCAAAATGTGTGGCTGCCTTTATCTGAGCGCTCATATCTTCATCCCTATTCCATTATCCTGCTCCTGGGGTCCTGTATCCTGCGGCCGGCATTTTTGTCGCGGCCATCCGGCTTTGGCAATGAACCGCTTCAGAAGAGCCCGCATCGCAATGCAGAGTTTTTCCCTGCCGGACAGGCGGATCGGCAGGTGAAACACGTCGTACTGCTGTTGCACGATCCGGTTGAGAATTCGTTCATATATTGCGATCATCGCCCAAAGCGCGGGTCGGCTCGTTTCCTCGACAAGCGGAATCAACTTGCGAGCTTCGCTATAATACTGCCGCGCCCGGTCCGCTTCAAATTTCATCAGCCTCCGGAACTTATCATCCAGGACGCCCCGCCGGAGTTCCTCCGGCGCATAGCCGAATCGGATTAAATCCTCGGCCGGGAGGTAGATGCGCCCCATTTGGGCGTCTTCTTTCACGTCCCGCAAGATGTTGGTTAGCTGAAAGGCGATGCCGCAATATTCGGCAAGCTTTTTCGCGCGTTCTTCGCCAAAGCCGAAGATCTGCAGGCAGACGAGTCCGACGGCCGAGGCGACCTTGAAGCAGTACGCATAAAGATCATTGAAGGTCTCGTATTGGAATACATCCAGGTCCATTTCCGCGCCGTCAATAATCCAGTGGAAGTATTGCGCCGGGATGGAATACTGGCGCACCGTATCCCGGAAGGCGGGCAGGATGGGATTCTCCGCCGGTCTCCCGGAAAAAACGGCGTCGAGCTGAGAGCGCCATTGCCGCAAAGCCGCGCGTTTAACGTCGAGGCTGGAATTTCCGTCGGAGATGTCGTCGCAATAGCGCAGGAAAGCATAGACGGCGCAAAAGGCGAGTCGCTTCTCGGCGGGAAGCACGACAAAGGAGTAATAAAAATTGCGCGCGCGCTTGCGCGCCACTGCTTCCGCAGATCTATATGAAGCGATCAATTCCGGTCCCATGCGCTTCTCCGGAGCTTTGCGGCTGTTACCCGAAAGCGGCTTCAGGGGATAATCGCTATTTTGAGGTCCCCGTTGCGATTTAGCAGTCTTTCCAGGACATTGCCAAGGGATGCCAGGTGCTCTTCGCCGGTTATAAGACTTTTGGCTTTGAATTTGCCGCGGTGTATGGCCTCGAGCGCTTCCCTGATGTGGCGCGGCGTATGGTGGAAATTCGCCGTGATGGTAATCTCGGAATAATGAATGAGAGTGCTGTCCAAAGGAATGTGGGTGCCTGAGGGACAGCCGCCGAAAAGGTTGATGGTTCCCCCGCGGCGCACCATGCCCATTGCCTGCTGCCAGGTTTCTTTGGATCCCACGGCTTCGATGATAACATCGGCGCCGCGCCTGCCGCTGGTGACTTTGCGGACCTGCTCCACAACATTGGATCGCATTGAATCCACGACATGGTCCGCTCCCATGGCGCTCGCCATCGTCAGTTGACTGCTGCGGTTTCCCAGAGCGATCACCCGGGCCCCCATGGATTTAAGGGCCTGGAGAAACATCAATCCAATGGGCCCCATTCCGATCACGACGACCGTGTCGCCCTCTTCAATCTCGGTCTTTTCGACCGCGCGGAGCACGCAGGCAAGTGGTTCCACGAGGGCCGCCTCATGGAAACCGACGTTATCCGGGAGTATCAGGAGATTCTGCCGCACGATGCGCTCGGGTATCTTGATGAACTCAGCGTATGCGCCGTTTATGAATTGAAGGTTTTCGCAAAGGTTTGCCAAATGCCGCTCGCAGTAAAAGCACTGGTTACAAGGTCCCGAGTTGGCCGCCACGACGCGCATGCCGGGCGAAAAGCTCTCAACTCCGTCGCCGACTTCCTCGACTATGCCGGAAAGCTCATGGCCGAACACGGCAGGCGGGACAATCATGCGCGCGTGAAACCCCTGGCGGTAAACTTTCAGATCGGTTCCGCAAGTCAGCGCCGTCTTAATCCGAACCAGGACCTCGCCGGATTCCACTCTGGGAATCGGGATCTGCTCGATGCGCACATCCCGTTTCCCATACAGGACGGCTGCGGTCATCTTTTCTCTGCTGATCAGTTCTCTCATGGCTGTATCACGACCTTTAGCGAATGCTCCGTGGGGTGGGACGCCAGATTAATCCCCTCCGGAAGCATTTCCAGTGCGAACCGGTGGCTGACGAGTCTCGCCACGTTGACCTTTCCGGCAAATATCAGGTGCGCCGCTTTCTCCTGGAGCTCCACTGAGGAGCTATAACTGCCTATGAGTCTCTGTTCCTCCATGCAGATTCGGGAAGCGTCCACCAATGCCATTTCGCTGGGCACGGTTTGCGCGAACAGCAGGACCCGGCCGCCTCTGCGAACGATGCTCTGCGCGTCCGAGATAGCCCGGGGGTCTGCGGCCGCGACGACGGCCAGATCCGCTCCCCGTCCTTCAGTTAGTCTTGCGGCCGAGGCGCGAACGTCATCTTTTCCCGGATTCAGGACTTCGGCGGCGCCCAATTCCCGAGCCACAGCCAGCCGGCTCTCGAGCAGGTCCAGTCCGATAACCCGCGCTCCTTCATGCAAAGCGGCCTGCATCATGAGCAGCCCGACGGGACCCTGTCCGAAAACGGCCACGACTTCTCCGGCCTCAATTGCCGCCGTTTCCAGGGCTTTCAAGCAGGTATTGAGCGGCTCGAGAAAACTGGCCTCTTCAAAACTCACGTTCTCCGGGATTAATACCGTTCCTTCCTCGACGATCCAATTCATGACTCTGACATATTCGGCGAAGCCGCCGCCGGCAGGCTCAAAACCTGCAGTTGTGCCGGTCCGGCGGTAAAACCCGCATTGGGAATAGAGCTTTTTCCGGCAATAAAAGCACCTCCGGCAAGGAATATGGTGGTGCGTGGTTACACGATCTCCGACCTTGAATCGGGTTACTCCGGGTCCCACTTCGACCACGGTGCCGGCAATTTCATGGCCAAAAATCCGAGGAGGCGGAACAAGACCATACTCGATCTTTTTGAGATCCGTGCCGCAGATGCCGCAGGTATGAACTCGCAACAGAAGCTCACCGGCAGAAATCTTCGGAACCGGAATCGTTTCCAATGAGATGTTGGACGGCCCGCGGTAGACTGCGGCGCGCATTTTCTTTCCGTTCACCGCGCTCCCGGGGGATCCGATTGGCATTGCGATCTTCTTTTCTTTCATAGTGCCGGCGGCACCAGCATCAGATTGTGTCGGCGCGCAAATTCGAAATCCGGTCCTGGGCCGAATCCGGATGCCAGTCATGGCGAAAGTACTCCACAGCTTCGCAAAGCGCTTTTTGCACAGGCTGGGGATTGTATCCCAATTCTCGCCGCGCTTTTTCGCTGCTGACGAACATTTTATAGCGGGCCATTCTAACTCCCTCGAGAGGTATCAAGGGTTCACGGCGCAGGATCGTTCCCATGAGCGTGTTGTCCAGGTAAGCCGCCACCAGGGCGAGGGTCCAAGGGATTCGGATGCGCGGCAGGTGCCGGCCGCAAATCCGCGCCAGAGCATCCAATATTTCTTCAAGGGTCCAGTTTTCTCCCCCTAGAATGTACCGTTCTCCCACGCGGCCCTTTTCCTCAGCCAGGAGATGGCCGCGGGCGACATCCGCTACGCCCACCATGTTCAGTCCCGTATCCACGTATGCGGGCATCCGGCCCTTTATAAACTCAAGAATGATTTTTCCTGTCGGAGTAGGTTTGATGTCTCCCGCGCCGACCGGGGTTGTGGGCTTGACAATAATCACGGGGAGTCCCGAAGCAGCAAACTCTTGAGCGACCTGCTCCGCCATGAATTTGGAACGTTTGTAATGCCCGATCATGTCATCCAGCTTAACCGGGCTTTCTTCGTCGGCCGGCGCCCCATCCTTCCTCATGCCGATGGTTCCCACCGTGCTGGTGTACACTACCCTTTCCACTCCTGCTTCACAACATGCCGAAAGCAGGTTGCGCGTGCCTCCAACGTTATTGTCGTAAATTTCCTGCGGATTCCTGCTCCACAGGCGATAGTCGGCCGCTACATGAAAAACCCTGCGGCAGCCTTGAACGCAGCGCAAGAGGGATGTCAGATCCTTGAGATCACCGATGGCGATCTCACATCCAAACGCCTCAATATTTGTTTTGCGGCTGGAATTGCGCGCCAGTATTCGAACCCTGCTGCCCCGGAGCAGCAGTTGCCGCACCACGTGACTTCCGATGAACCCGGTTGCGCCCGTGACCAGTGTGATTTCTTCGGCCATGGAATCCCATCACTTGGCTGGGAGGATTACTTGCTTCCCAGCAGCGCTTTCGGTCAAACGATCTGAAAAGGCTCCGTTTCGATTGCGCAATAAATACATCAATATAGCTTAAGTTCCCAACAATTCCAATAATTGTAAAGAATCTCCTGAAATCCGGGTACCTGACGAAGTGCGCGCCGTGGGCTGAAAAATTTGATATTAGCGGTCTCATGAATTTCCAGGGAAACGTTGCTTGGGCTGCCGACAGCCTTTGAGCCGCGGAAACCGCGATTGTTGTCCGCCACAGCGAGACTGCCCGAATCGCCGATGAATCTCAGCAAGATTCTCCTTTTGATTTCGGAGCGGCGGATGCCGGTTTCCGTTCTGTTTCGGCCAATTCCAAAGGGATCGAGAATTCCACGTTCTCCACAATGTTCCCTGCGGTCACCACTTCAGGGTAGCCAAGATCGTTGAGATAGTGAACAACTTTTTCCACCAGGCTTTCCGGCGCGGAGGCTCCCGCCGTCAGTCCGACGGCGCGCACATTTTCCAGCCAGCTAATTTGTATGTCTTCAATATTATCAATCAGGTAAGCGGGAACGCCGGCGCCCTGGGCAACTTCCACCAGCCGGCGAGAATTAGAGCTGTTTGCGGAGCCCACGACTAAAATCAAATCGGCCTTCTTAGCAAGGTCCAAAACGGCGCTCTGACGATTTTGGGTTGCGTAACAAATATCCTCCGAGGCCGGAGCCTTAATCAGCGGATATTTCTTGCGCAGTTTATCGACGATATGGCGGGTGTCGTTCAGGCTCAAGGTGGTTTGTGTGAGGTAAACCGTTCGGAACGGATCGGGAACCTGCAGCGCGTCTATTTCGAGTTCGGGATCCAGGACGGTGATAGCCTTGGGAGCCTCGCCCAGGGTCCCAATAACTTCATCGTGGTCGGAATGTCCTATGAGAATGATCGAATATCCCATGCGGGCGTATTTGATCGCTTCCCGATGGACCTTGGTTACCAGCGGGCAGGTTGCGTCAATAACTCTCAATTGACGTTTACCGGCGGCAGCTCGGATTTCAGGAGATACTCCGTGCGCGCTGAATATGACGCGGCCTTCCCGGGGGACTTCATCCAGTTCGTTGACAAAGATGATTCCCTTCCGGCGGAGTTCGTTAACTACGTATTTGTTATGAACAATCTCGCGCCTGACATAGATCGGCTGGCCATAGGCCTCAAGAGCCAGATTCACGATGCCGATGGCTCGAACCACGCCGGCACAGAATCCTCGCGGGGAAGCCAGGATTACCTTGTTGTTTCCCAATGGCATTTCCTCACAGTCGCATTTATTATACACCGCCGCCTGCAGGGAACAGCGCTCGCGGCATGCACGCAACAAGAATCCGGGAGCAAGACTGATTTGCGCGATTGGCCGCGACACGAATTTCCGATTTCTTAGGGCCCGCCCAGAAATAACCTGTCACATGGGTGCGATCGTCGGGCGTTCAGATTCGAGGAGCCGCGCGCGGCGCAAAGATCATCAATTGCGAACCCTTAGTTGACGGAAATCAGGCTGTCTGGTAGTATCCGACGCGTTGTGGCGCTATCGTCTAGGGGACTAGGACGGGTGGTTCTCAGCCATCAAACCTCGGTTCGAATCCGAGTAGCGCTACCAGATACGGCGTTCAATTCTTCGGCTGCCGATTTTGTCCCACATCAGCTTTTCATTTCCATTTGATCGTCTCAAGGCGGTGCAATAAAATACCGCTTTTGTGCTGAGGCATCTTGCGGCTTCAGGTAACTTTTTCATGCGTTCAACTGACACCGAGAGCGCAGTCGAGAGTCTTGCCAGGAGCGAGGAAACAGCGTGAAAATACATGAATACCAGGCAAAACAAGTACTGGCGCAGTTCGGCGTCCCCATCCCTCGCGGGGAAGTCGCCTCAAATCCCTATGAAGCGTACGAGATAGCTTCCCGTCTGGGAGGGACTGTGGCGGTTAAAGCGCAGATCCATGCCGGGGGACGTGGCAAAGGGGGAGGAGTCAAACTTGCGTCCACTCCCGCGGAAGCCGAGGAGCTTGCCGGCAAGATGATCGGAATGGTCCTGGTAACGCACCAGACCGGTCCTGAAGGCCGCAAGGTGAGCCGGGTGCTGATCGAAGAAGGCCTTCAGATCAAGAAGGAATTCTATCTCGGCATAGTCGTGGATCGCGGAAGCCATCGTCCCGTGATCATGGCATCTCCGGCCGGCGGAATGGATATCGAGAGGGTCGCTGCGGAAACTCCCCACCTCGTTTTTAAGGAATTCATCGATCCGAGCATCGGTCTCCAGCCTTTTTCTTTGCGAAAGCTCGCTTTTCAGTTGGGACTTGCGGGCGAACTCCTGGCGCCAACCACCCAAATTATTGCGGCGCTTTATCGCGCTTTTGAAGCTATGGATGCTTCCCTTGTGGAAATCAATCCTTTTCTCCTTACCGAGACCAACAGGCTCTATGCTCTCGATGCCAAGGTGAATTTTGATGATAACGCCTTATACCGGCATAGAGATCTTCTGGCTTTGAGGGATTTCTGCGAAGAGGATCCGCTCGAGATCGAAGCTTCGCGTTACAGCATCAATTATATTCGTCTTGACGGCAATATCGGGTGCATGGTGAATGGGGCCGGGTTGGCAATGGCAACCATGGACATCATAAAACTTGCGGGCGGAAATCCCGCCAATTTCCTTGATGTGGGCGGGGCCGCCACGGTCGATCAGGTCCGCAATGCTTTTAAAATCCTTCTTGGAGACCGAAATGTTAAGGCAGTCCTCGTCAACATTTTCGGCGGCATAGTTCGATGCGATGTTGTGGCGAAAGGTGTGGTTGAAGCGGCCAAATCCCTTGGCGTTGACCTACCCGTAGTTGTCCGTTTAGAGGGCACCAACGTCGAACTAGGGCAGGAAATTCTGCGAAAATCGGGGCTTAAATTCACGGTGGGGGAGGGAATGAAGGATGCCGCGGAAAAAGCCGTCGCACTTGCCAAGTAAGGAGGTTTTCGTTGGCGATATTGGTTGACAAGAATACCCGTGTGGCGGTTCAAGGTATTACCGGGAAAGAGGGCTCTTTCCACGCCCGGCAGTGCATAGCTTATGGCACTAAAGTGGCGGCCGGCATCACTCCGGGGAAGGGAGGCACTCGGTCTGAAGGCATCCCCATTTTTAATACGGTCGAAGAAGCGGTGGAAAAGGAAGGGATTAATGCGACGGCAATTTTTGTCCCTCCGGCCTTTGCAGCGGACGCGATTATGGAAGCCGCCTCATCCAATGTGCCTCTGATCGTCTGTATCACGGAAGGAATTCCCACGCTGGACATGGTGCGCGTCATGGCTCTGATTTCCCGGTCCAGAAGCCGTCTGATCGGGCCCAATTGCCCCGGAATCATATCGCCTGGAAAATGCAAGATCGGCATCATGCCGGGACAGATATTCAGGGAAGGCAGCGTAGGGGTTGTTTCGCGCAGCGGCACTCTGACTTATGAAGCCGTGCATCAGCTTTCCGGAAGGGAAATTGGGCAATCCACCTGCATCGGCATCGGAGGGGATCCGGTCATCGGAACCAGTTTCATCGATGCTTTGACAATGTTCAACCATGATGCCGAAACGCAGGCGGTGGTGATGGTGGGTGAAATCGGCGGGACAGCTGAGGAGGAAGCCGCACAATATGTTAAAGAGAATATGAAGAAGCCCGTGGTTGGGTTTATCGCGGGACGGACCGCGCCGCCGGGCAGGCGGATGGGGCACGCCGGGGCGATCATTTCCGGCGGCAAGGGCACGGCCGCCGAAAAGATCGAGGCCATGCAACAGTGCGGAATCCACGTGGCTCCGAGCCCGGCCGATATCGGGGAAACCGTCGCCAGGCTAATATAGATTTCATTTCGTGTTCCAGAGGAGTTGCGGATGACAAATTGGAACCCTCCGCCGCGGCCGGCAAATAATTCATGGTCTTGGCGGAGAGGCAAAAGTACCCGGAAGGCCGGAGGCAGGCTTTTCATTCCTCATCCGTCATTCGCAATTCAGGGATATGATTCAGTGATATGACTTCTTTCGGCCGATTCCTGATCATGCTGGGCATTGTCCTGCTGCTGCTCGGCATTTTATTCCATTATTCAAACTTCTTCTCATTTCTCCATTTAGGCCGCCTTCCCGGAGACATCAGGATCAGGCGCGGGTCCTTCACTTTTTACTTCCCGTTGACGACCTGCATCGTGCTGAGCATTATTCTGTCTTTGCTTTATTACATATTTAGAAAGTAAGTTATGCGCCCAGACAAAACTGAAAGTCGCGCCGCGCTGGAGATGGCTGTTCTTGATGCGCTAAGGACGGTCATGGATCCCGATCTACAAAAGGATATCGTCACGCTTAATTTTGTTAAAAACTTGAAAGTGGAGGGAGGCAAAGCATCTTTCACCATCGAATTGACCACTCCTGCGTGCCCCGTAAGGAAGGAAATGGAACAATGGGCCCGTGATGCGGTGCTTCAGGTGCGCGGCGTGCGCGAAGTCCAGATTCGGATGACTGCGGCTGTATCCGCCGGCGTGCCGGCGGCGGAAAAGCAAGCGATGCCGGGAGTGAAAAATATAATCGCGGTCGGCAGCGGAAAGGGCGGAGTCGGAAAAACTACGGTAACGGTGAACCTGGCCGTCGCTCTGGCGCAGGCCGGCGCCGCCGTCGGTTTGCTGGATGCTGATATCTATGGGCCCAACGTGCCCCTGATGATGGGCATTGTGGGACAACCTCATGCGATTGATAACCGGATCCAGACTTTGTCCAACTACGGCGTTCGCGTCATGTCGATGGGATTTCTGACCGGTTATGACACGCCCCTGATCTGGCGCGGTCCAATGCTTCACGGCATCATCCAGCAGTTCATACGCCAGGTAAATTGGGGGGAACTGGATTACCTTCTGGTTGATCTGCCTCCTGGAACCGGCGATGTGCAACTCAGCCTTACCCAGACGGTCCCTCTCATGGGGGCGGTTATTGTAAGCACCCCGCAAGATGTTGCCTTGCAGGATGCCCGAAAGGCCATCCTGATGTTCCGCCAAGTCCGGGTCGAAGTGCTGGGAATTGTTGAGAACATGTCTTATTTCCAGTGTCCGAACTGCGGCGAGCGCAGCTACATATTCAGTCACGGCGGAGGCGCCTCGACAGCGGCTTGCTACGATGTCCCGTTTCTCGGTGAGGTGCCGCTCAATATTACCCTCCGTGAAAGCGGAGACGCGGGCAAACCCGTCGTTGCCGCCGACCCGGGTTCCCCTGCGGCGCAAGCTTTGATTCAAATCGCGGAGAGAGTAGCGGCTCAGGTTAGCGTCGCAAATTCGCGCAGCGCGAACACGACGATCATCGATTAGTGGAGATCCTTATCATCCATCCCGGCGGTTTGGGAGATATCATCCTTTCTCTCCCTGCCGTCGCGCTAATCCGCAAACAGTTTCCCTCCGCCGGGCTTACGATCGCGGGTAATATCGATCATCTTGCGGTAGTGGGCAAAGGTTACGCAGAGCGTATTGTCGCGCTGTCAACCCTGCCGCTGCATCATTTGTATGTTTCCGGCGAGCTGCCGGAGGAGGAAGTGCGTTTCTGGAAATCCTATGGCCGGGTTATATCGTGGACGGGATCGGGCGATATAGAATTCGCGGGTAAATTGAAAAAGATCCACTCCAATGTCTGCATCGCTTCCTGGCACCCGGGACCTGAAGAAAGCAGGCATGTATCGCAGTTGTTTGTCGATTCCATAGGAGCTGAAATTCGCTCGGGAATCAGGTTGCCGCCGATAGACATCGTGCCGGATCAGGACGCACGCGGTCAGGGGGCGCGATGGCTTGCCCGGCATGGATGGAATGGTCGGGAGCGTCTGATAGCGTTGCACCCGGGTGCAGGCTCCAAATCAAAACGATGGCCGGTATCGCGCTATATGGATCTTGTCCAGCGGGTGAATTCGATCCGGAACATAAAGTTATTGATTATCGAAGGACCGGCAGAAGGGGGACTCGCAGCCTCCATTGCGGAGGCGCTGCCCCAAAATAAATTCATTATTGCGCGGTCGTTGCCTTTGGACCTGCTTGCGCCGGTGATCGAGCAATGCGGGGTTTTTGCAGGGAACGATTCCGGGATCGCGCATCTGGCGGCGGGCCTAAAGGTTCCTTCGGTGGTGCTTTTCGGGCCGACATTGCCGCAGCATTGGGCTCCGCGGGGAAAACACGTTATAGTTCTGAGAGATGCACGCGGCTGCGAGGCCTGTGCCTCCGGCCATGGCGACCATTCCTGCCTGAACAACATTTCCGTCGAAGAAGTTATTTCTTCGATGCAAATCCCCGGATTTGAATCAACCTGAATTTATGCTTTCGATCCTGAAAATGCGAGCCGGCCTCTCTTGTCTCCTCTATTAATGACAATCCTGTCCGCACAAGCGAAATCTCCGCGCCTCTCAAGAGCCGTTTGCTTTATGCAGGAAGAACCCATCGAGTTTCTATCGCGAAACTCATTTTATCAGGTGCTTAAGTGCGGCCGCCTGCTGCCGCCCTTGCATGTGAGGACGGGTCTCCAGGTCCATCCGATGGCGTATTATTTTTGAGAATTTGCGGGTGGTGGAGGTGGCGGGAATCGAACCCGCGTCCGAAGGACTTCAGCGAGCAGAGCCTACATGCTTATCCAATCCGTTCAGCTTCGCGAGCGCAACGTTCGGATTGGCAGGAGCGCGCACCCGCTAGCCCCTTCAGTTTCGGCCGGAATTCCGGAGCCTGAATCCCCACCTATCCTGCTGTGTGACGCCCCGGTCC
>JBBISO010000017.1:0-5091 GCA_037441325.1 Acidobacteriota bacterium | reverse complement strand
AGCGGCCAGTGCTAACTGATCGTCAGCAGTTATGTTTAGTTCCACGATTTTTACGAGTCGCGGACAACTCGGCATGCCTCTGCTGCCTCTTGACCCCCGTCGAATCCAGTTCACCCCCTATTTTTCAACATAACATAAAGATAGCGTTGAATAACTCACTAGTCAATTAGTGCGTACCGGCTCGGAATCGATATGCGGGTCCGGGTTTTTGCCGGAGCCTCCGGACGCTCTTGCTTGAAAGCCCGTACGGATGCTGATCGCAACTCCGATCCTGATGCCGAACTTGCGGCGCGGCGGCTGCCTGCGCTATGATCGCTTCCGATGTATAAAGATCGCCGTATCACGGTAGTCATACCTTGCCTTAACGAAGAAAAAGGCATTGTTGAAGTGCTGGCGCGCATACCTTCCTTTGTCGACGAGGTTATTGTCGTCGACAACAATTCCACCGACAAAACAGCCGAAGCCGCAAGGAGCATGGGTGCGCGCGTTCTGCACGAGGAGGTCCGCGGTTATGGCCGCGCCTACAAGACGGGACTGCTCCGGTCTCGGGGCGATATCATCGTAACGCTGGACGGCGATCATTCCTATCCTCCGGACGCGATATCCTATCTTCTTGAAGCCTTTTTGCATTCTGGAGTCCGGTTTTTGTCCGCGTCGCGTTTCCCTCTGAAAAACAAGAAAGCAATGTCTTTCAAACACTGGGCGGGAAACAAATTGCTGAGCCTGGCAATGTCGATACTTTATTTTCGCTGGGTGCGGGACTCCCAATCCGGAATGTGGGTGTTTGAGAGGTCCAGCCTCAGTGAAATGCGCCTGGTAAGCGACGGGATGGCCTTCAGCGAAGAAATTAAGATCGAAGCCATTACCAGGAAGCGGATCGGATTCAAAGAGATCTATGTCGATTACTCCAACAGGATGGGAGAGATCAAACTGCGGCCCTGGAGAGACGGATTTCGGAATCTCCATTTCCTGTTCCGCAAACGTTTCGGATTTGGTTTGCAGCCGGCTATCAGTTTCGCGGAAGCCGGCCAGGAGGAACAGGAGTGAAATCGGACCCGGTGCCTGCAAGCCCGCTGCCTAGCTCTCTGGGAGTGCAAGCATGTCCCGTGTGCCGCGCCGCATGCCCTGTTCCCTGGGCGCAAGGCCGCGATCGCTTATTCGATCTGGTTCCTGGAATCTTTCATCTGTACCGCTGTGAGGCGTGCGGATGCGTTTTTCAGCATCCTCTGCCGGGCGATTCAACGCGGGCGGTTTTTTATCCGGAGAAATACTGGTGGCTGGAAGAGCTGCGCGCTGCAAGCCTGTTGGCGCGCCTGTTCCGCCGGCTGGAGAAGGCGTACCGGGAGTTCGTCGTCGCGGACCACGTGCGATTCCTCGATTTCTGCGCCCGCAAAAATTACGGAGGCGGCAAGCTATTGCTCGACATCGGCTGCGGCAGCGGAACCTTTTTGCATGTCGCGCGCTGCCGTGGATTCGTCCCGCATGGATTGGACGCCTCCGCCCGTGCGGTGGAAATTGCCGGCAAGCAATACGGCTTTCCGGTGCGCCGCGGGGAAATCGGCAGCAAGGTCTGGGACGGCCATCAATTCGATTTCATCACGATGTTCCATGTTCTGGAGCATCTTCGGGACCCGAGGCTGGGCCTTAAATTCGCCGGTGGGCTGCTGAAACCGGCGGGAATTCTTGTCATCCAGGTTCCCAACATAGCGTCCATTCAGGCGCGCATTTTCGGAAGCCGGTGGTATGGATTGGATCTGCCAAGACATGTGATTAATTTTAGCCCCAAAGCGCTTGGGTGTCTGTTGAATGAAGCGGGATTCGCATTTGAGCTGGTTTCCCGATTTTCTCTCCGGGATAATCCGGCCTCAATTGCGTCCGGCGTTGTCCCCTGGCTCGACCCGATCCGGCGAAAAGGCCGGAATTCGGAAAAGAGCCCGCTTCTCAGCGGCCTCAAGAGCATCGCGTACCTGGCTGTGTTTCTCCTGGCACTGCCTCCGGCTTTTATCGAAAGCGCTTTTGGATCCGGCGGGACCATTTGGGCGGTCGCCCGGCTTAAGGAGCGAGGTGCCTAGTCCGTATTTCTCACAAGGTTTCTACTGGGGCGGCACATCCGGGCATGACGGCTGCATTTCGCTGCCCGTGAGGACGGCTCTCCAGAGCCGTCCTGAGCGGGTCTGGAGACCCGCCCCACATGTCGCGCGCCTTGGATCCGCACCCGTCTGCGACGCCTCGCTAGGAAACCTTGTGAGAAATGCGGGCTAGGTTTTATTGAATTCACAAACCGCACGCCCTCTTGGCATAATTCATTTTCCCGGGAATCCGCCCGGTTGGAGGCTGGTGCTTCCGCCGGGCAGTGCTCCGGCTTACTTGCATGAACCTGCGGCCGCTGGGCGGAGAAGCGGAGGATCGGATTATGCAAGAGGTTGTGATTGAATTCATGGGATGCATTGCCACAAATGGACGGGATTTATGGATATCGTAAAGCTCGAACAAACGCTGGTGCTCATCAAGCCGGACGCGCTCAAAAATTCCCTAACCGGCTATTTGCTTTCACAATTATCAGAATTTCATACCGGCCTGCACTTCGCCGGAACAAAAATCGTCAACGTCAGCAGGATGCTCGCAGAAGAGCATTATGCCGATCACCGGGGAAAGGTATTTTTTGCTTCTCTTTTGGACTACATAATGGGATGTGTTCACTACCCTGATGAACCATGGAAGCGAAGAGTCATCGCGATCGTGTATCAGGGACCCAATGCGGTAACCAAAATACGGGAAATCGCCGGTCCGACAAATCCGCATGTCGCCAGAGCGAACAAGCCGGGGTGCATCCGGGCTCTGGGGACGATGGTCCCTCTAATTGACGACCAAGGCAAAATCATTGGAGAGCGCATGGACAACTTGATCCACGCTTCCGCAAGCATTGAAGAAGCAGAACGTGAAATCAAGCTTTGGTTCAAGCCCGATGATATTCCCCCTTTAATGCAGACCTATCAAACGGAGGCGAGCGACGATTGTTATTATTATAAGGACGGCGGCCTTTGCGGGACGCGCGATGCCGGAGCTGTTTGCCTGCTTGCCTCCGGAGATACTGCTTGGGGGTCCGACCTGGATACGCTGCGCCAGTTGAGGCAAGGCTCCCCCGCAACCGGGTCTTTGGAATCCGTCGCCGCCAAATACCTCATCAATCATAAATATTGAACTTAGCGCGCTTCGCTCGCAGACTTCAGGGGCAAAGGTACGAAGGGGTCAAGGGGCAGAGGGGGAAAATGCCCAGTCCGCATTGCTCGCAAGATTTCTGCGGCGGCGGCACATCCGGGCATGTGCTATCGTGTTGCGCCCCTGTGCCTTTGCATCCAGGCAAAAGCTGTTGGGGTCGCGGGAGGACCTAATGTAATATAAAAATTCATTTCTTCATGCCGGTTTGGCGTATGGATACTGACGCTCGGATTGTGATTGTCCTGCCTGCTTACAATGCCGCCCGGACGCTCGAAAAAACCTATGCGGATATACCCAAAGAAAAGGTCTCTAAAATCATTCTCGTTGATGATGTCAGCCAGGATCAGACGGTTGAAGTTGCCCGCGCCCTGGGCCTATCGGTCGTCATTCATATTCAGAATCGCGGTTACGGGGGGAATCAGAAGACCTGCTATATCGAGGCTCTTAGAGGAGGAGCGGAAGTGGTCGTTATGCTTCACCCGGATCATCAATACGATTCCAGGCTCGTGCCCGAACTCGTCGAGCCGATCCTCAGCGGCAAAGCCGACATGGTCATCGGCTCCCGCATTCTCAACGGCCGCGCGCTCGCAGGCGGTATGCCCCTCTGGAAATATCTTGCCAATCGCGCGCTTACGGTCGCGGAAAACATTATCTATGGAACAAACCTAACTGACTGCCACAGCGGCTTCCGCGCTTACAGCCGAAAGTTGCTGGCCACGGTACCGTTTCTGTTGAACTCGGATGATTTTGTCTTTGATTCCCAGATAATCGCGCAGGCCGTCTACCTGAGATTCAAGATAGCGGAGATTCCCGTCCAGGCGCGGTATTTTCCGGAAGCATCGAGCGTCAACTTCAAGGTGAGTACCATTTACGGATTGGAAACTCTCGGAGTTATGATTCGTTTTTTCCTGCAGCGTCTTGGCCTATGCCATTTCCGCATTTTCGACAGCAAGCTGGCCGATGTCGTCAGCAGGTACCATCATGAGACCATATTTCGCCGTTAACGGGCTGATAATTTCCAATGGCATTTAGTCCCCGGCTCAAAGCCTTCGCCGAACGTGCGCTTCCCAAATTTCTCGTTGCGTGGCTGGATCCTGTGCAAGCCCTGATCGATTCTGAAGTGCGATGCGCCGCCGATCAACTGGGCAAGGAACAGGTGGTACTCGACGCAGGCGCGGGGGAAGCACGTCACAAGGCGTATTTCGCTCGGAGTCAATATATCGCGCTGGACTCATGCTCCGGAGACCTTGCATGGAATTATTCCGGGCTTGATGTCCGGGGGAACCTGCAAGACCTTCCGCTTCGCAGTTCTTCAGTGGATTGCGTTTTGTGCATGGTCGTGCTGGAGCATACCCGAAATCCACATCAGGTGATCCTCGAATTGGCCAGAGTGCTGAAACCGAATGGAAAGCTTTATATGGTCGTCCCTTTCCTCTGGGAAGAGCACCAGCAGCCGCATGATTACTTCCGGTTTACGCGCCATGGGGTGCGTTTGCTTTTTGAAGGTTCTTCCTTTCGCCTGGATCTATTGAGTCCCATTGGAGGCTTCTTCTGGGTTTGTGCGCGGCGTTCGGTAAATCTCTTGAGTTTCTTTCAATCCGGATGGCGCTGGATCCTGTTCGCGCTTCTGGCGCCGCTATTCGGCTTTTTAATGCCGCTTGTGCTGTATTTCGCGGACGGCCTTGACAAAGCCAAGAATTAT
Organism: Acidobacteriota bacterium; assembly: GCA_037441325.1. Classification (GTDB taxonomy): domain Bacteria; phylum Acidobacteriota; class UBA6911; order UBA6911; family UBA6911; genus UBA6911. Next base: position 170 of record JBBISO010000017.1, on the reverse strand, counting down.
TCTCTGGGCTTCCGCATCCGCGCGACCAGAATCAAATAAATCCGGATCCCGCCGGATGGGGACGCATGGGAGACAGGCTGAAATGTCAAATAGCTGAAGAACGCAGATACTCCGGGAGCATGCATGAAGACGGATAGGAGCGGCCTTGCTATGCCTCAGTTGCGCGGGCA
>JBBISO010000016.1:0-21557 GCA_037441325.1 Acidobacteriota bacterium | reverse complement strand
GAGAAACAAGAATGAACGGTGGATGCACTTCTTTAGGAAGCTAAGCTCTTGTCATTTCTTCCGGCGCAGGCCTCCGCCCCCTCCGAGATGCTGGCCCCCGTCGAGCTTGATGGTTTCGCCGGTCATCATGCGCGCTCCTTCCACCAGCCAAATGATCGCATCCGCGATATCCTCGGGAGTTGCGATAACCTGGAGCGGCGTGGTAGTGCGGAGCGAGTCGCGCAGGTTTTCGAATGCCTTCTCGCCCAGTCCCCTGCGAAGCCAGCGCGTATCGATGGCGCCCGGAGCGACCGCGTTAACCCGTATCCCGGGGCCGAGAATCCGGGCCAGGCTTTTGGTCATATTGATAATTGCCGCCTTCGAAGCCGAATAGGCAATCGAGCTTCCGCCCCCGAGAATGCCCGCGATGGAAACGACATTGACGATCGCTCCCTCACTCGCCTTTTGCAAATGGGGAATGGCGGCCCGCGAACAGAAAAAATTGCCCAACACATTGGTGCGAAGGATTTTCATCCAGATATCTTCCGTTAATCCCTCCAGATCGCTGAATTCGATGAACTCGGTTACCGCGGCGTTGTTCACCAGGATATCCAAACGCCCGAATTTGTCCACGGCGGCCTGAATGAGCCGCCGGCAATCGGCATCTTCGGAAACATCGGCCTGGACCACAACCGCAGCAGCGCCCTTCGCGCGGCAAAGTTCCGCGGCTTCCTCGGCTTCGGTATGGCTGCGGTGGTAATTGATAGCCACCGCGCAACCGCGCTCCGCGAATCCGACCGCCGTGGCACGCCCGACTCCGACCGAACTGCCGGTAATCACTGCCGCTTTTCCTTTAAGTTGCATAGCCGTCACTCCGCATGTGAATTTTTTCGATGCCGATTATAGATTCCGCCGACCGGCGACTCAACTCCCGAATTCACGTAAAGAGTGACATTCTCCGGAATCCCGGGGATTTTGCCTCTTTCCCGAATTTAGTAATTGCATCACGTCCCTAAAATAGGATATCAGTTCAAATCCGGAGGTCGAGAACATGGCCGTAAATAAGATTTATGGGAGTTGCGACAGTGCGGTGGCGGATATTCCCGACGGCGCCGTGATCATGATCGGCGGATTCGGCTCCTTTGGAGGATTGCCCATCAATTTGATTGTGGCCTTAGCCAAGCAAGGAGCCAAAGACTTGACCGTGATCGCGAATCAGGGCGGCGTCGGTTTCGAATTGAGCAAGCGAATCAAGCCGGGCGGCTACCCGGATATCGGAGCCTTATACGAAAAAGGCCAGGTGAAAAAGTTTATCGGATCGGTGCCCGCTCTGGGCGGAATGCCGCCGACGTCTCCGCTCGAGACATTCCACCGGGAGGGGAAGGTCGAAGTGGAACTTGTACCGCAGGGAACGCTCGCCGAAAGAATACGCGCGGGGGCCGGCGGCCTTGGAGGCTTTTATACTCCAACCGGGGTGGGCACTCCCGTCGAGATCGGGAAGGAGAAAAAAGTGATCAACGGCAAGGAGTATTTGCTGGAATTGCCGCTGGCTGCGGATTTCGCCTTCATCAAAGCCCACAAGGCCGACACCGCAGGGAACCTGGTTTATCGGGGAACCGCAAGATGCTTCAATCCCATCATGGCGATGGCTGCCAGGACCACGATTGTGGAAGTGGATGAGATTATGCCGCTTGGACAACTCGATCCGGAAGCGATCATCACGCCCCACATTTTTGTGAACCGTATCGTGGAGGTGCCGAGATGAAAACGCGTTTGGACGAACAGACTATCGCCCTGAGGGTCGCCAAGGAGTTTGCAGACGGCATGGTGGTCAATCTGGGATACGGGATGCCCGGATTGTGCGCCAATTGCATACCCGAGGGCAGAACTATCTATTTTCACAGCGAAAACGGCGTTCTGGGATACGGGCCTCTGGCTGATGATAGGGTAAAGGATTATGAATTGATCAACGCTTCCGATCAACCCGTCACCCGCCTCCCGGGCATGTGCTTTTTTGACAGCGCCTTATCCTTTGACATGATTCGAGGCGGACATATTGATCTTGTAGTCCTGGGAGCTTACCAGGTTTCACAAGAGGGAGATCTGGCTAATTGGGGCCGGCCGGGCCGGCCCGCTACCGGAATGGGGGGCGGAATGGACCTGGCTGTTGGGTGCAAGCAGCGGTTGGTAATGATGCTCCACACCACAAAAGAGGGGGCTCCCCGCATCGTCAAGCAATGCAGTTTCCCTCTGACCGCGAGGAAGTGTGTTGATAAGATATTCACTGACCTGGCGGTCATTGAGGTGACGGGACAAGGGCTCATTCTTAAAGAAATCGCCCGCGCTTGGACTGCGCAAGAGATACAGGCTCTTACCGAGGCTTCTCTCATCCCGGCCGATGACTTGAAGGAAATTGAGCTGTAGCAACAAGCGGCGGCGCTATGCCGGCGCCTTTTGCCGTTTGAGGTAATTTTTAAGAAAGAGGACTTCGATCAAGGCCAGCGTGGCCACAATCGCAAGAAAGTACCAGCCGGCGCTGAAGGCGCCGGTCCAGTCTCTCAGCCATCCAAGCGCCTGAGGGCCCAGATAGCCGAATACTCCGGGTCCCAGGGATACGATACCCATAACATTCCCCATTTCGCGCCCGGTCACGAGTTCCGCGGCCAGGGAAAAACATTGCTGCGCCGCGGAAAGGCCGACCGCCAGCACGACCGCGGTGGCGATCCAGAAGATCGGCAGCACAGTGCTGTTCATGCACAGGGAAGCCGGTATGAGGATTAACATCATCAGCGCCATGACATTCCATTTGTTGAACCGGTCCATGAGATAGCCGAAAAACATATTTGCAAAGATTGCCAAAATAAACCCCGTGCTGAGGATATACGCGGCGCTCATGGTTTTTGGACCGAAGACTGCAGCCACCGCCGGAGGAACGAAGAAGTTGGAACTGAAATATCCCACTCCCACGATTCCTTCCAACACCGCGATTGCATATACAACCGGATTCCGGAAAACGCTGCCGCTTTTCTTCGCCGCCGTTTGCTTTTCGGACAGCGAATGCTCAGGAGCGGGCTCGGCAGGCGATCCAACCGGCCTGGGACGGGTCTTATAAAAAACATAAAAGACAATTACTCCCAGCAACGCCATTCCTGTGAACGCATGAATGCCGCGGCGCCAGCCGAATTCATTCCCGATCGCTTTGCCAAAGGGCGCTCCGACCGCGGCGGCAAACGCGGAAATTGCTCCGACGGCTCCCAGGGAGCGGCTTCTCAGCGAAAGCGGAGCGGTGACGGCGATTGCCGTCATGACGCATACGAAAGCGGGCCGGTAGCCCAGCAGCCAGAGGCCGCGCCCTGCGAATGCCGTTCCGACATTCCAGGACTAGCTGAGCAAAATCAGGCCCAATATCACAACCAGAAGGCCTGCGGAGAGGACCCTTTTTTCTCCGAATCGTTTGGCGAGCATTCCGCCCGGGACGCTGAGAAGCAGAGCGGAAAACCCATACATCCCGGTGAAGAGTCCGACCTGAGAGAAACTCATGCCAAATTCCTTTTGGATCTCGGGCAGCAGAGGCGAAAACCCCAAGCTCGACATCTGAAGAGCCATCATTACGAAGATCGTGGCCAAGAAGGGAAGGATCCAATTTCGATTTCTCTGGTCCGGTGAGTCGTCTCTCATCATCGCTTTCCCCTTTCAACTCCGCCCATTGTTCATCCGCACTTATTGACCCTCATTTATCCAAAGAGCATCCTCCCGGTCTGGAGAGCCTGTCGCAAAACATGCTTTTGAAATGCTCTGAGGGCCGAAGGCCCTATAGTGAACAAGCCCGGCCGCAAGGCCGGGATCTAATCTTGCGGCACACAAAACATGCCGTAAGGATCTAAGTCGCCTCCAGGGCTCGGAGAACTTTATCGGGCGTGATGGGAAAATCAAGGATCCATTTTCCTATTGCGTTGTAAACCGCACCCGCTACAATCGCGGATAGGGACGCGCCTACATTTTCTCCGATGCCGCACGAACCGTAGGAAGAATATCCCAGATGGCTCTCGTTAAGGATGCATTGGACCACCGGGTAATCATTCATCGTTCCCAGCCGGTAGCCGATATGGTCGTAGTTAAGTCCCACGCCAGTCTTCGGGCAGCAGATCTTCTCCTCGGTCATATTCCTGCCCAAAGCCATAATGGCGCCGCCGTATTGCTGGCCCTCCGCGCCTTTGGGATTAAATACGTGGCCCACGTCATTGACGCATATAAGATTGACGACCGCCACAACTCCCGTTTCCGTGTCCACCTCCACCTCGAGGAAATGCGCTTGCCGGCACATGAAATAAAGCCGCGAATCCGGTTTCCCTTCCGAACTCAAGCCGGACAATGGCGGGGTTACCGGATGGGCGATTGCCGGATCGGCGTTCCAGAACGCGTTCGCCACCTCCGCGACCGTCTTCCGGTTGTCGGGATGGGCTTTTTCGAAAACCATGCTGTCTTTGATATCCAAATCCTCGGGCTGTTTGCCCGGAAAGAATGGATCGGTCCCGAGTCTCGACGCGGCCGCGTATCGCAGGATCTTCTGCTTGAGTTGTCTGGCCGCAAAAATCAATTGGGGCGTCGTGCTGATTGTGCCGTAGGATCCACCCGGTTCCGCGAAGTGGTATACATTATTGTCGGAACGTCTTTGCCGTATCACCGTGTCTTCGAATTTCAAGCCCATCTCCGAGGCCACACAGCGGCGGTAACCCGATTCCGTATCAATGCCCGGATCACAGCGCATCCCTATGATGGCCACCTTGCCGTCGCGAAGGATTAAGCACGCGTATCCGGCGGCAAGGATCCCGGCCACGCCGTTCCCCCACTCGTTGACGGACATGAAACCCATACCATGCATTTTGTTATGGGCAAGCTTCTTGGTTCCCGGCGGATGCCGCTTTCCATCCCAGTCTATCGCCTTCTTGCCCAGCTCTATTACCTCTTTCAGGCTGTGCCTTTTAGGAAAGCCGTTTTCCTCCTGGTATTTCGTAACCCATTCCCAGGAGTGTCCGGCGCAACCGTCGTTCTTCAGCGCGACCTCAATGGGATCAAGCCCGAATTCGGCAGCCACTCGATCAAACATTATATTGTGCGGCACGCAGGCAGGCGCGCCGTGCCGGAAGCTTTCCAAATAGCCTCGGTTGGTAAACGCCCACTGCTGGGTGCCGCGCGCGTGGCGGATCGCGGTGCATTCAGGGGTCTTGTCCGTTGCGGGATTCCTTACGCCTACCATGTTCCAATGGTATGCGGTAATCGTTCCGTCCCTCTTGGCTCCCACCTTGCAGGTATAAATGCCGGCTTCGTCTCCGCCGCAATAAAAATTGCTCTCGTCATAAAGCAGCTTGACGGGCCTTCCCCCTGCCCTTCTGGCCAGTTTGACGGCAAGCCGGATAAAATTGTAGGAATAAGCCAGCCATGACAATCCTCCGAATTGCGAGCCCTGATAAGGATAGGTCAGGGTTATTTTGCTCCAGTGTGTAAACGGCGGTTGCGGGTCGTTTCTGCTTGCGGGTCGAAAATCCGGACCGATTTTGGGTCTGGAGCTCTCATCCCGGCCGACCAGATCCCACGCGACCGACGGCACGCTTTCAGAGCTGAGGATCTCCGTCATATCGTGCTGATGGTGCAGCCAGAGGTCCAAAAAATCTCCCCGCCATTGGGCGACGCAGACCATGGCTTCGACACCGGCCGGGGTGGTCACCGCCCGCTGGATTTTATATTCGATGATCTTGTCCGCTTCGGCGAAGCCCTTCGCAACGTCGCCGATTTCAGATTCCTGGATCAGCACCGTATTCGGCTCTTTCGCGGTGGGGTCCAGACGGACCGCCTCGCTCAGGATTTTGGGCGCATCGGGCCGCAGCGATTCCTCCATATCGAGAACGAAGGGCCTTTCCTCCCACTGTGCCTTTACCAATCTCAGCGCCCGATCGCATATCTCCTCGCTGTCCGCGACAATCGCGACTCCCATGGGATGCTGATAGAAATCGCTGATACCCGGAAGAGTGAGGACATTATATTTACTGGCGCTGGAGCAGCCCGTGACGTTGTCAAAAACGATATCCGGATCGTCGTACCGGAGCACGTCTCGCACGCCGTCCAGGACAGCCGCGTGGCTGGTGTCTATGCCGGCGATTCTTGCGTGCGCGTAAGGCGAAGTCATGATTTTTGCGAACAGCATCCCGGGAAGGCGTATATCTCTGGTGTACACAGCTTCTCCGCTCACCCTGTCATACCCGTCCTGGCGGATCATATCGCGCCGCATTTCCGCTGAGTCTCCCGGTATTTTCCAGGTCCAGGGCTGGAATGGTTCAGGATCCGGCATCTTTAACAACCTCCGCTCTAAGGATGAAAAGGAAATATTTCCGCCGCCGGGCGCAGGAGTTAAAGAGGAGACTCGCTCTCGGGGCGTAAAGCACGCAGACAAACGCCCCAAAGGTTCGCCCCCGGCTTTGCTCCTTCCCTTGCAGCTGATCGGAGGCGATTATACATTTTTATTTACAAGGGCAATAGCGTATGGCACTGTATTTCGCGTAGCAGATCGCGAGGGCATGATGCCACAGCGCATTCATATCAATATCGTCACTATCGCTATTATCGGCATTACCGGGGCTGCACCCGGCGGATAGAGGCATGGTAAGGTGCGCGCACCGAGCCCTCATCCGCCAGGCGGGTGAGGGCTTTTTTATTATTCGCGGCTGAAATGGAGGCTTGCGTGAATATACAAATCTATGACACCACATTGCGGGACGGAACTCAGGGGGAGGGTGTAGCTTTCTCGGTTCAGGATAAACTCAGGGTGGCTCGAAAGCTGGATGAGATCGGGATCAGCTACATTGAGGGCGGCTGGCCGAACTCCAACGATAAGGACGCGGAGTTTTTCCAGCGCGCCGCCACTCAGACATGGCGCACAGCGAAGATTGCCGCTTTCGGCAGCACGGCGCGCGCCAACAACCTGCCTGATGCCGATCCGAATCTTCGCGCTTTGCTGAAAGCCGAAACTCCGGTGGTAACGATATTCGGCAAATCATGGGATTTTCATGTAATGGCCGCTTTGAGAATCCCCCTTAACAGGAACTGCGAACTCATCCGCTCTTCGGTCGCATTTTTAAAATCCAAAGGCAAGGAAGTGATCTACGACGCGGAGCATTTCTTCGACGGATTTTCCGCCAACCCGGAGTACGCCCTTGAAACTCTGCGGGCCGCAGAAGCAGGAGGCGCTGATTTCATCACCCTTTGCGACACCAACGGCGGGAGTCTGCCTTCCCGCATACAAGACGCAATCCGGCGCGCCCAATCCGCGATCCAGCGTCCCCTGGGCATTCACTGCCATAATGATTCCGAACTCGCAGTGGCGAACACGCTGGCCGCCGTGGAGTGCGGCATCGTTCTAGTGCAGGGGACGATGAACGGTTACGGCGAGCGTTGCGGCAATGCGAACCTGTGCTCGATCATCCCAGGCCTGCAATTGAAGATGGGACACACCATCCTGAGGCCCCAGCGGCTTAGGCTCTTGACCAACGCCTCAAAATTCATAAGCCAGATCGCAAACCTGCCGCACCGGAAGGATCTGCCTTTTGTGGGCGAAAGCGCCTTCACCCATAAAGGGGGGATCCATGTGAGCGCCGTCATCAAGGATGCCGCGACCTACGAACACGTGCCGCCCGAATCGATCGGCAACTCGCGGCGCGTTCTCGTGTCGGAACTGTCGGGAAAAAGCAATCTTTTATACAAAGCCAGGGAGATGAATTGGGACATCGAAGAAAACAATGAAAAACTGAGGCCCGCCCTAAACCGGATCAAGAAGCTGGAAAACCAGGGTTACGAGTTTGAAGCGGCGGAAGCTTCGGTGCGCGTGCTCATGGAAACCGCCATTAGTGGAGAGAAGGAGTTTTTTACCATCGACAATTTCCGCGTCGTAACCGATATGCACCGCACGGGAGAGGTGACATCCGAAGCTACCGTCAAAATCCGCGTGGGGGATCGCTTCGTGCATACGGTCGCGGAAGGAGACGGCCCGGTGCATGCCTTGGATAAGGCGCTCCACGGGGCGCTGAACCAGCTTTTTAAATCGCTGCACTGCCTGCGGCTCACAGACTACAAAGTAAGGGTGCTGGAAGGCCACCAGGGCACCGGCTCCAAAGTCAGAGTGCATATCCAGCAGACCGACGGAGAGGAAAGCTGGACTACGGTCGGTGTCTCGGAAAATATTTTGGAGGCAAGCTACCACGCGCTCGCCGACAGCGTGCGGTATAAGCTTTTGAAAGACAGGGATAAAAAAGAATGACGCTGGGCGGGTTTGAGATTGACGATTGAGACCCGCAATCAAGAGGCAACTCCTAACGCGCATTTCTTGCGGGATGCATAGCTGGTTTATGTCGCGAAATTCCTTTTGCTGTTAATAGCGCATGACAGCGCGCGCTGGAGTGCGGCAACTTGCTGCCGCCTTGAATGAGTGCTTAAACACCCTTTGCCCAAGCCATTGCGCCGAAGGCGCAAGCAATGCGGATTAAGGGCCGGCTTCGAGCAAGCCCATTGAGCGGTCTCTCTCGACGAGAGCTTTGGCATAATTGGCGCGAGCCTGGACCTCGGCAAATTGAGCGGACCTGAAATCCCTTTGCCGCCGTATCACATTGTAGGGAATGGAAACCCCTTCCAAAAGCCTGGCTTCCTCGGCAGCCAACGATTTACCGCTCAATTCCGCGGCTTTGCGCGCGGCTTCGACCTGAGCTTTGGCCTGGATCAACCCGATGACGGCCTTGCGCACTTCCAGAACGATGCCATTGCGCGTCCGCCGGAGGGCGGTTTCGGCCTGCTGTCTCTCCAGCTTGGCCCGATACAAATCCGCTTCTGCTGCCCGGTTGCGGAGATTCAATGAAAACGAGAAGCCGAAGGCATATTCCGGATAACTCCAGCTCCGCACCTGACAGAATACCTGAGATATGCCTCCCGGAAGGACAATGGGCGCTCCGCGGGGATTTTCAATGAGGCGGTTCCCATACAGGCCGGAGCTGTTGAAGTTCGCGAAAACAAGCAGACTTGGTTTCATGCTGTTTTTTTCATATTTGATCGCAATATCCTGGATAAGAATGTTGCCTTCGGCCTGGCGGATCTCGGGCCTGTTCCTCATAGCGGTCTCTAAAGCATCATTGAGTTTCGGAATGTCGCCCTCCTTCGGTTCCGGCAGGGAATCCGTGGGCTCGATCTGAACGGAGCCCAAAATGGCGGATAGATCTTTGCTCATGATATTTTTCAGATCCACCTCGCGCATCTGCATCACTGTCTGTGAGATCAACAGATCGCGCTGCCGCGCGGCGACTTCCGATTCGGCCGTAACAACCTCGAGCTCCGAAACTGTGCCGACCTCCTCTCTTGTTTTATTATCCTGGTAGAAGCGCTGGGCTACAGCCAATGATTGCTCCGCGACCCGGACATTTTCCCGGGCCGCCACCAGATCCCAGTATGTGTTCTGCGCCTGCGCCACGGTCGTGTTGACTTGGAAGCGCACAATTTCCTGCATTATCTTCGATTCATTCTTTGCCACCTCGAGAAAACGGCGGCCGACGTCGTATCCGACTCCGTTCAGCAACTGCTGAGTGAAGCTGATAGACAACTGGGAAACAAAATAAGGATTGTAGTGCAGGAACCGCTGAGTCGAAGACTGGCGCATGTTGTTGAAGGAGACGCTGATGCTGGAACCGATGGTAAACGCTTGGGAGTAACGAGCCAGCAGCGCGGTCGATTTCGTCGCGACTTCGGGCAATCCCGAAACGACAATGGTATTCAAGGGACTGCTTGTCCGGTCGACGCTGAATCCCAGCGCAAAGGAAGGATCATAGCTCCCCCGCGGGAACCCGAAAACCTGGCGCGCTCCGCCTGTGATCCCGCCTGCCGATCCAAAACCGCCCAGTCCCCCAGCTCCGCCCACACCCACTCCTAGCGCGCCGGCAAACAAACTGCTGGGTATCTGAACCCCCGGACCTCCGCGGGGCGCGCCTCCTCCCTTGGATCTCAAAATATCGGTCTGAGCGTAGCGAGCGCTGTTGCTTGAGGAAAGGATATCGAGGTTGTTTTCGCTAACGGCGGTTTTCAGCTGAGCTAAAGATAGCCGGATTTTTCCTTCCTCTATCAGCTGAAATAGGTGGGGCGAATTTGCCGGCTGCACCTCGGGTATTCTTGTCACCTGATAAGGTCTGAACATTCGAGGAAACCACTCGGGATTCCTGCCGTAATCAGGCTCCGTTCCCGGCCGCTGTTGAGCCGCGGCCAACGCTGGGGAGCATAAAAGAAAATCAGCAGCGCGCGCCTCCAGGCTGCGGCCTCAAACAGCCGGTCGGCTCTGTTCCGGCTCCGGAGAAAAGCCAACCCAGGCATCAATTCTCCTCCTTTATTGCCGATGATTTGCAAGGGGGAAACGGAGCTCTGGAGATTTTGCCGCTCAAAGCGTCGGAATACTCAATGCCGTTACGCTGCAGAGTCGCGCCCCGCGCGCGATCCATTTCCACCATCGCCTTGGCATAGGTCACCCTGGCGCCGACTTCCGCGTATTTGGCGTTGGTATAGTCCCGCTCCCGGAGGATCACCTGATAAGAAGTGGAAGCGCCGGCATCCAGTTTTATTTTCTCGCCTTCCCATATCTCGCGTGCCAGAGCAGCGGCCTTGCGCGCAGCTTCCACCTGCGCCTTGCCCTGCATTAATCCGATGATCGCCTTCCGCACTTCCAGCGAGATGGTGTTGCGCGACCGCTGCCGGCTGATCAAGAGCTGGTTCCTCTCAAGCTGAGACCTCAAGCTGTCCGCCTGGGCCATGCGATTTCGCAGAAGAATGCTCAAGCTGAATCCGCCGGCATATTCAGGATATTCTGCTTTGAAACTCTGCCCGAAAGCGTCCAGTATTCCAGCGCTGGTGCCGGTGCTGGTGCCCTGCAATCCGGCTCCCGCATAAAAGCCGAAAACGGAAAACGCGGGTCTCAGCGCTTCCCCGGTGAAGCGCACCGAAATATCCTGGTTCTGAAGAGTTATTCCGGCCTGATGCAATTCCGGCCTTGTTTCCAAAGCTTCGGCCAGCGCCTTCTCCAAATCGGGGATATCCGTCTGGCTCGATTCAGGCATCGGATCCTTGATTACAATGCGGACTGAATCCAACTCCGGGCCCACCTTTTTGACCAGCATGTTTTTGAACGTCGCTTCCTGTAACTGGAGATTCGTGGTCGCCACGGTCAGGTCCCGCGTCCGGGCCGCCACTTCCGATTCCGCCGAGGTCACATCCAGCGGCGACATTGTGCCGACATCAAGGCGAATCTGATTGTCTCGGTAAAGCTGCTGGGCAACCGCCAGCGCCTGTTCGGCAACCCGCACGCTCTGCTGCAGGGCCGCCAAATCCCAATAAGCATTTTCAACCGCCACCACGGTATTGATGACCTGGAGGCGGAAGACATGCTCGGCAACCTTGGTATTGTTGCGGGCGACCATGATGAATCGCTCGTTGGAAAGACGGCCGAATCCATTCAGAAGAGGCTGGTTGACTCCCAGGGCAAACCGGGTAACCGAGGCGGGATTAAACAACAGGTTCTGCTGTGTTGAGCTTTGCCGCTGGCCGTTCAGCGTCAGCGAATAGCTTGTGCCGAGAGGAAACATTTGAGCATAGCTGGCGGTGAACGCCATATTTTGCCCGATGACGTTATAAATCCCTGATACGATCTTTGTGTTCAAAGGGGAAGTAACCCGATTGTTGCTGAAGTTTATGTTGAGCGTGGGATCAAAACTTCCGGCCGATCCGACTTGAACCGCGCCTCAGCCGCCCGTGATCCCGCCCGCGCTTCCCACCCCCGCTCCGGCGCCCGCCCCTCCCAGACCCGCGCCCAGAGCCCCGGCAGTCAAACCCCCAGGGGTTGTTCCGCCCGTGAAACCGCGCGGGGACTGTCCCGCTTTGCTCCGCAGGAGGTCGGTCTGGGAGTATTCAGGGATATAGCGTTGAACCGCAATATCCAGGTTGTTCTCCAGAGCCAGCGTCAGGGCATCGGCGAGAGTAAGCTCCAATTTTCCATCGTTCATGAGGTTTTCGATTCTAGGCGAGTTTTCCAAAACCAGCAGCGGGACATGCTTCTCCTGGTATCTCCCGAAAACACCGGCAAAAAACCCCGAATCCCCGGTTTGGTACTCGTTGAATAAAAACAAATCTTTTGCTTCGGATTGAGCGCAAATGAATGCCTGAGGAACCAGCCCGAAGATGCAAATGGCAATCAACAAGGCTGGCTGACAGCGACCATTCTTCATCGGAACCTCCTAACGCCATGAATGATGCGTAAGCCGGCGCGATTTTACAATTAATAAAAGCGGGCACTCACCGCTACCCCGCATTTCTCACAAGGTTTCGTAGCGAGGCGTCGCAGACGGCTGTGGATACAAGGCGCGCGACATGTGGGGCGGGTCTCCAGACCCGCCCAGGACGGCTCTGGAGAGCCGTCCTCACGGGCAGCGAAATGCAGCAGTCATGCGCGGATGTGCCGCCCCAGCAAAAACCTTGTGAGAAATGCGGACCAACCAAGATTTCGATTATTGCCCGTCAGAAGTACGCAGGCAGGACCGAGAGCGTTTCATAATAGCCGGCCAATGCCTGGTTCTATGCAGTTTACAAATTGGTTTGCATGCATGGGCGGCATGGATTTGACAACAAAATCTGCTCACACTATTCTCTCCGGCAAATCAGGCATTGTTCGTAGAGAACGTGCGGCAATTATGGGGGAAAACGGGATGGAATATCTGATTATCGACGAAAGCAAATGCGAAAAGGACGGGATATGTGTCCGCGAATGCCCTACCTCAATAATTCAGCTCCGAAGAGAGGACGGTTATCCTGAGATAACCGGCGAAGGCATTTGTCTGCTTTGCGGCCATTGTGTCGCGGTCTGTCCACATGGCGCCCTGAGCCATGAGCGAATCTTGGCAGAGGATTGTCCTGCCATAAGGGAAGAACTTGTAATCACCGAAGAACAGGCTGTGCAGTTTCTGCGGACTCGCAGATCCATTCGCCATTTTCAGGATAGGCCGGTGGAGAAGGAAAAGATCCAAAGGCTGATAGAGGTTGCGCGTTACGCTCCCAGCGGCGCCAACCGGCAACTTGTTGAATGGCTCGTTTTGAGCGACAAAACGCATCTCCGCTGCATCGCCGGCCTCACCGTAGATTGGATCCGCATGGTCATTAGAGATCCCCAAGTCGTTGCGGCAAGGCCTTATTTGCCGGCGCTGGTGAGTGCGTGGGAAGCAGATCACGATTCCGTACTCAGGAGCACGCCGGTTCTGGTCGTTGCCTCGGCGCCGAAGGAGGCAATCAACGGCCTGATTGATCTGACCCTGGCTCTTGCTTATCTCGAATTATTGGCCCCAATCAAAGGCTTGGGCACTTGCTGGGCCGGAGTGCTTCAGGGGGCGCTCCTCGCATCTTCTTCCGTGAGGACGGCAGTTGGAATACCGGAAGGATATCCGCACTTTTACGCCATGATGCTCGGATACCCCGAGGTGAGGTTTTACCGGCTTCCCGAACGAAAGCCGCCAAAGATTACCTTCATGTAGGTCGCGGTCCCACTGCGGGCGAGCCAGGAAATGCGGGCTAGTGACCGGCGTCCGCATTTCTTATAGCTGCATATACAGGATCCTCAATCTTCAAACCTATCAGGAACTCCTTCCCATAGGTCCGGCAGTAAACCGCTTCGCCCACGAAGGCAGCTTTGCGCCATTCGACTTTGACATGGGAACCAAGAGGCAACTCCCTATCCAAAATCAGACTGAGTCCATGGGCGGAAAGGTCCGCAAGCCTTGCTTTAGCGGGGCTGTCTGGAAGGTCCAAACGGGTCACCAGAGCCGTCAAGTCGGTTCTAAATCGAGCTCGATTACGCCGGTTCATGCTCCTTCAATCGGTCACAACACAACAGTACCTTAGGAGAAAACGCCGGCCGGCATTCCCTGGCGAGCCGGCATGTGCGGCCGGGTCTCCAAACCCGCCCGAGGACGGATCTGGAGAGCCGTCCTCACGGGGAGCGCAAGGCAGTAGACATGTCCGCATGTGCCGCGCAATAGAAACCTTGTGAGAAGTGCGGGCTAGCTCACGGGAGGAATTATTCTTTCCCTCATTTTCAAATGCGTTTCGCTCTGGGCGCGGCTGATCAATATACTGGCCGTTTTGTAAAGCTGATCGCGAGTCAGAATCTTGCGCGCTACGCCCTGTTCGATTGCCTTCATACCGACGGCCACAGCCTCACGGACAAACACTTCGGGTTCGTCCATTTTCGGAACAATGTAATTCTCGGAAATACCTTTGTCCGCGGCGCATTGCGCCAGTTCTTTCGCGGCCGCGATGCACATCTCATCGGTTATGGTTGTGGCAGCCGCATCCAGCGTCCCTCGAAAAATACCCGGAAAACCCAGAGAGTTGTTTATCTGGTTGGGGAAATCCGAACGGCCGGTCCCTACGACCCGCGCGCCCGCCTCCTTGGCATCCCAGGGCCACATCTCCGGGATCGGGTTGGCGGTGATAAAGACAATGGCGTCCTTAGCCATGGCGGCCACCCACTCTTTCTTGATGGTGTCGGGCCCCGGAGTGGAAGCAGCGGATAGCACATCGGCACCGCGCAGAGCCTCCTCAACTCCTCCGACCACATTGTCTTCATTGGTGATCCGGCACATCTCCCACTTATCTGCGTGGGTCTCCCGGAGGTCGGTACGGCCCTTGTGGAGTGTGCCCTTCGTATCCACAAAAATCAGGTTCCCGGGCTTCGCTCCGTAGGCCATATAAAGCGCGCCGATGCGAATGTTGGCGGCTCCTGAGCCCACAAGGGTGATCTTAACATCCTGGATTCGCTTGCCGACGATCCTCAAAGCGTTGATCAAGCCGGCCAGGCAAACTGTCGCCGTCCCTTGCTGATCGTCATGCCACACGGGAATTTGGCAGCGCCTGCGCAATTGGGCGAGAATATAAAAGCATTTTGGTTGAGCAAAATCCTCCAGGTTTATTCCGCCAAAGGAAGGTTGGAGTATTTCCACCGTGCGGATAATTTCCTCCGGATCCTTGGTATTCAGGCATATGGGAAACGCGTCCACTCCTCCAAGGTATTTAAAAAGAATGCATTTCCCTTCCATAACCGGCATGCCGGCCTCGGGACCAATATCGCCTAAGCCGAGGATGCGCGTGCCGTCGGTGACCACAGCCACGGTGTTTCCCTTGTTCGTATGCTCGTAAGCCTTCTCAGGATTTCTGAAGATATCCTTGCATACTTCGGCGACGCCAGGCGTATACCAAATTGCGAAATCGTCAAAATCGCGGATGCAGCATTTCGGCGATGTTTCCAGTTTCCCCTTGAAGTATGGATGAAGTTTCATCGCATCCTGCGCGGGTTTATACGCCTTGGCCAGCAATTCCTCCTTGGTCATTATCTTCGCTTCGGCGGCCATTCTATCCTCCATCCAAAACCTATATGCTATGAAATCAGGCGCGGCCGAGCAGCCGCGCGTTTCGGCGGCAACTGAAATATGCCGCTTCTGCTTCCCCACGGATTGGTTTGAATAAATCCGGCCGCTCGCGGCAATACTTTAGAAATCATTAAGAATCTCTGCAAATCCATAATCTTTTCTAATAGATCACTCACAACCATACTCCTACCAACACCGCGAATTCAAGAAACAACAACCTGAAAAATAATGCGCCGGGAATCTCCGGCAATTAGCCCTCTGGCGGCAACGTCCTGGCCACCGCTGATTTTTGGGGCGTAAATAAAAAGAGGGGCGGTCACCGGGAGAAACCCGTGACCGCCCCTCTTTCACCTTTCCTCGTTCGGATGCCCTTTATTCCTTATCGGGAACGGCCGGCTTTTTCTCGGGCTTGGGTCCCAGGCCCATATAGTGCAACATGCCGCGGGCGGCGCGGCGGCCTGCTCCCATGGCCAGAATAACCGTCGCCGATCCGGTTACGATGTCCCCCCCGGCAAATACGCCCGGAACAGAGGTCATGCCGGTGACCTCGTCGATCTCGATGTATCCCCAGCGGTTCACCTTCAGGCCGGGCGTGCTCTGGGCGATGATCGGGTTGGCGCTCGTGCCCAGCGCGTAAACCACCATATCCACATCAATGATATGTTCCGTGCCCTTCTTCGGCACCGGGCTTCGCCGGCCGGACGCGTCCGGTTCACCGAGCTCCATTTCAATCACTTCCATCGCCGTCACCCAGCCGGCATCATTTCCAATAATTCGCACCGGATTGGTCAGCCATTTGGCGATGATGCCTTCTTCGAGGGCATGATGCAGCTCTTCAGCGCGAGCCGGCGATTCTTTGATGCTTCGCCGATATACCAGGTAAACTTTCTCGGCGCCCATTCGCAAAGAGACACGCATGGCATCCATAGCCGTGTTCCCCGCGCCGATTACGGCTACGCGTTTGCCCATTCCCACCGGGGTGTCGTAGAGCGGCTGCCGGAATCCTTGCATGAGGTTAATGCGGGTCAGGAGCTCATTGGCTGAAACCACTCCGTTGTAAGCTTCACCCGGAATGCCCATGAATTTCGGGCTCCCCGCTCCCGTGGCGATGAAAACCGTGTCGTAACCCTTCTCGCCCATCAGCTGCGGTATGGTGAAAAGTTTGCCGATAATGCAGTCAAGCTCGAACTTCACTCCCAGTCTCGCCAGGCCATCAATCTCGATATCGATCGTATCGTTGGGGAGCCGGAACTCAGGAATGCCATATTTGAGCACCCCGCCCGCGACGTGCAGCGCTTCGTAAACCGTCACGTCCACCCCGGCTTTGATCAGATCGCCGGCGCATGCGAGCCCTGCGGGTCCGGACCCGATAATGGCAGCCTTCTTTCCCGCGGGTTTGAAGTCCGGCGCTTTATCCCAGCCGCGCCCGACGGCGAAATCCGCCACGAAGCGTTCCAGCCGGCCGATGGCGACCGGTTCGAGCTTGTTGCCGAGGACGCAAGTCACCTCGCATTGCACTTCCTGCGGGCAGACCCGGCCGCAGATCGCCGGGAGCGCATTCGCGTCCTTAAGAATCCAATAGGATTCCTTAAGATCCTTGCGGGCAAGCGCCGCGATGAATCCGGGAATGTCTATCTCGACCGGGCATCCGGGAATGCATTTGGGCTTTTTACATTGGATGCAGCGGTCCGCTTCGGCAAGCGCCATGTCCACCGTATACCCGAGCGCAACTTCATCGAAGTTCTTGCTGCGCACAATCGGATCCTGCTCGGGCATCGGCGTGCGCTTGGGGGCGATGTTTTTTATGCTCTTAACGACACGCCCTGTGGGCGGAGGGTCGGGGGTCGGGACCTCGGGGAGATCCTCAATTCCAGGCCGCCGGCGTGCCTTGACGATGGCGGGATTCGATCCGCCTTCTCCGATTTCCGCCAGGCGTTTGCGCTCTTCTTGATAGCGTTTCAAGCACTCCTGTTCTTCGCACTCGAAACGCTTCTGGCGAAGCATCAACTCCTCGAAATTGACAAGGTGCCCGTCGAAATCGGGGCCGTCGACGCAAGCGAATTTCATCTTGCCGCCAATGGTGACCCGACAGGAACCGCACATACCTGTACCGTCCACCATGATTGAGTTGAGGCTGACCATGGTGCGAATTCCCAAGGGCCGGGTCAATTCGCAGCAAGCTTTCATCATCGGCAGCGGGCCAATAGCAATCACTTCTTCGATGTCGTTATGCTCCTTCAAAACCTGGTCGAGCACCACCGTAACAAAACCTTTGGTCCCGTAAGAACCGTCATCGGTGGCGACGCGGAATTCGTCCGAATGCCGGGAAAAGCGGTCGGCCCAGAACATGAGGTCTTTGTTTCTGAATCCGATGACCGATATGGTGTGGGATCCCAATTCCTTGTGCCGCCGGAGTTGGGGAAATACGGGCGCGACACCCAAGCCGCCGCCCACCAGCACTGCTTTCTTGCGTTTCTCCAGATGGGATGCCAATCCAAGCGGACCGATAAAATCAATCACCGCAGAACCCGCGGGAAGGTCCATCATCTGAAAGGTGGTTTTCCCTACAGCCTGCACAACAATTGTTACCGTGCCTTGGTCCCGATCAAAATCCGCGACTGTCAACGGGATACGTTCGCCGGTCTCATCGATGCGCACCATAACAAAATGACCCGGCTGGCAGGATTTAGCGACATCGGGCGCGACAACTTCCCAAAGAAAGGTAACCGGTCCAAATTGCTCTCGCTTAATGATCTCGTACATAAAACCCTCTGTCCTTTGTTTTTAATTTGGTAATGCGAATTGCAAAGTATACGAAGACAACCCCGTGAGTTCAATATGAAAACTGGCGGCGGGCGGCGAAAAGGGGCGTGAATACCAAGGTGCGCAATATGTGCGGGCAGGTCTGGAGACCCGCCCTCACAGAAAGCATAACGCAGTGGAATGCGGATTCAAGCGGTATCCACCCGCGGCTGCGGATACCGATCGCTTTGTCCTTGTTGCATTTATGGAATTGTGGCTTGGGAACCTTCGACAATCTGCAACCTTGCCATATAATGTATTCATAAAGATGACCGAACCGGAAAAACAAACCCAAAATCCCTGATGAATAAAGGAGGAAAACGATGTATCAGCGCAAAATCTTCACCGCCGCGCTTCTGCTCCTGACCGGTCTCGTTTGCCTATACGCCGCGGACATAACCGGCAAGTGGACGGCTCAGTTCGACACCCAGGTCGGCCTGCAGAAATATGTTTTCGAATTTAAAGTCAATGGCGACAAGTTAACCGGAATAGCGGTCGCAGACATTGCCGGTGCGGCTTCGCAGTCAGATATTCAGGACGGCAAGATCAGCGGCGACGAAATATCGTTTGTTGAAATGCAGAATTATCAGGGCCAGCAGGTCAAAATAGTATATAAGGGCAAGGTTTCGGGTGATGAGATCAAGTTCAAGCGCAACGTAGCGGGCATGATTGACGAGGAGTTAGTGGCCAAGCGAGCCAAGTAATCATTATCGGGTGCGCAGACTCAATACAAACCAGCGGCCCGGCATATCCACACCAAGAACTTCCTGGTAACGGCTGTTGAGCAGATTTGTGAAATCGACCGCAGCCGTGAAACGATGGAAATCGCGCTCCAGGCGGCCGTCCAGAAGCCAGTAACTCCGGCCGCCGGACCGCTTTTTGTGGACAAGGGCTTGTTGATACCTGAGCCGCAGCGGCATGGAGAAATGGGCCGCAGCGGACCAGGAATCGCGCGCGTAATCCAGCACATATTTGGATATGTAATCAACGCGCCCCGCGTCCATTGAAACGCGGCTGTAATGCGCCGCGATCCGGGCTCGCGGGCCCAAAGCGCGCTCTGCGCCGAATTCGACGCCGGCCGTTCGGATTCTGCGGATATTGGATGTTTGCCATTTTTCGGCGGCCGAGGCCCGGATCCAGTCAATCACGTTCCGTTCATGCCGCGAAAAAAAAGTCAGGGACCCCACCCAATCCTTTGCCGGAATAAGATCAGCTCCGACCTCCGCCGCCCACGCGCTCTCCGGCTTAAGCGAAGATTTGGCTTCGTGATTGGGATCGCGATAATAGAGTTCGGTGAAGGTTGGAATTCTGAAGGCGCGCCCTACCGAGGATCGCAGCCGGAGGTGCGGAATGATCCACCAACTCCCGCTGAGGGAAGGGTTCGCGGCGATACCGAAGCGAGAGTAATAGTCAAAGCGCAGGCCCGGATAAAGCGCAGCCGACTTCCCGGCCATCCAATGGCCTTCACCGAACAGGCTCATTCGCGCATACGCGTGATTACCCAAGTTGCTGGATGCGATCCAGTCGCCCCCCAGTTCGCCGCCTACCGCAAGCGAAAAATCGCGGCCTAGCATGCGCCGGGTTTTCGCCATGGCCCCGGCGGCATGCGTGCGGTGAACATTCTCAAAAAGCCCGGGCCGCCGGATATCGTAAAGAAAGCGATCTCCGTGAGTTCGGTAATAAGCTTGATAGACCTGTCTCGTCCCGGAAGATTTTTCCATAGCCCGTTCAAAAGAAATAAAAGTCTGATTCGTCCATTCTCTGGACGGCGACGGCCCATAGAAGCCATTGGCGCCGAACTCCTTGTTCACGTGGGAAACAAATATGGCGGAATGCTCTCCAATCCGCGTGCGCGAACCGATCGAGACACTGCGGAAATCCCGCGCAAACATAAAACCCGACGAATGATTGGCGGAAGCACTGAGCGATTGCTCAAGCCTTCCCTTTTTGAAGCCCAGGGCAAAGGAGCCTTCAACAAAATCATTCTGTCCCCAAGAAACTGAGGCTCGTGCGGGTTCCGCGTTTCGGCGGGTAATAATATTTACAATTCCGCCGAGCGCATCCGCGCCGTAAATTGAAGAGCCCGAGCCTCGCAGCACTTCGATGCGCTCGATATCCTGCATCTGAACCGGGAAGTCGGCGTTATGATGTCCCGTCTGCGAATTATTGATCCGTACGCCGTCCACTAAGACCAGGACTTGAGAGAAAGCGGAACCGCGCACGGAAATATCCGCCTGGATGCCGAACGGCGCCCGGGGACGCAGGTCAACGGATGCCGCAAGAGCAAGAACATCCGCGACCGAGCGTGCCGGCAGGTTGCGGATATCTTCGCGGGTAAGTACGGAAACCGTTCGGGACAAATTTTCGAAGGGCACAGGATAAGCGTTCGCCGTGACCACCACCCGTTCTTCAGGAAGCTGTTGGGCCGCAAGCACTGAAGCGGCGCAGAGAATCAGTAGCGTACTACGCCATACCATAGGGCAACCGAGGGAAAGGCTCCGGGAGCTCAAAGCATACCAGCGTGAGCCCCGCGGCCGAGCTCCGGAGGCGATTTTATCATTGTTGCAGGTCCATGGTGCCGGAGAGGAAGGAATCATAGGCGCTCAGGTCGAAGTGGCCGTGTCCCGAAAGATTGAAAAGGATCACCTTCTTCTCGCCGCCCTCGCGCGCCTTAAGCGCGTGCATAATCGCGCTGTGAACGGCATGGGCGCTTTCGGGCGCCGGGATCGTGCCTTCACACTGCGCAAACTTGACCGCGCTGGTAAAAACCTCCCCCTGAGCATAGGCCTCCGCCTCGATAAAGTTGGCGGCAAGCAAATGGCTGACCAGCGGTGCGGAACCGTGATAACGCAACCCTCCTGCATGCACCGGAGGCGGGATGAACTTGTGCCCGAGCGTATGCATCATCAGCAGCGGCGTGTTGCCGGCAACATCGCCGAAATCGTATTCGCGCGGCCCCTTGGTCAGCGTCGGACATGACAGCGGTTCCACCGCAACCGCACGCAGGTTCTTTCGAGATCCCTTGATCTTGTCTTTGAGGAACGGAAAAGCCAAGCCGGAAAAATTGCTCCCTCCGCCGTGGCACCCAATGACGATATCCGGGTAATCCCCCGCCATTTCCATCTGCTTCATCGCTTCCTGCCCGATAATCGTCTGATGCAGCAGGACGTGGTTAAGCACACTCCCCAAAGAGTACCTGGTATCATCGCGCTTGACCGCGTCCTCGACTGCCTCCGATATGGCAAGGCCGAGGCTGCCGGGGCATTGGGGATCTTCGGCAAGCACTTTCCT
>JBBISO010000015.1:0-21946 GCA_037441325.1 Acidobacteriota bacterium | reverse complement strand
AAACCAGTTTCGCGACAGAAACTATTTAGCTAAAATCCTTTATCCGGCCGGATTTATTTCACTCCAGGCCCGCATTCATGCAGGGCTTCTGAGGCGCCACATCCGGGTGCATCCGGAACCCAAGAATGTTGGCCTGAAGTCAAGGAAGAAACGAATCAATTCGTAGCAACTTGCTCCAGGGACCTGAGGTATAATCCAAATCTTTCATTTGGAAACTGTAAAAAAAGGTAATGAGAATGATATTCGCGTCCCGGTGACTATTCAGGAGAATTTACGATGATGCCAGAAAAGGTTGGTTGTATGCGGAGGATTTCGCATCGGAAGGCGGCCAGGGTTCTCGCGATTATTCTTTGCGGAGCGCTGGCTGCGAGTGCTTTCGCACAGGTTTCCGAGCCGGCGCAGGCTGCTGTGCCTCATAAAGGCGGCGGTGAAGCGTCTCTGGTGCTTCCGGATTTGGGTCAGGTGAATTTCCGTGGAATCAATGCCCGTACCCTATTGATGGCGGGGCTTGTAGTTTGCGTCCTCGGCCTCTTTTTCGGGCTGATCATTTTCGCCCAGCTTAAAAAGCTGGCGGTCCATCCCTCCATGCGCGAAATTGCCGAGCTTATCTACGAAACCTGCAAGACTTATTTGATTACGCAAGGCAAGTTTATCCTTATTCTGGAAATTTTCATCGGAATCATCATACTGATCTACTTTGGAGTTCTTCAGCATTTCGCTCCCATCAAGGTGGCCATCATTTTAATTTTCAGCCTGATAGGAATTGGTGGAAGTTACGGCGTTGCCTGGTTTGGAATCCGCATCAATACGCTGGCCAATTCGCGCACCGCCTTCGCGAGCTTGAAAGGGAAGCCGCTTCCCTGTCACGCCATACCGCTCAAAGCCGGCATGAGCATCGGAATGGCTTTGATCAGCGTGGAACTTTTTATAATGCTCTGCATTCTTCTTTTTATTCCCGGCGATTACGCCGGCCCCTGTTTTATCGGCTTTGCCATCGGCGAATCTCTGGGCGCCGCGGCATTGCGAATCGCGGGCGGTATCTTTACCAAGATTGCAGACATCGGCTCGGATCTTATGAAGATTGTTTTTAAGATCAAGGAAGATGACGCGCGCAATCCGGGAGTGATCGCGGATTGCACCGGGGATAATGCCGGCGATTCGGTTGGGCCGACGGCTGACGGATTTGAAACCTATGGAGTCACCGGCGTCGCGCTGATTTCCTTTATCCTGCTGGCGGTCACCCAGGAAGTCGTCCAAATCCAATTGCTCGTTTGGATTTTTGTCATGCGCATTATGATGATTTTCGCAAGCGGGATCTCCTACCTCATCAATGAAGCCATCTCGAAGATTCGCTTTAAGAATGCGGATAGAATGAACTTCGAGACTCCGCTCACTTTTTTGGTTTGGCTGACTTCCATTGTTTCCGTGCTTATAACCTATGTTGTTTCCTACTTCCTGATCGGGAACCTGGGCGACGGATCACTCTGGTGGAAGCTCTCAACCGTTATCACTTGCGGCACGATGGCTGGAGCGGTGATTCCCGAGCTTGTGAAGATTTTTACCTCCACGGAGTCGCGCCATGTGCGGGAAGTCGTGACTTCAGGGCGCGAAGGCGGAGCGTCTCTGGGGATCCTTTCAGGATTTGTCGCCGGCAATTTCAGCTCATACTGGTTGGGAATGGCCATTGTAGGCCTCATGTCCGCCGCTTACGTCGTCAGCACACTGGGACTGGAGTCCCTGATGCTGGCGCCGGCGGTTTTCGCCTTTGGCCTTGTAGCTTTCGGGTTTTTGGGTATGGGTCCGGTCACCATCGCCGTCGACTCCTATGGGCCCGTAACCGACAATGCCCAGTCAATTTATGAGCTTTCTTTGATTGAGCAGATTCCGGGTGCAAAGAAGGAGATTAAGAAAGAACATGGTTTTGACGTCAATTTTGAGAAAGCCAAAGCGCTGTTGGAGGAAAACGACGGAGCCGGAAATACCTTCAAAGCAACGGCCAAACCTGTGCTGATCGGAACCGCCGTCGTGGGGGCTACGACAATGATCTTTTCCATCATTGTCCTGCTTACCGAGGGCCTCCGATCGAACCTCGACAAGCTGTCGCTGCTTCATCCCCATTTCCTCCTGGGGTTGGTTTGCGGAGGCGCGGTGATCTATTGGTTTACCGGCGCGTCGACTCAGGCGGTAACCACTGGCGCTTATCGCGCGGTGGAATTTATCAAGGCCAATATCCGGCTGGAGGGGGTGGAAAGGGCATCGGTAAAGGACAGCAAAAGGGTTGTGGAGATTTGCACCCGCTATGCGCAAAGAGGAATGTTCAACATCTTCCTTGCGGTTTTTTTCTCGACGCTGGCCTTTGCGTTTGTGGAACCCTTTTTCTTTATCGGCTATCTTATCTCAATTGCACTCTTTGGACTGTTCCAGGCCATCTTTATGGCGAATTCCGGGGCCGCCTGGGACAACGCCAAAAAAATCGTGGAAGTGGAGTTGAAGGAGAAAGGGACTCCGTTGCACGCGGCGACCGTTATTGGAGATACGATCCCTTCAAGGATACGTCATCCGTCGCGATGAATCCGGTGATTAAGTTCACTACCCTCTTCGGACTGCTTGCCGTCGAGCTGGCTGTGAATATGTCCGAAACGGCTTCCGGCAGCACTCTCTTTATGGCGGGAGTGTTTTTGATCGTTGCCATGATATTCGTGGTTCGATCTTTCTATGGGATGCGCATCCATTCCGAAAGCGCGCTCGGTTCGAAAATATAGATCTTTCCAAGGCTCAGGATTTGGGATTGGAGATTGAATCGGATCCTCAATCTCGAATTTTGAATCTGGGAACATAATCCTGCATTTGCATGTCTCCCACAGAATTTAGTGATACCATTACATACTGGAGCGTATCTAATTAGATGATAATTTAATTGCACCGGCATACTCTTAAGAGAATGCCGGTGATGCGGGACCAGGCTGATGTGGGAAACCGGATGGGAGTTTCCGAAGTTCGGCAGAAGATGATATAGATTTTAGTGAAAGCAGCCGTAATGCGTATTGTATTCAAGCGCTTTTCCAAAACTAGGACGCAGGCCTCTCTCTTTCACTATATCAAAGAGGAGCCGGAAACCAGCGTATGGAGGGATATTGACTGGAGCTTTTTGCGGCACCCCATACGCGCCATTAAGGAAGAGTGGAAGGCTCCCCGTCCCAAACCATCGCTTTTTCACTACCTTGACGAAGAACCTAAAGTTCCTTTCAGCTGGAAGGAATTCATTCGGGATCTTTTCACCGGATTC
Source organism: Acidobacteriota bacterium (assembly GCA_037441325.1). Lineage (GTDB taxonomy): Bacteria > Acidobacteriota > UBA6911 > UBA6911 > UBA6911 > UBA6911. The sequence goes on along the minus strand of JBBISO010000015.1, from coordinate 18,660 downwards.
CGGAATCCGCTTTTTATATCCTCGGTTTTTTCAGATCCCGATGGATTGATTTTGGAGGATGCCCAACTCCGCACGCGAAGGATGGAAGCCGGAGTGCTTTCTATCTTCGCCCACCTCGTGGTTTTTGGCCTTGTTGCCCTGGCGATCCATGAAACCGCGTCTCTGCCTCCGCAGAACGAAAATATCGTGTTTGTGAATAATCCGATTGCGTTGCCTTTTGAGGCAGATGGAGAGGATGGCGGCGGGGGGGGTGGCGGCGGCAAGAACCAGCCCGAGCCGCCGGCTACGGGAAGAATGCCCGAAACCACGCGCGTACAGATGATCCCGCCGGATCCCGAAAATCCCCAACCGTTGCTTCCCGTCGATGATCTTCTCGCGGAAGTGCCGAGCGTTCAAATGCCGATCGATATCCTGCAGGATCAGTCGCTGCCCATTGGCGATATCTCGGCTCCTCCCAATTATTCCCTATCCTCAGGGCCGGGAAGCGGAGGTGGAATAGGTACGGGCAGAGGTACGGGAGTGGGACCCGGAACCGGACCCGGTGTGGGCCCGGGCAGCGGCGGCGGAATGGGCGGCGGATCCGGCGGCGGCATTGGAAGCGGCGTCGGACCTTATGTTGTCGGCGGCGGAGTGAAGCCTCCCGTGGCTTTGTCACAGCCATTGCCTGCTTATACGGAAGAGGCTCGAAAAGCCCGGGCGGAAGGGATCGTTCTTATCCAGGCGATCATCCGCAAGGATGGAACGGTGGACAGTTTTAGGGTTCTGAGGGGGCTGGGCTACGGCTTGGATGAGTCGGCCATCAGCACAATCGCAACCAAATGGCGTTTCAAGCCCGGTACCCTCAACGGCGTGCCTGTGGATGTGCAGGCGAATATTGAGGTTTCATTCCGGCTTTATTAGGGAAATTCCGGGGCTCAGCGCCCTGGAGTCAGGAGCATTAGTTCGATGGCGATGACAGTCGGCAAAAAAGGGCTCAAATCAGATATCAATATAACCCCTTATATTGATATTCTCCTTGTTCTGCTTATTATCTTCATGGTGGCTGCGCCGCTGAAGCAACACGAGCATCCAATTCGAGTTCCCCAACCGGCCCCGAAAGTTCAGCCGAAAGACGTGAAACCCGATTCCATTATTGTTGATATGGATTTGGATCACACGGTCAGGCTAAATCAGCAGCCTATCACCCTTGAGAAACTTGAGTCTACTCTCAAGGAAATTTTCCGCCGCCGGACGGTAAAGAACATGTTCATCCGTGGGGATTCCGCTCTGGCCTACGGGGATGTCTTTGTTTTGCTGGACATTGCGAAGCGGTCCGGCGTCGGGGATATTGCCCTGCTTGCAAAAAAAGACCGGAGCGCCTCCGGGAACGCTTCAAGAAGCAGCCGGTGATTCATACCTCAGATTCCTTGTCTCCATAAGTTGACAATCCGTTGCCTTTGTACTCAGAGTAAAATGTGGAACGAATATGAAAATACCCTTCATCCACAATACCCTGATTACCTTTATAGCGATCGGACTGATCGTTCTATCAACCGCTGCCTTGAGCTTCGTCGGCTATCGCTACACGGCAGGACGCGAGAATCTGTTGGAGACCGCCTTTGTCCAAAGCAACATCAAACTGGCCATGCAGTATGTGGACCGGATCGAGCAGAGAATCGTCGGCAACGACCTGCTCCTGTCGGATATGATCGATGTGAACGAACCGGCAAAATGGCCGTCTATGGTGGAAGCCATAATAAAAGCCGATCTTAATGTGGACCAGGTTTATTTTCTTCGGCCTGAAAGCAACTACCCCCTCTATCCTCCGTATTCCTATGGGATCCGGAATCAATGGAGCGCCTTCCTTGCCAGTTTCAAAGTGAAGGAGCTCGGTCTGGAAGAAATGGCGCTCAATCAGCCGCACCACCTGCACAAGGAGCGGCCGAATAATTATTTCTTCGCTTCCTATATGCTGAAGGAAACCCGTAGCGGATCGCGCATCCTGGTCTGTTTTCAGATGAACTTCGATAGGATCATGGCCCTGCTGGATAGACATTTGCGGGATTTGAACGACAGATATTACGTGAGCGTCGTGGATTTTGATAATAATGGGGTCTACGGCCAACCCTTGTCCCGGTCTTCAAAATACTTCTTTGAAACCCGCTTCCCGACCACGCTTTACAAGTGGATTCTGCAGATCGTGCCCCGCAACTATACGGAGATCGAGCAAGGCATGAAGGGCCAGCGGCGGACAAACCTTTTCTTTATCATTCTGAGCATGTCGCTGACCTTCTTCAGCCTCGCGGTTATCTATGTTGCCTGGCGGCGGGATCGTCAGCTCCGCCAGTTGAAGGAAGATTTCATCAGCAATGTCAGCCATGAGTTGAAGACTCCGCTTTCTTTGATCCGCATGTTCAGTGAGATTCTGGTCACAGGCAGAGTGAAGAGCGAGGATAGGAAACTGGAATATTACCAAATCATCCATAACGAAAGCGACCGCATGTCCCGGCTTGTCAACAACCTGCTTGATTTTGCCAATCTGGTGCGGGGAGTCGAACCCCTGTGCTTTGAAAAGATCAATATCGCCCAGCTTGTAGCCAAGGCGGTGGAAGCCTACCGCTATGAAATACACAAGGATGGTTTTCAATTGAATCTTGATCTGGCCCCCGGTGTGCCGGATACTTTCGCGGATCCCAGTGCGATCACCATGGCCCTTTTCAATCTGCTGGACAATTCCGTAAAGTATTCCGGAGGCCGGAAGCAGATCGATGTGCGGGTGGCGAAAACCGGCGGCACTGTGGACCTGTCGGTTGCCGACAAGGGAATCGGCGTCCCTTTTTCCGAGCAGCCGAAGATTTTCGAAAAGTTCTTTCGCGGCAGCGAGCCGGCGATCCGCCGGATTCGGGGGAGCGGGATCGGTCTTGCGATCACGAAGCATGTGGCGGAGATGCATGGGGGAGAAGTCCTGGTGGAAAGTGAGCCGGGGAAGGGAAGCACCTTCACCCTGAGGATCCCGATCCGGAACGTCCCGGCAGACTCGCGGCCGGAAATGCGAGATTCGAAATTGTAGATGCCTTTATCGCATAATTTCAAAGCTCAAATCCCGAGTTCTGAATCAGAGAGTATGCAAAGAATCCTCGTGATTGAAGATGAAAAAGAAATGGCCCGCGGGCTCAAGGATATCCTCGAGTTCGAAGGCTATGAAGTCACGACCGCCGATACCGGCAAAGCGGGGCTCCAGGCGCTCAGCAGGGAAGAACCGGACTGCATTATTCTGGATTTGATGCTGCCGGATCTTAGCGGTTACGACATCTGTGAGATGATTCGTCGGAGACTAAACACTCCGATTCTTATGCTGACGGCAAAAGCTCAGGACCACGATAAGATTCTGGGCCTCAAAGTGGGGGCTGACGACTACCTGACGAAGCCTTTCAGCGTCGGCGAGCTGTTGGCCCGGGTAATGGCGCTCCTGCGGCGCCGCCGCGGGTATTCGCCGGATATTGATCTGATCCGGGTGGGATCCAGCTTTGTCGATGTCAAACACTTCATCGTCCGGCGCGGAAAACACGAATTTTCCATGTCGCACTATGAAGTGGAACTATTCAAGCTGCTTTACGCCCATGCCAACCAGCCGGTCACGCGCGATGAGATTCTCGACAAAGTTTGGGGTACGGACAAATTCCCGACCAATCGCACCGTGGACAATTTCATTGTGAAGCTGCGCAAAAAGGTCGAAGAGGACTACCGGAATCCGCGGCATATCCTCACGATTTACGGTGTCGGATATAAGCTTAGCCCATGATTTTCCTGGCCGATCTTCTGGGCATGCTCGCCTTTCGCACGCCGGCTCTCCAATCCCGGGCGGAGCGGCGATCGTTCCTTGCGGGCATCGTCTGCTTTACGCTTGGGTTCCTTGCTTTCGTCCTTGTCCGGAACACGGTTTATGCGGGTTTGCCCGAAGTGGCAAGCGTTCAAACCGGACGCCTGAGCGGCTTTTTGCGCCTCAACCTTATACAGGCTGTTCTATTTGTTTCCCTGATCTATGTTCCGGTAATAGTCCTGTTGAGCAAAACCATTTCCGGAAAAGAGCGGGGATTCTGGGTCACCGCGCTGGAATATCGGGCGCACGGATCCGCGCTCCTGCCTCTGTGGGGACTCCTCCTGCTGATAGCCGCCCCCCTGCAACATTTTGCGCCCCAGTTTCTGGTGGTCGGAATTGTCGGAGTTTCCGCCGGAATGTTCGCTCTTTTGGTGCTGCTGGCTGCCTATACAGTATGGGCGGTCAAGCAGCTGAATTGCCTGTCCGTAACCCAGGCTGTCGGCGCTTTTTGCCTTTCCTGGTTCACCCTTCCGGTTTATTACCTCATTACCTGATTCCACGCAAAGCATTAGGTGCACGGGCAAACAAGGCGAAAACATGTTGGCCGCTGATGGATGCTTCATCTCGGTCAGCGTGCAAAGCCGCGGCCGTCCGCAGCAAAATTCGTAAACCGTCTCCATCCCGCATTTCTCACCAGGTTTCTACTGCGGCGGCACATCGATGGCGTTATTGAGCGTTTGCTTTTTGTGTAGGGTTGTATTTACCATTTGCTCATAAAGGAGGAGCTCACATGAAATACTTTTCATGCGTTGCAGGATTTCTGCTTCTGGCCGGCTTTGCCTTAGCCGCCGATATCGACGGGAAATGGGTCGGAGAAATAGTCGGCCAAAACATGGAAATCGCGTTCGCGTTCAAGGCGGAGGGGACGACGCTGACCGGTGTCCACATAGTCAATGCACAGGAAACCCCCATTAAGGATGGGAAAATCGACGGCAACAATATTTCATTTACTGTCACATTGAATTTTGGCGGACAGGAGACAAAGATTCCGCATAAGGGAACGATATCCGGTGATCAAATCAAAATGACGTACGAAATGATGGGACAACCAGGCGAGATCCTTGTCAAGAGAGCCAAGTGATCGGGTGCCTGTCCCTTGAGGCCGGAGATTGAAAGCGGGCAGTGAACGGTCTTAGGACATCGCGAGCCGGGCGGACGACTGCTGTCTGCCCGGCAGAGCTTGGCTTTTGTCGCATTGTGCTAAGATGGCGCAATTACTCCATTGCTTTTAATGAAGAGAATTCGCAAAAAAGGAGAGACAGCCATGAGTCTTGCCGGCATCAGGGAAAAGGTGCGGCGCGCAGAGGAAAAGCGACCCCGGGAGTCAGTTTTGTGGCCAGAGGCAGGATGACGGTGCTTTCAAGCCCCGCCTCGCTGAATTCCGACGGCTGGATGGCGAGGCAGGGGCGCTGCTTCCCGGGCTTTATTCCAATCCGCGGCTGTAGATCGACGATGTAGAGATGCCAGCGACGAGGGATCACGATCAGCTCCTCTTCAGCCGGGAGTACGGCTGGAAGTCGGCGTTCACTTGCCGGCTGGTTTTGGAAGCAAGTGCGGCAGCTTTTTTCCACCGTAGGATTCTTTTTCGCCGATGGCGGTCAGGCTATGAACCCCTGCCTCCATGATCTCTTCGTCGTTTGCGAACGGGTCGATATCCATGTCCGAAACGTCGCGCTGGATCTTGGCAATTGCCGCAAGATTGTGCCGGATGCGGAAAGCCCGGTCTCCAGGCGCCATGGGTAGCTTCCCGCAGGATGCGCTCTTTCCACGCCGGTTTGATGCCATCGCCGCTTTTGGCTATCTAGCCTTGATTAATCGCGCGAAGAACCAGATTCGAAATTCGGATATGATCTCGGTCTCGAATCCGGAACCGCTCTGTGTTAATTTTTTTGCATGCGCGCCTATACGGAAAAACATGCCAAATCCGGGATTCGAGCCAAACTTCCCGCAATCGAATGCTGGGAGAACCAGTTTCCAAATTACGAAATCGAAATCACAATCCCTGAGTATACAGCCATATGTCCCAAAACAGGCCTGCCCGATTTCGGCACCATTTATGTGAAGTATGTGCCGGATCGGTGGTGCCTCGAACTGAAGTCCTTAAAGGGATACATCAATGCCTACAGAGGTCTGGGTATCTTCTACGAAAATGCCGTCAACCGGATTCTGCGGGACCTGGTCGCGGCCTGCCGGCCGGTTTCCATGAAAGTCCGGGGCGAATTTACGCCCCGCGGTGGGATTCGCAGCCAGGTGGAAGCACGCTACGAACGTTCATAACGGAATAGAGCCGATTGAGATTGGGGGAAGTCTTGCCGGCCTGACGTGAATGCCGCCCGCGGTTTTTGGGCAATGATTTTCAGCTACCCCGGAGAAATCCCCTCTCGCGCCCCGACATTGAAAACCGCTCGAGATATGCGGATTAGATCCGGCAAGTGGGCGAGTTTTCATTCGCGGATATTAAATCTCGAATCCGCATTGACCGAAGGTGTGCCTATGAATAAGCTGATGCCATGACCGAATACAAATACACCAACGCGCTGATTAATGAGACCAGCCCATATCTGCTCCAGCATGCGCACAATCCCGTCCAGTGGTACCCGTGGGGCGAGGAAGCCCTGGCCAAGGCGAAAGCGGAAGACAAGCCCATTCTGCTGAGCATCGGATATTCGGCGTGTCACTGGTGTCATGTCATGGAACAGGAGTCGTTCGCGGACGAAGAGATCGCGGAGCTGATGAATAAATATTTCATCAATATCAAGGTCGACCGGGAAGAAAGGCCGGACCTTGATGCGGTCTATATGGCGGCAGTTCAATTGACGACGGGCCGCGGAGGGTGGCCCATGACGGTTTTCCTTACGCCCGACCGCATTCCTTTTTACTGCGGAACCTATTTCCCGCGCGAAGACCGCTATGGAATGCCGGGCTTCCGCCATGTTCTTACCAAGATCGCCCAAGCATATAGAGAAAAAAGGCAGTCTCTCCACGATGATGGCGAGACCATTCTTACCGAATTGCAAAAATCAACCATATTTCCCGGAGCGCGGGGCGAGCTCAATCCCGGCATCCTCGAGGCGGCCGCATCGGCGCTTGCCGCCGGCTACGATTCACGCAATGGAGGTTTTGGAAACCCGCCCAAATTCCCGCCCTCCATGGCTTTGAGCTTCCTCATGCAATCCTACCGCCGTACAGGGAGGAAAGAGTACTTGGATATCGTGGAAAACACGCTCACCAGGATGGCGTGCGGCGGTATTTACGACCAGCTTGGAGGAGGGTTCCATCGCTATTCGGTCGATGCCCAATGGCTTGTCCCGCATTTCGAAAAAATGCTCTATGACAACGCGCTGCTCAGCCGTGCCTACCTGGACGGCTATCAGCTCACAAGGAATGAGCTTTTCCGCACCGTCAGCCGGGAAATCCTGAATTACGTGTTGCGCGAGATGACTTCTCCGGAGGGAGGATTTTACTCGTCCCAGGACGCCGACAGCGAAGGAAAGGAAGGCGCATTCTTCGTCTGGAACGCGGAAGAGGTGGAGTCCATTGTCGGCGAAGGGGAAGCAGGGTTGTTCTGCCGTTATTACGGCATCACCGCTGCGGGCAATTTTGAAGGGCGAAATATTCTGCATGTCCCGATGCCGGCCGACTCGTTTTGCCGTTTCAACAATTTAAGCGAGGAGCGGTTCCGGGAGATCATCCGGCGCAAAAGAAAATTGCTGTTAGAGGCGAGAGAAACGCGGGTGAAGCCGAGCCGCGACGAAAAAATACTGGTTTCCTGGAATGCGCTCATGCTGCGCAGCTTTGCGGAGGCGGCCAATGCGCTGGATCACGAGGAGTACCGGCAGGCCGCGGTCCGAAACGCCGAGTTTTTGCTCTCAAATCTCCGCCAAAACGGAAAGCTGCGGCGCAGCTTCAAGGACGGACGTGCCCGCTTTAATGCCTATCTGGAAGACTACGCCTGCCTGATTGACGCGCTGATATCGCTCTATGAAGCAACTTTCGATCCGCGCTGGATCCGGGATGCCGAAGAACTTGCGGAAGCGATGATTGCAAAATTCTGGGATCCGCAGGACAAAGGATTCTTTTTCACCTCGGCCGATCACGAGTCCTTGATTCACCGCCCTAAGGAATTCTATGACAGCGCCATTCCTTCCGGGAATTCCGCGGCGGCTTTCGCGATGCTAAGGCTTTGGAAATTAACCGGCAACGAGCACTGGCCGCAATACTCGGCCGCCCTTATGGAGCGCGTGGCAGGTCTGTTGGCCCGGCATCCTTCCTCCTTTCCTCATCTCCTGTGTGCGCTGGATTTCTTCCTGGGACAACCTAAGGAAATCGCGATCATCGGCAATCCGGCCGATGCCAGGACCAAGGAGTTATTGCATGAAGTCTTTCATATTTACCTCCCCAACAAGGTTGTCGCCTGCGGAACGGGAGGCGATCCGTTTCTTCTCAAGGACAGGTCTCAGGTCAAGGGACTTGCGACGGCCTATATCTGTCAGAATTTTACGTGCTCGATGCCGGTTACCTCTCCCAAGAGCCTCGCGGACAGGCTTCGCGGCATAGAGGACTCGGAGGAGTTCTGATCCGGTTCCATGGATTTTGATTGCCGGCTGCCGCAATGGCTATTTGCCGGGAATGAAATTCACCTCTTCGCCCATAGGCCAGAAATGGCCGAGAAGAAAAGGCCTGTCCATTTTTTTGACGTATAGCGGGCAATGTTGCAGGTCTTTCGGGAAATGCACCAGGGCTGAAGTGGAAAACTCTACCTTTTCCCACTCTGCGCCGAAGGCGACTTGCACCACGGCCCCGAGGTTCTTCATGTCATGCGGATTTGAAGAGATGAACATCAGGTATTCATCGTTTGTGTGGTAGTGGGGTGGTTCCATGAACATGCCTGTTCTTAGAACATAATACAAAGCAAAATTCGGCCGCGCTCCTTCGATTGCTTTCATCAAATCGGGGCCGGCGGCGACAAACGGACTGTTAAGCTTACCCCCCATAGGAGGCATCTCGCTTACGGCGTTTCGTCTGATAAATTTTTCATAATTCTTTTTTTGCATAAATTCTTCTCCTCATGCGGAATATATCCCCGCGCAAAAGCCGGCTATTTTTTGGATTTGGGCGGTTCGACATATTTGGGAGGCAAGGTCAAGGTCAACACGAATGAAGACTTGGCAGGCTTTCTCAGCAGCCGCTGCCGGTGGATTGTTCCCTTCGGGATATAGGTCACAGCGGCAGAGTCTATGGTATAGACTTCGGGTTCTGCGCCCATGGCGATCTCGATCTCCGTGCCTATGTCCTTGACGTTATCCGGGTCGCCGCCGATATATGCTTTTACCCGGTCCGCATCCACTGCCGCCGGTTGCTCGTTCATAAGAGGAATTGCTTCAATCGGCGATAATTGGACGGCAAAATCATAGCCTCGCGCGTCTTTCCCTTTGATCGCAAATACCTGCAGGTCTTGATACTGTTTAATCGCAGGCGCAAGGATGTATTTGTCATACTTGCTTTTCGAAGCCGGGGCTGCGGCCAATCCGCTTTGCCCGGGCATCAAGGCCGGGCGCAACGAGCCTGCGAGAGCGCCGCCGCCGGCGCCGGCGGCGACATTCTTGATGAATCCTCTGCGCGTTGTGCCCTTTTTTGCAATAGCAGCAAAACTCATGGCAGTTTCTCCTTCTGTGAATTCTTTTCGCTGATGCCGTTTGATGATGGGCGCCATCTTAACACCATGCATACCGGAGCGCGGATAATTTTTTGATGCGGGGACCCGGGCGGGCGCGTTCCTGTCAGGCGGCCTGGAGCTTCGGATGGGAGCGGCCGCCTCTCATGGCATTTCCTTCGTTGCGGCTCTGGGTTGATCGGTTTCCTCCGCTCAATCCTCCGCCTCCAGAATTTTTTTGGCTCGCAATAATTCCTTTTTATGCGCCGCGGTTACTTCGGGATATCGCAGGTTCAGGGACTTTAATTTGTCCGAAATAATGTCGGCGACGGCAGCCCGCGCGAACCATTTCCTATCCGCGGGGATGACGTACCAAGGAGCCCATTTCGAACTCGTGGCGTTGAGCATGTCTTCGTAGGCTTGCATATAATTCTTCCACAATCCCCGTTCTTTCAGGTCGCCAAGTTCGAATTTCCAATTTTTTTCTGGCTGATTGATCCGTTCCAGAAAGCGCGCTTTCTGCTCCTTTTTGGATATATGGAGGAAGAATTTCAGGAGGAGAGTCCCGTTTCGCGCCAGATATCGTTCAACGCAATTGATGTCCTCATAGCGGTGTTTCCATATATCTTGGTGGTTTTTTTTATCGGGCGGGATGCGCTGACCGTGTAAAATTTCAGGATGAACCTTCACGATGAGCACTTCTTCATAATAGGACCGGTTGAAAATTCCAATGCGGCCGCGCTCGGGCAGCGCTTTCATATGTCTCCATAGATAGTCGTGATCGAGTTCCTCCTGAGACGGCGCCTTGAATGAAAAGACCTGGCATCCCTGAGGATTGATGCCGCTCATGATATGTTTAATGATTCCGTCTTTTCCTGCGGCATCCATTGCCTGAAAGATCAGGAGCAGCGCGTAGGTTTTCTGCGCGTAAAGCACATCCTGGAGGCTCGCGAGTTTCCGGATGTCGGCGCTGAGCTTGTCCTGGGCCTCTTCCTTGGATTTGAAGTTGCCGGTGAAGCTGGGATCGCAATTGGCGAGCTTAATTTTTCTTCCGGGCATAACGCGAAATTTTTCACAGTTCATGGCGCTCTCCTGAGAACAAGGGTTAGGGAATGATCGGGCAATTATAGCGCTGGCAGGGGAAATAGGCCATTGGCCCGTTGCTGCCTCAAAAGCGGGAAGACGGTTGGAGCTTGAAACCGCTCTTCGCACAATGCTTCTGAGCCGGCGGCCCAGGCGGGCATGCTTGCCGCATTGAGCTTCCGCGGGTTTTTGGACAGATATGCAGGAACGCTGCTCCGGAGGCGTCCGCCTTAGACCGCATATCTCACAAGATTTCTACTGCGGGGCACATCCGGGCATGTCTACTTCATTGCGCTGGGACGGCTCTCCAGAGCTGTCCTGGACGGGTTTGGAGAGCCGCCCCACGGGTCGCGCGCCAGTATCCACGCAGGTTTGTGCCGCCTCGCTACCAAACCCTAAGAGAAAGCTAGGATTTCTTGTCTTTCTTTGCGAAATAGCCTTTTTTGGTGCGGGCGACGAGGTCCGGTTTCCTGATTCTTATTTCCACCTTCCGGAACTTTCCGTCGTGCTTGCGGTTGGTGGAGTAGTAGCCGATGCTGTACTGACTGGCCAATTCCTTAGCTACCTGGGCAAAGGCATTGCCGAGATCCTCCATGCCGTCGAGCATTAATCCGCCGCTGTTTTCAGCCAGCCGGGAAAGATAACGGCGGCCTGCCGCGTATTCTGCGGAAGTCGAGCCGGGGCCTCCATAAATGGGAGGTGTGGGATTCACAATCACGGGGGGGAATTGCGGCCCTGGAAATCCGCCGGTGGTTCGACGCCTCCGGCTATATTGATCTGATTCAGTGTTGTAGTAGACACAATAAATGGTGGCTTGGGTTTCCTTGGCGAGTTCAAGGGTCTCGCGCTCAGTTGCTTTGCGGCTGCGCGTGTCCACGCCGTCGGTAAAGAGCACAAGCGCCTTTCGTTCTCTGACCGGTTTGAGCACTTCCTCCAGGGCCACCCAGACTGCTTCATACAGTACCGTCCAGCCCCCCGGCCTGGTCTTTTTGATGCCGTATTCGTTTCGATCCCGATCAATGCTGAAATCCTGCTGAAGCCTGACATCATCGGCGAAGGACAAGACGGCGACTTCGTCATCGGGGTGAAGCTGGTTCACAAAAGTGATGGCAGCGTTCTGAATCCTCGCCAGTGCCAGTTCCGTGCTGCCGCTTGTATCCAAAAGGAGCGCGACATTGACTGGTTCATCGGTGGCGGCAAAGCCCGCGATTTCCTGTTGTATGCCGTCCTCCAATACCTGAAAATCTTCTTGTTTGAGATCGGTGATCCGCCTGCCTTCACGGGTCGTGACCACTACGGGAAGCGAAACCATTTCAACATCCACCCGGATTGTCTGATCCTCCTCGGGGGTTTTGCCAGGTTTCCGCTCAGCCGCAAATCCCGATAAAAAGAGAGCGCAGGAAAGGCAGGAAACAGTAAGGCCATTTTTATGCATAGAAACAAAGGCGCTCAGATCCATGGGATTAGATGCAATTTTAGCCGCGGTGGATCATCCGGGCCCTTAGAGATCAACCCGAAGCCCCCCGAAGCCCTTAGGTGCTTTGACCTCCGGAGGCTTGGTGTTATGATAGCAGTAATCCGTAAAAACAACAGGAGGTCATCAATGAAAAACCCAAGCCGATTTTTTGTTGGTTGCAGCCTCTTTTTACTACTTTGCGGTTATGGCTGCGGCTACAAAATCCCCGAGGTGGAGTTGAAAGCAGCTCAGGAAGCGATGGAGCAAGCAAAGGGGGTATATGCTGAAGATCTCGCACCCTCAGATTGGCAAGAAGCGATGCTGGCCTGGGAGCAGGCCCAGGCGGCGGTTAGTGAAAAAAAGCCCGCCCAGTCTCTTTTTCGGAGAGCCAAATCACGGTTTGAAAAGGCGGTCGTAATTGCCAAGGCGAATGGCGAGAACGTCAAAAAAGAGATTGTAGAAGTGCAGACCTCAATTGGAGTGCGATCCGCAAAGGTAAATACCGCCCTCAACAGCGGAAGGCTGAGCACAAGGGTGAAAAACCAGATTTCTCCTCTTATGGCGGAAGTGGAGCAGGGGACCGCGACCCTTAATGACCTGGTCAACCAGGGAGATTTATTAAAAGCCAGAGAGCTGGCCAAGGAAATCCAAAAGAAAGCCTATAACGCCGAGCTGATCCTGGCGGGGAAAAAGCCGATTTATTAGCCCGCGTTTTTGAAAGCGTTTTTGCGGCCAAGCTGAACCGCTTTGTGTCGGAACCATAAAGGAACTCAACTGCGGATTTCCACAGATAAGCGCGGATGTAATTTGTTGCTTCCCAATCTGGAGCGCTGGCAAGATGCATTGGCCGGCGCCGGAATTTCAGCTCGTGGGGCTCCGTGAAAATCCGCAGTTTCATGATCTAAGCTTCATGCCATAATTCTGCCTTGTCGTTCCCTGGAAATTTTCTTGAGCCGAATTGGGGCCGATGATAGCATTTTGTATCTTCTTCCCGAACCGGGATGCGGTCCGATTGCTCGGACGCGCGCTTGATCTCAATGGGTGTTTATATGGCTGACGAACAGGAAGAACAAGGTTTCAGAATCACCGACAAACGCGGTTTTAGCCGGGACGGAGAACCGCGCGCTCCGGAGGCTGCGGAACAAACTCAGGAAAAAGAGGCCGCCGAACCAATGCCCAAAGCGGATGAAAAATCCGCGGGGAAAGAGGTCCCGCCAAGGCCGCAAATTGATTTTCCTTCCTATCTGCTTTCCTACTACACGCAGGGACTCGTGCTTTTGGGGGAAGTGCCCAATCCCTATACCAACAGAAAGGAAGAGGATGTGGAGGCAGCCCGGCACACAATCGATATCCTGTCCATGCTTGAGCGAAAAACAAAAGGCAACCTGAGCAAGGAGGAGCAGCAACTGTTGGAGAACGTTCTTTATGAGCTCCGGATGAAATACATGGCCAAGACCAACCGGATCAAAATCTAGTGGGAGCTATGAAAGTCATTTACCGCCTGGAGGATCTCGCTCCCGAATATCCTGCGCCGGTTGTAACCATTGGCAACTTTGACGGAGTCCATCTCGGCCACCAAAATTTGATGCGGGACCTTCTTGCTCGAGCCGCCAAAATCGGCGGCACTGCGGCCGTGATGACATTCCATCCCCATCCTCTGCAGGTCCTGGCTCCCGACAACGCTCCTCTGCAGATACAAACATTCGGGCAAAAGATCGCGACGATCGAATCGTTAGACATTCCGCTTGTCATCGTAATCCCATTTGACAGACAGCTTGCTCAGGCAAGCGCGGGCGATTTCGCGGTCAAAATCTTATGGGAAAAGCTCCGCCCGAAGGAGATATACGTCGGGCCGAATTTCGCATTCGGGAACCGCAGGCAGGGAAGTTTCAATGTGCTTAAAGAAATTGGGGAAGAGAAAGGATTTTTGGTCAGCAAAATCCATCAAGTGCAGTTTCGCGGCAGCCGGGTATCGAGTACTGCGATACGTCAGGCCTTGCTTTTCGGACAGGTTGGCTTGGCCAGGCGGCTCCTGGCTCGTCCTTTTGCTTTGGGAGGTGAAGTCGTCCGCGGAACGGGATTGGGTTCACAATTCCGGATTCCGACGGCCAACCTTAAAACGCCCAACGAACTGATTCCGCGGCGCGGAGTTTACGTAACGTTGCTCAGCGTCGAAGGCCGCAAGCATAAAGGCGTGACCAACATCGGATTCCGGCCGACGGTGAGTGCGAAAGAAGAAGATATGCCGCTGAGCATAGAGACCCATATTCTGGATTTCAACGAGGATATCTATGGAAAGAAAGCAATCCTCGAGTTTCTTATACGCCTGCGCGATGAGCGGCGGTTTTCGGGCGAGCGGGATCTGACCGGCCGGATACGGAAGGATATTAAAAATGCCCGGCGCTATTTTGCCTGGCTTGGGCGCGTGTTTCCCGATCGATTTCGGGATTGACCTGGCGCGGCATGGCCGCAAGATCTGAACTCACCGCAGAGGCGCGGGCGGTGCAGAGATTTCAGAGAAAGATAGGATTTATAGCCATTTACTACGCCTCCGCGGTGAAGAATGCTTTCCGCGCCGGCATGGATTAAGCGTGCTGGCAGTACCTCGGGCGGCTTAGAAGATAGCTATTGCCGGTGGAGGATTGATTGTGGCCGTAACACGAGAGGAAGTGCTTAGAATCGCCGAACTCGCAAAGCTTCATTTCAGCGCAAAAGAATTGGATGCCTTTACCGCCCAGTTTCAACGCATTCTGGATTACATAGAGCAGCTCAAGGAGGCAAATGTAGAGAATATCGAGCCGACGAGTCATGTTTCTCTGACCGCGGATTATGGCAAACATGGGTGCCGGCAGGATGAGGTCCGGCCTTCATTGCCTGTGGAAGAGAGCCTGGCGAATGCGCCCGATGCCGGCTCGGGACACTTTCGCGTCCCCAAGGTAATTTGAAGAATTTTTTCGGTGCCCGGCAGCTAAGAATTTCCGGATCATATGGAAATGAACCTCAAAGACGCCAGCAAAATAAGTGACGCGGTCAACTCGGGCGAAATTTCCGCCCGTGAAGTTGCGGCCGTGGCCTTGAGGCGCATTGAAGCCGCCGACGGAAAGCTGGGCGCTTTTCTGACGGTCGAACCGGAAAAAGTTCTGCAACGCGCGGAGGAGATCGACCGGGAGGTGAAGGAAGGCGCCCTGCCCCTCGCAGGAGTTCCGGTCGCCGTCAAGGATAATATCTGCACCCACCGCCTCCGGACCACTTGCGGTTCCAAAATCCTGCGAAATTATGTTCCGCCTTACAACGCCACGGCAGTGGAGCGGTTGGAGCGCTCCGGAGCTATCGTCATCGGCAAGGCTAATTGTGATGAATTCGCCATGGGGTCTTCGACTGAGAATTCCGCATTTCGGGTGACGCGGAATCCGTATGATCCGGAGCGGGTTCCGGGAGGCAGCAGCGGCGGCAGCGCGGTTGCGGTAGCGGCCGGAATGGCGCCGCTGGCGCTGGGTTCCGAAACGGGGGGCTCCGTCCGGCAGCCCGCCTCATTCTGCAACGTCTTGGGTCTGAAACCGACGTACGGCCGCATATCCCGTTATGGCTTGGTTGCCTTTGCTTCCTCGCTGGATTGCATTGCACCTATTGCCAATAATGCAAAAGACATGGCGCAATTGATGATGTGCATAGCGGGCCGGGACGAACGCGACGCGACTTCGGCCCCCGTGCCGGTGCCGGATTATCTTTTCGAGCTGGACCGGCCGATACGCGGCATTAGGATTGGGATCCCGAAAGAGTTTTTCGGCGAAGGTCTGGATCCGGAGGTGCGGGCTGCCATTGAGAATGGTATCCGCAACGCAGCCTCACTGGGCGGTGAAGTTATTGACGTTTCACTCCCTCACACCAAGTACGCCATCGCGGATTATTACATCATCGCCCCGGCGGAGGCGAGCTCAAACCTGGCCCGCTATGATGGGGTGAGATATGGGGAGCGTGTATCGGGCCCGAAAGACCTGTCGGACATGTATGAACGCACTCGAAGCCTCGGCTTCGGAGCTGAGGTTAAGCGGCGGATTATGATCGGAACATATGCGCTGTCTTCCGGCTATTACGAGGCTTACTATGGCCGGGCAATGAAAGTGCGCACGCTTATCAAACGCGATTACGAGAGAGCTTTTGAGGACGCAGATGTTTTGATCAGCCCCGTCAGTCCGACACCCGCTTTCAAAATTGGCGAGAAGATCTCGGATCCTCTTTCGATGTACCTTTCGGATGTATATACCGTAACCGCCAACCTTGCCGGAATTCCCGCTCTCTCCCTGCCTTGTGGCTTTACCCGGCAAGGGCTGCCCATCGGCCTTCAGGTTTTCGCGAACCAGTTTCAGGAAACGATTCTGCTCCGGCTTGCCGAAGTGTATTCTCAGGCGTTCCCGCTCCATCCTCCGGAGATCAAAGTGTAAAAAGTGCAAAGACATTCAAAGATTTTCTCGCCCAAATCCGGCATGGGCCATTTAATGGGTATGACACGCCTTAATTTCCAGTCCTGCCGGATGGCGGCTCTTTTTCTGTTTTCCCTGCAATCCCTGGCCGATGTTGCCCGCCAGGAGGCGGAACGAAGGGATCAACTCGAAAAGCAAGGGATTGAAGCCAAAGTCATCACGGGCGATATCGCGCATCGGGCTCCGAACGGGAATCTGACCACGTCCATGCCTCATACATCAGGGCCGACGAAAGCAAAAGCCTCTTCCGATTCGGGAAAGAAAGCTCAGTCAAATCGCGATTTCCGTGCCGCGCTGCAAAAGCTGGATCGAACCATACGACAGGACCAGGAACGCCTCAGTGCGCTGAAGGAACGCCTGCAGGAGGAGAAGTGGGCTCCTCCAAAAAGCGGAAAAATCTCAAGGAGCGGAGGGAACAAGGATTCGACGGCCCGCCTGAAAATGGAAATTGATGCGCTGGAATCAAAACTGAAACGGATGCGCCGGGAGCGAGTTGAGATCTATGACGCCGGAAGGAAAGCCGGATTTCTTCCAGGGGAACTCGACGGTAAAGGCATCATTCCCTAATGCCCCGATTGACAATTTGAGATTGACGGTTAAAATTCCCATCCATCCTTACTCTTAAACCATGGTTTGTCCCCGGCATTCACATCATAAAACCATTATCCGCGCAGGCTTGGAAAACGCGCAAAGCTTGTCTTCAATCGTTGGTCCTAAATCTCAAATCGTCAATCAGCAGTTTATAGGCTTCCTTGCGCGGGATGCCTCTTTGCCGGGCAACGGATCTAAGGGCTTTGTTTCGCGGGAGCCCGGTCTTTTGCATTTCCTCGGCAAGGTGTTGTCTGATTGAGTCAGTCCGGATCAGCGGTTCCGGAATCTCTCTGCCTCTATCAAGAATAATGGTGATTTCGCCCTGAACCTTGGGACGGGCTTGAAGGACTCGTATGAGTTCCGTAATGGTGCCATGGAGAAACTCTTCATGGATTTTGGAAATCTCTCTCGCGACGCAGGCTTTGCGCTCTCCCAAAATGCTCGCCATATCTTTAAGAGAGGAAAGAATGCGATGAGGAGCTTCGAAAAGGACCAGGGCGGCAGGCATGCCGGCCAATTCCTTGAGTCTGCGCTTTCGCTGCGACTCCCTTGCGGGAAGAAAGCCGGCGAAAAAAAAGCTTTCCGCCCCAAAGCCGGATCCTATGAGCGCTGCGATCGCCGCGGACGGCCCGGGTACCGGCACCACTTGAATTCCTTCCTTGCGGCAGGCCGAAACCAGTTGGTAACCAGGATCGGAAATCAGGGGCGTTCCGGAATCGCTTACCAGCGCTATGTTTATTCCGTCGCGCAGCATTTGAACCAATTGCGGCGTCCGGCTTGCTTCATTGAATTGATGGTAACTCTCCCTGGGTGTGCCGATTGCATACCGCTTCATCAGTCTGGCGGTGCGGCGCGTGTCTTCGCAGGCGATCAAGTCCGCCTCCTTTAATATGCGAAGCGCCCGCAACGTGATGTCTTCCAGATTTCCGACCGGCGTCGCCACCAGATAGAGTGTGCCTGGAGCCATATCGATTGCCGATTGGCGACTTATGAGCGACGCTGCCGATTGGCTGCAATCGTCAATAATAAATTGTTAGTCGTCAATCCTTTTCTCCCATCGCTTGCAGCATTTCGCGCACCGCCCGGTCCAGCCCCACGAGGACCGCGCGCGCAATAATATTATGCCCGATGTTCAATTCTTCAATTTCAGGAATCTCGGAGATCTGCCGTACATTTCGATAGGTGAGGCCGTGCCCCGCCAATATTTTCAGGCCCTTTCTATGGCCGCGCTCGGACGCTTGAACGATTTTGGTCAATTCCCGTCTTAGGTCCGGTCCGGCCAGGTCGGGACTGCGCGGCGCGGCCTCCGAATAGGCGCGGGTATTCAGCTCGATCATGGGAACGCCCAGGTCCGTTGCGGCGTCCACCTGTTCGGGATCAGGGTCGATAAACAGGCTAACCTGAATGCCGCCCTTTGTGAGGTCCTGAATCGCTTTCTCAATGGACTTTGCCGCCTCGACAATGTTCAGTCCCCCTTCCGTCGTGACTTCATTTGGCTTTTCAGGGACGAGTGTTGCCTAGATCGGAAGAGCACACG
>JBBISO010000014.1:16148-22318 GCA_037441325.1 Acidobacteriota bacterium | reverse complement strand
CCCAGCTGGATGACGATCTTGAACACCTTGCTCTGCTCGTTGGTATAGCCCAGGTAGCAGGATATTTGCGGGAGAGTATAGGAGCATGTCCTCAGCGAGAAAAATGTCGGAGATGTATCTCCTTTCTGTTCTTCAAATTGGGAGTACTCTATGGTCCGGCCGTCAATCCGCGGTGGGGTTCCCGTCTTAAGACGGCCGAGATTGAACCCAAGCTCCATAAAGGACTTGGCAAGCGAAACCGCAGGAGCCTCCCCGATGCGCCCGCCGGCCTGCTTTTGATCCCCTATATGTATGATTCCATTAAGAAAAGTCCCGGTAGTCACAATCACCGCACGCGCATGTATTTTATTGCCGCCCGCGGTCTCAACGCCTTGGATAGATCCATCTTTCACCATAAATCGAACCACTTCCGCCTGACGAAGATAAATATTCTCCTGGGAACAGATGACCCTAAGCATCTCATTGTGATATCGAGCCTTATCTGACTGACAGCGCGGTGCTTGAACTGCAGGTCCACGGCTGGCATTTAAAAGTCGAAACTGAATTCCAGTTTTATCCGCAACCTCGCCCATGATCCCGCCTAAGGCGTCTATTTCCCGAACAAGATGCCCTTTGGCAATTCCCCCGATGGCCGGATTGCATGACATCTGGGCAAGCGTCCCTATATCCATTGTATAGAGAGCCGTCTTCGCCCCCATCCTGGCGGCAGCCACAGCAGCCTCACACCCCGCATGGCCACCCCCGATAACCACGACATCAAGATCTTCATTAAACCCGGTCATGCCCTCCAAACCTCAGCGCACAAAATTCTGCTATTAATGAAGATGCCGATCCGTTGGATCCTGCATTATCTCTTTCTCAAGACAGGCGCCTATTTCCCGATGCAGAAGCGGGAGAATATCTCATCCAATAGATCTTCAACCTGTGTCTCTCCGGTTATAGCTCCCAGCTCGCGCAGCCCCTGCTTCAGATCCGCCAGGACGAATTCCTCCGACAGACCTTCTCGCAATGCCGCCGCCGCAAGCCGCAGCGATTTTTCCGCCGCTTCCATGTGCCGGCAGTGCCGCAGGTTCGTAACCATAATCCCATCACGCTGCATCCCTGAATCTCCCAACAAATGCGCAAGAATCAGGGATCGCAATGATGAAATACCATCTCCGGTTCTCGCCGAAACCTCCACGCAAGGCCATGATCCACAATAGCTTATCCGCGCTCTGGAAGGCCACTTCGAAGAAAGGTCAGATTTGTTCATGACTGCAATGCAGGATAGCCCGCCCAGCTGCTTTTTCAATGCCCAATCCTGCCGGACTTGTGGCCGGCTGGTGTCAACAATTAGAAGAATTGCATCGGCATCGGCGATAGCCTGAAAGCTGCGCCCAATTCCAAGTTTCTCAATATCATCCGCCGAATCATGAATTCCGGCCGTGTCCAGTAACCGGACCGGCACTCCCCCTATATTCGTGAACTCGGATACCAGATCGCGTGTCGTTCCGGGAATTTCAGCGACGATGGATCGATCTTGAGCCAGAAGTGCATTGAACACACTACTTTTCCCGACATTCGGCCTGCCGACAACCGCCATATTGAAACCGTCTCTGATAATCCTTCCCCGGCGGAATGAGTCGATCCATCTCCTCAGATCAAGCTGGGCTTTTTTCAGTTTTTCCGCGACCCTTTCCCGTGAATCAACCGGAAGGTCATCTTCTGCAAATTCCACTGCGGATTCAAGATTCACGATGACGTCAATCAGAAGCTCTCTTGTGGACTTAAGCTGCCGCCCCAGCTCTCCTGAACGCTGCCTCCCAGCTACCTGCGCCTGAAAAAGGGTTGTCGCTTCAATAATATCCCGAATGGCTTCAGCCTGCGTAAGATCAATCCGGCCATGCAGAAACGCGCGCATGGTAAACTCACCGGGAGCCGCAAGCCTTGCGCCGAGAGCACAAAGAGCATCCAGCAAAGCAGCGATCAGGACCGGACTCCCGTGAATTGAATATTCAGTCATGTCCTCGCCTGTGTAGGATCCCGGCGCTGGGAAACACGTGCCGATCGCCTCGTCTATTTCCAGGCCGCTGCGCGGATCCATAACTCTCCCCAGCACAGCAACCCGAGGCGGCATCTTTAGATTGGTTCTTTTTGGCAGAAACAACCGGCGAAACAGCGCCATGCTCTCCGGGCCGCTGACACGTACAACCGCAAGGCCGGACCTCCCAGGCGCCGTTGAAAGAGCACATATTGTATCCGCTAAATCATTCATATGATTCGTAATTCGAGACTCGAACGCCGAGACTTTCAGTTTCAAAGCCCGAGTTTCGAATCAATCAGGAAGGATAAATCGTAATGCTGCGGTTGTCGCCTTCACCGTCACTCTGGGAGCGCACCCCTTCAATGCCGGCTAAGGCCAAATGCACAATTCGCCGTTCTCGGGGAGCCATAGGCTGGAGGCTCAGAGGCTTGCGCAGCGAGACCACTTTCTTGGACGCCATTTGCGCCAGGAGCACAAGCTCTGCTTCACGGTGCTTCCGGTATTTATCGGAATCCAGCATAATGCCGAGAAAATCGTTCTTTCCCAAATGAAACACCTTGTTCAGAAGGTATTCAAGATTGTTCAGGAGAGATGCCGAATTGGAAAGAAGATACGGACGGTCCGGACCTGTGAGGTTTATGATAATGGTCCCGCCTTCCCCCTTTCCTTCAAGAATCAGATCCAACTGAAGGCGGGCGATTATCTCCCGGCAGAAATCCAGAACGGCCGGCAAGCACCGTTCACTTTGAGGATTTTGATGAACCGCCTGATTTTCCGTCACCTATCCACCTCTCGGCAATCTTTTGAAATCCGATCTGGAAGATATTACTGCAGAGGAAATACAGGTTCAAGCCGCTTGAAACATTAAGAAACAGAGCGGTAAGAACCACCGGCATCATCAACATGATCTTCGCTTGGGTCGGATCCGTTCCCGGCGCCATAGGAGTCATCTTTTGCGAAATAAACATTGTGATTCCCATGACTATGGGCAGAACGTAATAGGGATCCTTAACCGATAGGTCCTCAAGCCAGCCGACAAAAGGCGCCTGCCTCAACTCTATGGAGTTGGCAAGAAGGGAATAAAAGGCAAACAGCAAAGGAAACTGAAGGATTAAAGGCAGGCATCCTCCCAGCGGATTAACCTTATGCTCCTTATAAAGCGCCATGATCTCCTTATTCATCTCGGCGCGCTTTGGATCCGTCTTTTTATAGCGTCGGTATTTTTCCTGAATTGCTTTGACCTTCGGCTGCACCGCCTGCATTTTTTTCATCGAAACAATCTGTTTGAGCCGGAATGGGAATAAGAGCAGAGACAGAAGGAAGGTCAGGATGATGATTGCGTAGCCATAATTGTAGACATACTGGTGAATCCACCGGAGCGCCGCAAGAAGCGGAAGCACCAGGATTGAAAACATGCCGTAATTGATTACTCCCGTAATATCTGCGGCCTTTACGGCCTGCAGGTCCGACTGCTTTTTCGGGCCCAAATATATTTGATACCGCAGAGATCCATTGACGGGAGTCGTCAATCGGATCAGATCCCGATCTACCGGTTTGCCGTCCAGGCCGACAGCTTTGACGGAACGCTTTTGGATATCAAAATACGGCAGCGGATGCAAAGGGATGGCAATGATGGAAAAGTAGTGCATGTCCAAACCCGCCCAGCGCACATCTCCTTCGATCTTCTTTAATTCCTTTTCGTCGCCGGGCGCGCCTTCGCGTTTTACCTTGCCGGCTCCGAAATAGATCGCTTCAAGCTTGGTCGGGCTGAGCAAATGTTCCTGCTCCGGTCCGATATCCTGTCCCAGAAGGAACCTGCCGTCCAGCGGCTTGCCGCCCTTATTAAAATCAGCCGAGAGTTCGATCAGGTACTTGTCCTTTTCAAAGCGGTAACGTTTCTCAATCAGGAGATCCCCCCGCCTCAGCATCATCGTAACGGCGACCGGAGGAGCCAGAGCTATCCCCATGTCCGGCTCGTCATTGATCAACACCTGATAGAATTCGTTGTTTGCCAGCGACGTCAGCGCTGAATCCGAGAAAATCATGGATCCTGGGAAAGACCGCGTCTCCCCGTCATGGCTCGCCGCAACCATTTCAAAAATCGTGCCTTGCGAGGAC
This sequence comes from Acidobacteriota bacterium, assembly GCA_037441325.1. Classification (GTDB taxonomy): domain Bacteria; phylum Acidobacteriota; class UBA6911; order UBA6911; family UBA6911; genus UBA6911. The sequence continues at coordinate 18,177 of JBBISO010000014.1, read as the reverse complement.
TTATATTTCTTGAGTTGCCAACTGTTTAAAACCGCGCCGCGGTTATCGATGACCGCCCGGTATAATTCCCCCTCCACAATAATGGTTCGGCCTTTTTCGTTGGTATCATCTGCAGGTGCAGGCGGCGCTTCCGCTTGAGGCGCCGCCTCGGCCTGCAACGAAGGCGCCGCCGGCGTTGAAGGTTCCCGAATCCCGCCCCGCGTTTCCACATCCGGAAGTTTTGCCGGCAAAGGTCTCTGACGCCGCTGCTCAAAATACCCAAACGCGATCAGCACCAAAACCGATAATAAAATGGCAAGAATAGTTCTTTTTTCCATGGTCATCTCGCAGGCCGGGATAAAAACACGCCTCGCCTTGCGTTAATCTGCTTCACTCATGGAACAGGATCAAACCCGCCCGCACAGAAAGGATGGCACCGCAGCAGCCGTTTGACACCCAAGAACAATCCCGCACAGAAACCTCTCCTTTGGATTGCTTGGTACATATATACCGAACAGCTGGGTTCATAACGGCAGGCGGCGGGAAGCCATGGCGAAACGCAGCGCTTGTAAGCGCTTAATATTATTAGCGCCAATTCCTTGGCCGGCCGGCTGACATAAATATAATATTTGCAGCGGAATCGCATCCTGTCTGTTCCTGAACTAAGCCTCTTTTCATCCGGCATATATTGCGCCGTTGCATCCGTACTACTGGCCGGCACTTCTTACAAGGCTTCTGCTGCGGCCGTACATTAGGGCATGTCCACTGTGCTGCGCTGCGTCGTTGGGATGCCTCCGGGCAATGCAGGATGACTGGATTATCGGCAAAGCCTCCGTGCCGCCGCCAGGAATTCCGCCCGCAGGTCCCAATAACCGGCCCCGGCGCAATCTGCTTTGGCGTTTATCACGATGTCCAAATGGCTGGGTATGTCGCTGCAGGATTTTCTGAAAATCTCGCGAAAAAGTCTCTTTAGCCGGTTCCGGACGACAGCGCTTCCAATTTTTTTGGACACCGTTATTCCCAGGCGATGGCATCCAACCGCATTTTCGCGCCCGAACAAAACAAACCGTTCCGAATTAATTCTCGTGCCGCTCTTGTAGAGCGCTTGAAAGTCCGATGACCGCACGATTCGGGCTTTTCGAGGAAATCCCTCAGAGGTCGCGCTAGCCACACACGGCCAGCCTTTTGCGCCCTTTGGCGCGCCTGCGTTTAAGCACCCGCCGGCCTTCCTTGCTCGACATCCGCTCCCGGAAGCCGTGCGTCTTCCTTCTCTTTCTATTATTGGGTTGGAACGTCCTTTTCATGATGCCGGTATCTCCACTTTACCGCTTCCGCCTGAATGTCAAAGACACAAATCATAGAAACTGCTGCACGAAAAAGCAAGCTTAACCCACATTTTGAAAACGCGGTTTGGGCAGACATAAGACCGTCATTTTGCGCAGATTAGGAATCAGTTTGTTTGTGTTCGCTGCATCCTTGCAGCGCAAGTCCTTTTGATGGGCTCGGCCATTTTTCGGTGAGGGTTGCGCGATGCCGGCAGGCACCGGCAAGGCAGCCGGTAGGCCATCGACTCTGTGCAATGTTTATTGGACCCGCAATGGCTTTATACCGTCTGCCGCAACCGAATTTGTAGCCACCGCCCGAGGAAGCGTTGCGGCAGAGGACAGATCACAGCCGTGGTTTCATAATCCTTATTCATGCGGAGCGCAAAAATCAGCTAAGAATTTTGAATTCGCCGCTGTAGCTTTAGTCCACGATCCTAAGGTGCAGTTCGCGCAGGTGCTTGGGCGACAGCTCCGCCGGCGCGTCAAACATCAGATCGCTGGCGCTGGCCGTCTTGGGGAATGCGATAACCTCGCGAATATTCGGCTCGTCGGCCAAAAGCATCACCAGCCGGTCGATTCCCGGAGCCATCCCTCCGTGGGGCGGAGCGCCGAATTCGAGCGCTTCCAGCATGTGGCCAAAACGTTGTTGGATCTCGCGGTCGCCGTATCCCAAGCATCTGAAAATCCTCGCCTGAACATCGCTCCGATGATTACGGATGCTGCCG
>JBBISO010000014.1:0-16138 GCA_037441325.1 Acidobacteriota bacterium | reverse complement strand
AAACCAGATCATAGGCGTTGCTTATTACCGAACTCGGGTCGCTCTCAAGTTTATCCAGATGCTCCGGCTTGGGGCTGGTAAACGGATGATGCACGAAACTCCACCGCTTTTCTTCCTCATCCCATTCAAACATGGGGAAGTCAACAATCCATATAAAAGCCAGAAGGTCCGGAGCCGCCAGTTTCAGGCGGTCGCGGAATTCCAGGCGCAGGGCGCCTAAGGCTTTGCACGCCGCGGCGCCATGGTCCGCAATGATGCATGCGAGATCACCTTTTTCCGCCCGAGTGATCCGGGCGATTTCCGCAATTTCTTCGGGCGTGAGCGATTTTGCCACCGTTCCCTTCACCCCTTCGGGAGTACATGCCAGGGTCGCGAGGTTCTTGGCTCCCGCCGATCTTACAAATTCGGCAAGCTGGTCGAGCTCCTTGCGGGAATAGGAGGCGCAACCCGGCGCCAAAATGCATTTGACGGCACCCCCCGATTTCAAAGCTTCGGCAATCAATCGGGATTCCGACGCCCGCACCGCACCGGCCAGATCGAATATTTCCATACCGAACCTGAGGTCGGGTTTATCCGTTCCAAAGCGGGCCATCGCTTCCGAATGGCTCATTTTGGGAAACGGGCTCAAGATGCGCTTGTGCGGCGTCACCGCGGGAATCAAACCTGTTATCAGACCTTCCACGACGGCGAGAACATCATCGCGTTCGACGAAGGACATCTCCAGGTCCAATTGCGTGAATTCGGGTTGCCGGTCCCCGCGCAGATCCTCGTCCCGCATGCAGCGGGCGATTTGAAAATATTTCTCGTAGCCGGCAATCATCAGCAGCTGCTTGAGCTGCTGGGGGCTTTGCGGCAGAGCGTAGAATTTGCCCTGCTGAACCCGGCTGGGAACCACGTAATCGCGGGCGCCTTCCGGAGTCGATTTGATCAGCATCGGCGTCTCAATCTCCAAAAATCCCTGCCGGTCCAGATAGTCGCGGATGAACTTGATCGTCCGGTGCCGCAGTCTCAGGTTTTTCTGAAGCCGCGCCCTCCGCAAGTCCAGATAGCGGTATTTCAGCCGCGTGGTTTCTTCCGTCTTATACCCATCGTCATCCACCGGCAGCGGAACCGTCCTGGCGCGGTTAAGAATGACAATCGATTGAGCCAATATTTCTATTTCACCGCTTGCCAGATTGGGATTCGCCTTCCCTTCCAACCTGGGCCGGACATTTCCAGTGACCCGGAGCACATATTCACTTCTGGCTTTCTCGGCGACGGCGAATGCCTCCCTTACGGTCGGATCCGCGGTGACTTGAATTAAACCGGAGCGATCGCGCAAGTCCATGAAAATCAAATTACCGTGATCCCGCTTCCCCTGAAGCCATCCCGCAAGCGTCACCGCTTTCCCGGCGTCGGCCAAGCGCAATTCCCCGCAATTATGGGTCTTCAGCATTTCGCACATTCCATTCTATAGATCGTTGTTAAGCGAAGTTATTAAAATACATCAAAACTGCTCCGCGCATTAGGGCGAATTTCATCCTTGATAGCCAGTTTCGCAACAGAAACCAGCTAAACACGCGCTTCAGGTGCTGAGTATCGGGAGGCTACATATTGTTCGAGGATGGCAAGGAACTGGGCGATGATATCGTCTCCGTGCAGGATCGCCGCCAACTCTCCGTCCGCATAGACCGGCGCCTTCGGGTCCTCTCCGGTTCCGGGAAGAGAAATGCCCAAATTGGCATGCTTGGATTCTCCCGGACCGTTGACGACGCAGCCCATGACGGCTATTTTCAGCTCCTCGACGCCCTTATAACGCGCTCTCCAAAACGGCATCCGGTTCCTGACGTGCGCCTGGATCCGCTCCGCCATTTCCTGAAAAAACGAGGATGAGGTTCGCCCGCATCCCGGGCATGCGGAGACCTGGGGCTGGAAGCAGCGGATTTCCAGGGATTGCAGAATTTGCTGAGCCACATAGACCTCTTCACAGCGATCTCCGTTAGGGGCGGGTGTCAGCGAAACTCGAACGGTATCTCCAATTCCTTCCTGAAGAAGCACAGCCATAGCCGCCGTCGACGCGACAATCCCTTTCGCGCCAATCCCGGCCTCGGTCAATCCGATATGAAGTGCATACTCGCACCTTGTCGCCAGCGCCCGATAAACTTCTATAAGGTCCTGAACGCCCGACAGCTTAGCGCTGAGGACGATATGGTTCCGGGGGAGGCCAAAATCCTCCGCCATTTGCGCGGATTCAAGGGCGCTCCGGATCATGGCGTCGATCATCAACGCCCTGCTGTCCCCAGGCTCAGCCCGCCGGGCGTTTTCATCCATCAGCCGCGCAACGAGCTCCTGATCAAGCGACCCCCAATTAACGCCGATGCGAACCGGCTTGTCATATTTGATGGCCAGCTCGATGATCCGCCGGAAATTCTCATTGCGCTTCCTGCCAATCCCGACATTTCCGGGATTAATGCGATATTTCGCAAGAACGCGCGCGCACTCCGGATATTTTTCAAGCAGCAGGTGCCCGTGGTAATGGAAATCGCCAATAAGGGGCACCTGTACCTTCTGATCCTCAAGCCTTTTAGCTATCTCGGGCACCGCCTTTGCCGCTTCGGGAGTATTGACCGCGATGCGCACTAACTCCGAGCCGGCCGCAGCCAGTGCGGCCGTTTGGAGGGCTGTGCTCTCCGCATCCTCCGTGTTGGTGCTGGTCATCGATTGCACGACGATGGGCGCGCCCCCGCCGATCGCGATGCCGCCGACATTCACTCGAATCGATTTTCTTCTCATATCAATCACGCTTCGCCTCCCCTCCCGCTTCGCACTCGAGCGTGAAAGTTATATCAAGGGTATTAATTCCGGGATCATTCTGTTCACACCTCCACCATAATTTTCAAGCCCTTTCCTATTCCCACCGCCTGTGGTAAAGATGAGCCCATCTTTTAAGAGGAGAAGGCCATGACAGGGCGGCCGCATAACCCTGTGTGCGGAACCGTCGGATCCGTGCTGCTTGATTCCCAAACTATTCAGCGGCGCGTCCGCGAGCTGGGCGCCCGCATCACGCAGGACTACGCGGGCAAGATCCCGCACCTGATCGCTATTCTCAAAGGCGCCAGCATTTTTCACGCTGATTTGGTCCGTTCGATAGAGCTGGAATTGTCATTTGACTTTATAGCCGTCGCCAGCTATGGGGATATTACCGAGAGTAGCGGAGAAGTCCGCATCCTGAAAGACCCGGATGAGAGCTTGGAAGCAAGAGATGTGCTGCTGGTCGAGGACATAGTCGACACCGGCCTGACACTGAATTACCTTTTGCAGACGCTGAGGGCTCGAAGGCCGAATTCCATCAAGACCGTCGCTTTGCTCAATAAGCCTTCGAAACGCAAACTGGACGTCCCGGTGGATTATATAGGCTTCGACATTCCCGATGCGTTCGTGGTCGGTTACGGCCTGGATTATGCGCAGCGCTACCGCAACCTGCCGGACATTTGCCTCCTGCACATCCCCAAAAGCGGCTAATCCGCATTTCTCACAAGGTTTCGTAACGAGGCGTGGCAGACGGGTGTGGATACAAGGCGCGCGACATGTGGGGCGGGTCTGGAGAGCCGTCCTCACGGGCAGCGAAATGCAACCGTCATGCCCGGATGTGCCGCCCCGGTAAAAACCTTGTGAGAAATGCGGGCTAACCCCGTTTCGCAAAGCGCTTCGCTAATGCGGGCAGGCTCCTTTGCCGCGGGACTGATGCCGGTCTTCACGCGCCAATTTCCCCCAGCCGCGGGATTAATCCCTGGAAAAGCGAAAACAACTTTTCTTTGATCCTCTCGGTGGTCTGGATCACCTCATGATGATTCAGCTTTTGCGCAAGCACCCCCGCAGCCATATTGGTGATGCACGATATTCCGAGAACGGGTATTCCCATATGGCAGGCGATGATCACTTCCGGAATCGTGGACATGCCCACGGCATCGGCACCCATAGTCCGGCACATGCGGATTTCCGCCGGAGTTTCATAGCTCGGGCCACACAATCCCACATAGATGCCCTCGCGGAGCATGATTCCTTTCTCCTGAGCAACCTTCAGGGCGATTTTGTGCATGGCGGCATCATAAGCTTCGCTCATATCCGGAAATCGCGGCCCCAGCGAATCCAGGTTGACCCCGACCAGCGGGTTCGCGCCCATCAAATTGATATGGTCGGTGATAAGCATCAAGTCTCCCGGCCGGAAATGCGGGTTGATACCGCCGGCGGCATTCGTCACCAGGAGCCGCTGAATACCAAGACAGCCGAGGATCCTGGCGGGATAGGCGACTTCGGCGATGGAGTAACCTTCATAGAGGTGTACGCGCCCCTGCAATGCGACGGCCGGAACGCCCTCGGCGCTTCCGAGGATGAGGGTGCCGGAATGTCCTAAAATCGTTGGGGTCGGGAAATGAGGGATTTCGCCGAAAGGGATAATCGTGCTCCCTTTAAAAGAATCGGCATAGGCTCCGAGCCCCGAGCCGAAAATCAAGCCCAAAACAGGCCGTTGCGGGCAACGCGCACGGATTGAAGCAACCGTCTCTTCTATTTGGGAATACACAGCCGGCTTTGAAACTCCTCCGGTATCCCGGCCGCCGCTCTTGCATCCGGGCTTGGGGAGCCCGGCACTTGGGGAGGCGAAACTCCCGTGGGCCTGAAGGATCCATAGCACCTAATCAGGCCCGTAAAGCTGCACTGCGTCTTTTGTCATGTGCGAACGCCGCGCATTTTTTTGCGCAGGCGCTTGCGGGCCAGTGCCTGCTTAATCCGCTTTTTTTCGCCGGGCTTTAAATAAAAAGAATGCTTTTTGGCGTCCTTAATGATGTCTTCCTGTTGCACCTTGCGTTTAAAGCGGCGAAGAGCACTTTCAAGGGACTCGCCTTCAGCCAAAATGACTTCCGCCAATCCAGAACACCTCCTTTATGGGCGAGGAGATAAGTTACTCTGCGCTTAAATGGCTGTCAAGGTTCGTTCTTTTCAGTCATTTACCAACTATTCCTCAATGGAACCGTATTGGTCGCAATCCTCAGCGGACCGCAATTAGCCGTCAACCGTCAAGCTGATCCGATCCGTCTTTCGGCTTTTCGTTGGATTCCTCACCGGCGACAACCGTCACGCTGGCTACATAGTCGCCTTCTTCAAGTTCGATGCATTTGACGCCTACGGCGGCCCGCGTTTGGGTGTTGCGGATATCTTCCGCATAGAGCTGGATCAGCTTCCCCTGCGCCGTAATGAGCATGACGGAAGAATCCTCCTGGACATGGCAGGTATTGACCGCGGCGCCGTTTTTCTCGCCGACTTTGATATTGATCACGCCCGAACCCCCGCGGCCTTGGCAGGGATATTCCTCGACATCCGTCCTCTTGCCGAAACCTTTTTCCGTAACGGTAAGAAATTGGCCCGGTCCCGTAAATGCGCACATGGCGACGACCTTATCTCCCCCAAACAAGCGGATGCCGATCACGCCCCGCGCAGGCCGGCCCATTTCCCGCACATTCTTTTCCGAAAATCGGATCGCTTTTCCCATGCGCGTGGCAAGAAGGATATCAAAGCTCCCATCGGTCAACTTACAGCCGATCAGTTCGTCGTCGTCGGGAACATGGATGCCGATGATTCCCGAACTGCGCGGATTGGAATATTCGCGCAGCGCGGTTTTTTTCACAATGCCGTTGCGGGTCGCCATGACGACACTGGCACTCGCTTCAAAATCCTTCACGGCGATGATGTCGGCGATTTTTTCGTCTTTGTTCAGATTGACCAGGTTGACGATCGCCTTTCCCTTTCCTGCCGCTCCGACATCCGGAATTTCGTAAACTTTGAGCCAATACACCTGTCCCCGGTTGGTGAACACGAGGAGGTAGCTGTGTGTGGAAGCTACGAAAACATGGTCGATAAAATCCTCATCGCGCGTCGTCATGCCGATGCGCCCCTTGCCGCCGCGGCCCTGCGGGTGGTAAAGGGATGCTGCCGTGCGCTTGATGTAGCCCGAATGGGTGACCGTAATGACCACGTCCTCGTCGGCAATGAGATCTTCGAGTTTGATTTCTACTTCCTCATCGACAATCTGCGTCCGCCTGGCATCGCCGTATTTTGCCTGGAGTTCTTTCAGCTCCTCGACGACCACGCCTTCCAGCACTTTCTCGCTGGCCAGGATCTCCTTGAGGCGGGCGATAAGCTTCAAGGTTTCCTCCAATTCAGCGACAATTTTCTCCCGTTCGAGTCCGGTCAGACGCTGCAGGCGCATGTCCAGGATCGCTTGCGCCTGTTCGGCGCTGAACTCGAAGCGAGCCATCAGGCCTTCTTTGGCGGCAGCAGGTTCCTTGGATGCGCGGATCAAGGCGATCACCTGATCTAGCATGTCCAGAGCTCGTTTTAGTCCTTCGAGAATGTGGGCTCTTGCTTCGGCTTTTCCGAGTTCAAAGACGGTTCTGCGGCGCACAACGTCTTTCCGATGCACGATGAAACACAGCAACGCCTCGCGCAGAGTCAGCACCTTCGGCTGGTTGCGCACAATGGCCAGCAAAATGATCCCGAAACTGGTCTGCATCGGCGTCAGTTTGTACAGATTGTTCAAAACCACCTGTGCCGGTTCGTCCCTTTTCAGCTCGATGACTATGCGCATGCCTTCGCGGTCCGATTCGTCGCGAAGGTCGGAAATACCCTCAATCCTTTTCTCCCGCACCAGTTCCGCGATGCGTTCTATCAGTTTTGCCTTGTTGACCTGGTAGGGTATCTCCGTCACAACAATTGCTTCCCGCTCTCGAGACAGCTTCTCGATCGCCGCTTTCGCTCGCAGCACAATAATCCCGCGCCCCGTTTCATACGCCGTCCGGATGCCGCTTCGCCCGTAAATAAATCCGGCGGTTGGAAAATCGGGACCGGGAGCCAAAGCCATAATCTGATCCAGCGAAGCGGCGGGATTTTCGATGAGAAGGACGGTTGCCTGAATGATCTCACTAAGGTTATGCGGCGGCACATTCGTCGCCATCCCCACTGCGATTCCGGAAGACCCGGTGACCAGCAGATTTGGGAATTTGGCCGGCAGGACCAGAGGTTCGCTCAGCGACTCATCGTAGTTCGGGCCGAAATCCACGGTGTTTTTCTCAATATCGGCCAGCAACTCGTCCGCGATCCGCGCCATGCGCACTTCGGTATAGCGCATGGCCGCAGCATTGTCCCCATCCACCGAGCCGAAATTCCCCTGCCCGTCAATCAGCGGATAACGGACCGAGAAATCCTGCACCAACCGGACGATGGTTTCATAAACGGCGCTGTCGCCGTGGGGGTGGTATTTGCCGATCACATCCCCCACGATCCGCGCCGACTTCTTGTAAGGCTTGTTGTAAGTGTTGCCGAGATCATACATGGCATACAACACGCGCCTGTGAACGGGCTTCAGCCCATCGCGCGCATCGGGCAGCGCCCGGCCGATGATGACGCTCATGGCGTAGTCCAGATAGGACTTGCGCATTTCGTCGATAATGTTGACCGGGATCTGTTCGAGCGCTTCGTGCATGGCCAGAGACTATTATTTTAGACGTCGAGGTTCCGAACGTTGAGGGCATTATCCGCGATAAAGCGCCGCCTCGGCTCCACCGCATCTCCCATCAGGATGGTAAAAATGGCATCGGTCTCGACCGCGTCATCGATGGAAACTTTCAACAGCGTGCGCGTCTCGGGATTCATAGTGGTTTCCCAAAGCTGCCCCGGATTCATTTCCCCCAACCCTTTGTACCGCTGCATCATCAGATCTCTTTTCCCAAGAGCCAAAAGATGCCTTAACAACTCCTCGCGCGAGTTGACTGCTACGGAGTTTCCGTTTTCGCTGACAATCAATGGAGGCTTTTCCGTCGGTGCCACTTCGGCATAAAGCTCGAACAGCCTTTGCCACTCCGCCGACGACAGGAACTCCCAGTTCAAGGAAATCTTGTTACCTTCGCCTTTGTTTTCCACATTAATGGAATACAGCCCATGCTCTTCGTCCAACGGAATCGTGTAATCGTAGCCGATCTCCTCCAGCACCCGCCCCAGTTCCGCGAGCACTTCTTCGTCCCTAAAAAGCTGCTTGAGCGTGAAACCGGTGCTTAGGAGCACTCCCTGGCCGGCCACAAAGTGAAGCAGCCGGTCCAGCAGGTTCCGGTCCTTGAGGCGCCGATTCAGCTTCTCATAGACGGCCGCATGCTCGTGAACCGCCTTCATTAATTGGACCAACTGCGCGCCCCGGTATTGCGTCTCGGTCTTTTCCACGGTGACCGCCACGCCCCCGGTGGCGCGCTGCATGAGGAATTCCTCCATTTCGCGCTCGTTTTTCAGATATTTGAGCCCCTTGCCGTGCTTGATGCCGTATAGCGGCGGCTGCGCAATGTAAACGTGGCCGCCCTCGATTAGTTCCGGCATTTGCCGGTAGAAGAACGTCAGCAGCAGGGTGCGGATGTGCGATCCATCTACATCCGCATCCGTCATGATGATGATGCGCCCGTAGCGCAGTTTGTCCGCCGCGAAATCTTCCTTTCCGATTCCCGTCCCGATGGCGGAAATCATCGTGGCAATTTCCGCGTTGCTCAGCATTTTGTCGAAGCGCGCTTTCTCAACATTCAGGATTTTTCCTTTGATGGGCAGAATGGCTTGGAACTTTCGATCCCGACCCTGTTTGGCTGAGCCGCCGGCGCTGTCTCCCTCGACGATGAAAATTTCACAAAACCGCGGGTCCCTTTCCTGGCAGTCCGCAAGCTTCCCCGGAAGCAAAGCCGTATCCAGAGCCCCCTTGCGCCGCGTCAGATCACGGGCCTTGCGCGCCGCCTCCCGGGCCCGGGCCGCTTCAATCGCCTTGGTAATGATTTTTCGCGCCACCGGCGGGTTCTCCTCAAGATAGGCTCCCAGCTCCTCATTGACGGCGGCTTCCACCAGGCCCTTGACTTCGCTATTCCCAAGTTTGGTCTTGGTCTGCCCTTCGAATTGCGGGTTTCTCAGTTTGACGCTGACGACCGCCACCAGCCCCTCCCGCACATCTTCTCCGGTCGGGTTCTCTTTTAAATCCTTCAACAGATCCGCATTCTGCGCATAAGCATTGATCGAACGGGTTAGTGCAGCTTTGAACCCGGATAAATGACTGCCGCCCTCATGCGTGTTGATATTGTTGGCGAAGGAGAAAATCGTTTCGCTGTATCCGTCGTTGTATTGCATGGAAACCTCGATGACAACCTCCTCCTTCTTCGTCCCAAAATAAATGGGCCTGGGGTGCAGGACGTTTTTATTCTTATTCAAATATTCGACAAAGGAGGAAATCCCGCCTTCGTACTTGAACACCTCGCGGCGGTCGGAACGAAGGTCCTCCAGAATGATCTCCAAGCCTTTATTGAGAAATGAGAGCTCCCGGAGTCTCGCCGCAATCGCATCGTAGCCGAAATCGAGCGATTCGAAGATCTCATTATCCGGCAGGAAGGTGATCTTCGTTCCCCGCCGCTTGGTGGTCCCAGTCTGGCGGAAATCGGTTACTGCCTTTCCGCGCTCATAGCTCTGCTCATATACGTTCCCTCCCCGCCATATTTCAAGATCCAGCCGCTTGCTTAAAGCATTTACCACAGAGACGCCGACTCCGTGCAATCCGCCTGAGACCTTGTAAGAATCGCTGTCAAACTTCCCGCCCGAATGCAAAAGCGTCATGACCACTTCAGCCGCCGACTTTTGCGTCTGCCCATGAACATCCGTGGGAATACCGCGGCCGTTGTCTATGACCGTCACGCTGTTGTTGATATGGATGGTCACTTCTATGGTAGTACAGTAGCCGTTGAGCGCTTCGTCAACCGAATTGTCCACAACTTCATAGACAAGATGGTGAAGACCTTCGATGCCGGTCGACCCGATGTACATGGCCGGGCGCATGCGGACAGCTTCCAATCCTTCCAGCACTTTAATCTTATCCGCACCATAGTCTTCTTCGGTGGACACATTTATATCCTCATTTCGGAGTTCCATGCCCTCTGGTGAAATAGGATTATTTTCCATCCAAGAGTGTCTCTTGCTTCGTTAAAGAACCGGGCACCCGTAAAATGCCCTTAAATTATTTATTTTTAGTAAATTACTTGAATAATAATCAAAAAATTATAGTAACACATGAAATGCGCAAAACGGAGTAAATTTTTTTGTTTTGTTGTCGATTTAAATAATTGATATTTAACAACTTGCGGCTTTGTTCCCGGAAGCTTGAATGGCGCCGCTTCCGGTTTTATCCGCAATTGCTTGGACGGGAGGTTAAGGTGCCGTTTTGCACTTCAAAATGACAGCCTTGTGCGCCTACCTGGGCCACGAGAAAATCCTTCGCGGACGTCAAAAAGGTCTGTGACCTCGGCGATAAATAATCCAGGAATGTTTTCAAACGCGGCCTGTCCAATTCGGCCTCGGCGTCATCGACTAGAAAGACCGGATAAAAGCCGTGGAATTTTTGATGGATTTCCATCTGAGCAAAATAGAGAGCCAGTAGTCCGGATCGCTGCTGGCCGGCAGAACCGAAATCGGCCAGAGATCTGCCGTTGATGTATAGCTTGAGGTCATCGCGGTGCGGCCCCACCGACGTGTATCCGCTTTTCAGATCACAGGCTCGCAGTTGGCGGAGCTGGCGCCGGAAGCCCTCTTCAATTTGGGGCAAGCCGCCATTGCCTGCGGGTATGGTTGAGACGTAATGTAATTTTAGCATTTCGCCATCAAACAATCCTTGAGGCAGCTGCTGCTTTAGCCGCTCAACATAGTTCAATCGATTCCACAGAATGCGGGCTCCCGGCCCGATAAGCGCTTCATCCCAGCTATCCAACAGGTTTTCGTCGACATCGTTCTTGCCGTCGCGCGTCGCGGCCAGCATTGTGTTCCTTTGTTTCAAAGAACGCCCGTACGCGCCGAGCTTGCCGATATGGCCGGGGTAAAGCGTAACCATCGCCCGGTCGAGGAAGGCTCTTCGCTCCGCCGGCCCGCCGCGCACAATGTTGAGCTGCGCATGCGTAAAAGCAATGAGGTGCAGGTTGCCGACGAATTCATCCAGAGCAACGGTTTTTCCCAGCAAAAGCAGCCTTTTTTCCGTTTTGGTGATGAGTACTTGCAGATCCCGAGTCAGCTCTCCGTGCTGTACGGTGCCTTCCACCCGGCATTCCATCCTGTCGTGCCGAATACATTCCTTAGGGATGGCTGTGCGGAAACTCTTGCCGAAGCCAAGAAGGTAGATGGCTTCCATGAGATTGGTTTTGCCCTGGCCGTTGCGCCCCGAAAACAGATTTATCCCTGCGGACGGAAATATCTCCAATTCCTGGATATTGCGGTATTGATAGAGACGCAGTCTTGTGAGCCGCACGCCTATATTTTCATCGGCATGACAATGTAACGATAGTCCAGATCGGATCCACCGATCGGCCGAAACATACCCTGGGTCTCGGAATCTTTAAGCGCTATGGATACCGATTCTGATCCGCAAACGCCGATGAAATCCAAGAGGTATACCGGATTGAATCCTATATCGAGGGGCTCTCCTTCGAATTCCACCGGAACCATTTCGTGCGCCTCTCCGGCCTCAGCACAGCTGGCTGTCAATTCGACCGCATTGCTTTTAAACGAGAAACGGATGGCTTTTAGCTTTTCATCCGCCATGACGGCGGCTCGCCGGATTCCGTCGCCCAAGCTTTTGGCCTCCGCCACGACATATTTATCGTTTTCCCGCGGTATCACCAGCTCATAATTTGGGAATTGGCCGGCCAGAATTCTCGACACCAGCATCTTGCTCCGCGCCGAAAAGAAAAGATGATTCTCGTCGCGCCCGAATTCCATCATCACATCCTGATCGCCGATCATTTTCAGGATTTCCACCAGCATTTTGCGCGGAATCAGAGCCCGCATCTCCATGTCCACGCCCGGGATCTCTATGCTCTTGCTCGCCAGGGCCAATCGATGACCATCGGTGGCAACCATGCGTATTTCTCCGGGCACCAAAATCAGTAGCGCGCCATTCAAGGAGTAGCGAGCTTCCTCTTGGGTAATGGCGAACATTGTGCGCTGAATCATGCTTCTTAAGAGACCTCCCGGGATCTGCGCAGTTGCGGGAGCCGCCTCGGGGATCGAAGGAAAATTTTCCTTGGGCAAAGCCACGATTTTGTATTTTGAATTGCCCGAATGCACCTCAACCCAGTCGTTTTCGAGCAACTCGAACTCGATATCGGCTCCCTCGGGCAAAAGCCGCACAATATCGAACAATCGCCGCGCAGAAATAGTCGTCGTCCCCTCGGCCTGAACCAGAGCCGGGCAACCGCAGCGAATAGTAACGTCAAGATCAGTGGCTGTGATATCAAGATGCTCGCCGGCACATTCGATGAGAATATTTGCCAGAATGGGAATGGTGCTTTTCTTCTCGATCACGCCTTGGACCAGATTGAGTTCATTCAATAATATGTTTCTCTTTACGGTGAATTTCATGCGGGACGCTCCTTGGAGCAAAAAGAGAGACTAATCAGAATTTTTATTATACCGCCTCCTGAGTGCTCACTCTCAGCAAAAACTCTGCGCTTTTCAACTCCCTGCAACTTTATAGCTTTTATCCTAAACAATACCCCCAAAATAGAATGTCCTGTGGAATTGTGGAAAAACACAGCAAGCATTTTGGCAGCTTGTGGATGGAGGGTGTATGAAATTGGGACGATCGGATTAAAGAATATGATTTTCTGTGGAAATCCAGGCACGGTCCAAAATGCACAGGTATTGATTTGAATGCCCCTCTTAATAACCATACTTGCTCTCTAAATGTCATTAAATTAAGTTATGCAAAAGGCTGTGAAAATCGGTAAATCTGCCGGCAATGCTCCGCCGGATTTTTGTCTGGCGGCAATAATTTTCCCTTCCCATCTGGGTTAGTCCGCCCAAATGCGTGGTTCAAGGATCCGGTCTTCGGCCCGCAACCAGCGCACGGCGCGCGCCTTGTATCCACGCCCTTCTGCGCCGCCGCAGTAGAAATCTGGGGAGAAATGCGGATTAGTAGCATAAGATCATTGCTTTGTCGTTGGGTTCAACCCGCGTGGTGTAACCTGCGAGTCTCTTGCCCATCAGCGCAGCGATTTGACAATCTCATTCACGGCCGCGGAAATTTCAGAATCCTTTTGGCGCAACGCGTCGATTTTGCGGATGGAATGCAAAACCGTCGTGTGGTGCTTGCCGCCGAAGTCCCTGCCGATCTGCGGGAGGGATTGCTTGGTAAGCTCTTTGCAGAGATACATGGCGATCTGGCGGGGAACCGCAATGGGGCGGGAGTTGTTTTTGGTTTTAAGCTGCGCCGGCTTTAAGCAAAAGAAAGAGGCGACCGCCTGCATCACCTTCTCCGTTGAAATGGAAGGGCTTTCCGCCGCGATGAATCCGTGAAGAACGTTCTTGGCGTAGGCGAGGTCGATAGCGGCCGGCTCAAGGCCGTCCAGCGATGCGCGCGCGCTCAGTCGATTCAGAGTTCCTTCGAGTTCCCGGATGTTGGAGCGGATTCCCCCGGCAATGTAAAGAGCGACATCGTCCCGCAGATAAAACGAATCTACTTCCGCCTTTTTGCGGAGAATGGCCAGCTTGGTTTCAAGATCCGGCGGTTGGATGTCGGCGATAAGGCCCCATTCAAAGCGGGAATGAAGCCTCTCCTCCAAAGTGGGGATTTGCCTTGGGGGGCAATCGCTGGTGATCACGATTTGCTTCTGGGCGTCATATAAAGCGTTAAAGGTATGGAAAAACTCCTCCTGCGTGCGTTCCTTGCCGGCGATGAACTGGATATCGTCCATGAGAAAGACTTCGATGTTTCGATATTTCTGGCGGAATTGAATTGTGCGGTCATAGCGAATGGCGTTGACAAGCTCGTTCATGAACGTTTCCGCGGACATGTACGCCAAGCGGATGCTGCGGTTACTCCGATGAATGAGATTTCCGATGGCATGCGTTAAGTGCGTTTTTCCAAGTCCCACGCCGCCATACAGGTATAGGGGATTGTATGCCTTGGACGGCCGCTCGGCCACGGCGAGGGATGCGGCGTGGGCGAGCTGGTTGCTTCCTCCCACTACGAACGTATCAAACGTATATCTGGGGGACAGCGCCGGCGGTAAATCCGGCAGCTGCGGAGCGCGCGGATCAGATGAAACCGGTTCCCGGGAACGAGCGGACTCCACCGAGATGCTGAGGGTCAGAGGGCTTTTGCTGATCTCTCCGGCTGTTTCCAGGATCACGGCGGAATAGTTTTCAAGCAGACACCGCTTAAAACTTTCAGTTGGAACCGTTAGGCGCAGGATCCCGTTTTCGTGTCCCAGATAGGCGATCGGCTGAAACCAGGTGTCCAGGCACTGCCGGTTCACGCGTCTTTCCAGAGCTGAGAGGACATGGTGCCAGAAATCCATCGCTCTTTACCTGGTGCTGAGGAAAAATCTATCAGGCGCAGACCAAACACCTTTTCCACAGCCGTGGAAAAAGCTGTGGAAAAACAAAAAACTAGCCCCGCACAGCAAATGCTTGTGCCTGACTTGCTGCTTGTGAAATTCTAAATGTCAGGATTCCCGCGAACTCGTGTTTTTATTTTTCTCAACAACGGGCCGGAAAGTTAGCATATGAAGTTTTACGCATTCAACAAAAAAATTGCGGATTTTTAATTTTGTTGTTCGCCCGAAATTTCCCGTAACGACGCGGGTTTCAAGGGAGCGTGGAGCCGTGGAGGCCGACGAATAAAGGGGAAGGGAAGGGCCCCTATAAATGAGAATGGCGCGCGATATTTAAATAAGAAATTTGATCGATATTTGAGGCGGCGGACCGGAAGCCCGGAAAAAATCCAAGCATGGAGCCCCTGCATGGAAGGGGCCGCCGCCCCGCGCGTAAACCAAATCATTAGTTGTGCAGTTTGGAGGCCGGCCTCCGCGGCGGGAATCGCAGCAAATTCGCAAAGAAACAAGGTGGGCTTCTAAAAGTAGGGTTTTAATCGGCAATAGGTGACGGACAGTTCCTCGGGAAGGACGCGGGTTTCACCCACAACGGAAACAAAATTCGAATCGCCAATCCACCGGGGAAGAACGTGCAGGTGCAGATGGTGTTCCACTCCCGCTCCGGCGGCGCGGCCCAAATTAAAGCCCAAGTTGTATCCGTCCGGACGGTATTCCCGGTGAAGAGCGTCCTCGCAGCGGCGGGCCATATCGATCATTTCATGCAGTTCTTCGGGGCGCGCTTCGGTCAGGGAGGCTATATGGCGGTTGGCCGCCACGAGGAGATGGCCGGAGGTGTAAGGAAAGAGGTTGAGAATAATAAACAAGTTCTTGCTGCGAAAGAGCACGAGGTTGGCCGTGTCATCCGTTTCGGTCAGAACCCGGCAAAAGACACAGGCAGACTCCTGATCGGCCTTGCGGAGATATTCAAAACGCCATGGGGTCCAGAGCCGGTCCATTACAGATTTACTAGGTCCTTGATCTCTTTGCCCGGCTTGAAATAAGGAACCTTCTTGGCCGGCACGCTGACGCCGGTTCCCGTCTTTGGATTGCGGCCCAGGCGGGACGAACGATGGCGGATGCGGAATGAGCCGAATCCGCGCAGCTCTATTTTTTCGCCGCGCTGAAGCGATTCGGTGATGCTGTCCAGGACGGTCTGAACGATGACCTCCGCGTCCTTCTTGGTCAATTCCGATCCGTTGGCGACTTCTTCCACTAATTCTGCTTTGGTCATGGTCTCTTATCTCCAGAGGTATTCAAAACGGACATGAGATTCCGAGCGATCCGGGCCGAGCGGCAGAATAGATCGGGAATCCCCGAGAAGGAGGTCGAGGAGCGAAATTCTCTTTTTTGAAGGGCTTACGATTTTTGGGGGACCTGCAATTCCCGCCATTTTGGCTGCCGCAGCAATGGCATCCTGATAGGTCCCGATTTCATCCACAAGCCCCTCTTCCTTGGCTTGCTGCCCCGTGAACACGCGGCCGTCGGCCAGTTTGCGGACCTCTTCTTCCTTCATGTTGCGGCTATTTGCGACGGTGGCGACAAACTGCGCATACAAGTTGTTGATAAGGGATTGGAAATAAGCTCTTTCCTCGTCGGTGAGCGGGCGCGTGGGAGATCCGGAATCCTTAAATGCTCCGCTCTTAATGACCACGTTCTGCATTTTCGCCCAGCGG
>JBBISO010000013.1:0-23004 GCA_037441325.1 Acidobacteriota bacterium | reverse complement strand
CCCCAGCCAGAGCAGCACAGATCCGACCAGGAGAAAAACGGCGAGCCTCAGCTGGTTCAATTCAGGTTGAAAAAGATCGAGGCGTCCTCCCAATCTCCAGGCGGCCCATGCGGCGACTTGTGCCGGCACCACCGTCCAGATCGCCACATAGAACCAGGCTTTTTCCACGCCTTCATTCATCGTGGAGCGCCGGGCTCTCGGCGTCCAATTCAAAGCCGTCGCCAGAATTATCGCCAGCGCAAGGGGGTAATACAGGTAGGCATACAATTCGGCCAGTATCCAGCGCTCCGTGATGACGGCCAGGACCAGGCCAATCAGATTCAAGGCAAACGGCACCAGCAGATCAATCCAGGCCGCGGTATAGCACACGACTCGATAAGGCACGTTCGGCTGATCCGCCCCATAGTGGGTGACATAAGGCTGGGGCTCAACGCCGGGGAGCCGGCCGAGCAGCCCGCGCCAGGCGCATACGGCGAAAACAACCGCCAGCCAGATCCAGTGTCTCCTGTCCGGCCCGTTGAGATAGAGGGCGTAGGTCAGATGGCCAGGCAAAACAAAAAATACCCAGATCCAGATCGGCAGGTGAAAAATCCGGTAGTGTCCTTTGTTTTTTTCTCGCGAGACAATCCTTTTCATATCAATCCGCACTTCAAAATTCTAATTTGTTCCTGTCGCGAAACTCAGGCGTGTTTTCCCCCGCCATGGCGGGGGAAAATCCGTCAGGCAAGATGTAGGGGCGCCCGGCCGGTCGCCCCTACAAATGCGGCCGCAGTCCCGAAACTGCGGTTTCGCGACAGAAACCGATTTAGTTATTATCGCGGACTCCGGGTCGCTCCGGCCCGTCCCATTGAAGCGATTCAATGCGGTTTTGCAAATCCTGCGCAATCCGGGATGCGTCGGTCCCCGGCTCGAAGCGCGCCGCGGGGCCGATGGTCACGGTAACCGCGCCGGGCCGCCCAAATTTTTTCCCGGCCTTTTTGAGTTCGAACAATCCGTCGATTCTCATCGGGACCACGGGCAAATTTAGATTGGTCGCCAACAGGCCGGCTCCCGCGCGAAACCGGCCGAGAGTTCCATCGATTGTCCTCATGCCTTCCGGAAAAACCATGATCGAGAAGCCTCGATCGACTGATTCGCCGGCGAAAGCGAAGCTCCTTCGAAATCCGGTTTTTTGCGGCAGCGGAAAGACATTGAAAAGCGCCACGACCAGCGCGTAGGACACTTTTTCCAGCCACCGCTTTAAAAGCGGCATTTCCGCCGGAGGATTCCGCATATCCTGCAGCATTTCTCCGATCATCGCCACCGCCAGGCGGTGCCTGAACCTCAGCGGAAGCGCGGCCAACAGGAATCCGACATCCACCTGAGTAATATGATTTGATACAAACATGACCGGGCCGCGAAGGGCTCGCAGGTGTTCCCTGCCGCGCACGCGGGGCCAAGCCAAAACATAAGTGGCGGGCCATACCGCGAGGTAATAAACCAGGATCCGGAGGATTGCGGCCGGCGCCCGCTGGGCCCAGCGCGGGTATTTGAAGTCCGTCCGCTGCCGGGCCGGCTGGTCCAGCATCTGCTCGATATCCCCGACCGTGCTCGCCGAGGAAAAACGCGATTCGTTGAGATCAAGCTGGAATCTGTCCTCAAGGGCGCTGAGCAATTCCACTCTTTCGATGGAGCTCAGGCTGAGGTCCTTTGCCAGATTGCTCTGCGGTGAAATTTTCTCAACCTTCCGCCCGGTGATGCGGGTGATCAGTTTGGCCAGTGTTTCCGCGCCCGCGGAATCTTCCGCGGCCCGCTCCAACCGTGAATGCACAAGCTCCTGAATCATCCGGACTTGAGGTTTCTGCGTGGGGGTGCGGGGAAAATCCTCTTCCGGCCAGACCAGCCACCGCCGTATATATTGGTATTCGGCAAGGGATTCATTGGCGCGCTTGATCGCCGGCTCCGGATCCTGATTTCTGGCCTGCATGATCAAGACGGCGCAAACTTCTGCGTTTCCGTCTCGCTCCAGGCCCAGGACGACGCAATCGCGGATTTCGGGCTGCCGCCGCAGCGCAGCCTCTATGTCCTCGGGATAGATGTTCATCCCTTCAGGACTTACAATCACGTTCTTCCGGCGGCCTTTAAAATAGAGGTTGCCGCTTTCATCCAGAGCGCCCATGTCGCCCGTGTGGAACCATCCTTCCTCTCCCAACACAGGCTTCATTTCGCTTCCCTGGTAATAGCTTTTCGCGATGCTTTCGCCGCGCACGAGAATCTCGCCGTCCGCCGCAAGCTTGACCTCACGCCCGGGCAGCACCTTTCCGATGGATCCCTGCCCGAGCTTCAAGGGGTGATTGATGCTGACCAGGGAGGTTGTTTCCGTTAGGCCGTAGCCCTGGATAACAGCATACCCCAGGCGCCCCCAGAACTGCTCCGTCTCCGCGCTGAGACTGGCTCCGCCTGAAATAAACGCCCAGAATTTCCAGCCGAACCGGCGATGCAAATGCCGGAAGCGCCACCAGCGCTTGACAAAATGCTCGCCTTGCGCCGCCGCGAAATTCCTGCGGAACCGCTCCAGCCGGTTTCCCGATTCCAGATCGCGCTCGATTTTGTCGCGGAGGCTCTCCAGGATGCGGGGAACCGTCACCAGCACGGAAATCCGTTCGCGCTTTATGGTCCGGATGATTTCCGAAGGGTTGAGAGTATCGTGGAAGACGACGGTGCCGCCCAGTATCTGCGGAATGAAGAGCCCCAGAAACTGGCCGAACACGTGGCTGAGAGGCAGAAGGTTCAGAAACCGCAGCGGATGAAAGATGCGCTCGTATTTGAGGTATTTGCCTATTTCCTTTTCCAGCGGCTCAAGGTTGGTGAGGATGTTCTTGTGCGAGAGCACAACTCCTTTCGGATCCGCCGTTGTCCCTGAAGTGAACACGATTTCAACGGTATCCTGACTTGCGATGCCCGGCGTTGAAAAAGGCTCGCGCGAATGGCAGGCCAGCAAATCAGGCAGGTTTTCGAAAGCCAGCTCGGGCAGAGCCGGGTCGATTCTCGGCTGGCCGCGGGAGCATAGGCATAGCTGCGCATCCACTTGCGTGGCCACGCGGCGCGCAAACTCCAAAGACGCGCCGCGGTCCATGGGCACGACTACGGCGCCGGCCAGGACGCAACCGAAGAAGCCGGCGACCCATTCCGCGCAATCTTCACCCCATAAAAACACCCGATCCCCGCGCCCGATGCAGCGCTTCCGCAGTTCCCTGGCCAGCTGGTATGCCGACTCGGCGACCCGGCGATAAGACCAGCGCAGGTTCCGATAGCCGCGCCGGTAAACGAATGCTGTTTCCGATTCGCGGCGATAGTAATTTTCAAGGACCCGGACCAGAGTACGTTCGTTGTTCACGGATTTTCGCCTGATTTCGCCCACCTGACGGCAGGCGGCGGAACCATCTCACGCCCGCTCGTCCGGCCTGTCCGACATTTTGCAGCTTCAGACGGGACGCACATCTGAGGAATCAATTCCCACGGATATGGCCTGCCGGATTAAATCAACTTGAATGACAAAACGGAATCTTCCCCGCTTCTCGACCAGGATACCCTGGATCCCCTTCAGCGGCCCTGCGATAACCTCAACGCGGGTCCCCACTTTGATGTAAGGATACGGATCGACGGCAATACTGGATTCCAGGAATCTTCGCACATTCTGGATTTGTTCTTCCGGTATCGGATCGGCGTACCCCTCATGCCCGACAAATCTCACCGCTCCCGGAATATTCAGAATCTTGAACCGGTTCTCCGGAGTATCCACATGGTTGATAAATATGTACCCGGGAAACAGTGGGATCCAGATCCGCTTTTTACGATCTTTCCACCGGCTGAGGATTTCGCGCATGGGCAAAAAGACTTCAATGCTCCGGTCGGTCAATTCGCCCAGCATCTTTTTCTCGAAACGGCTGCGCGTATAAAGCGCATACCAGGCCGGTTTCACAAACCTATCGGGCAGTTTGATCATGATTCTGACAAAGGGATTAAATTGAATTGTTCGCATCCATCAAAATGCCAAGATTACCATGAATCCCGCGAATCGCAGCGGTTTGTTTCCCGTTGCGGTTCCTGTGCGGGTGAAGGCCCGGCAATTGGGCGGCCGGGGATTGCGGTTGCTTTTGCGCTTTTTCTGGCGGAACATTTCCTTTCCGGGCGGAGAGAAATCGTGCCGAATGCACAAATCATTAACGCTTTTGATACCGGTGCCATCGAAAGGGCGGCGGAGATTATCCGGACGGGAGGGCTGGTAGCTTTTCCGACCGAGACGGTTTATGGACTGGGCGGTGATGCCGGCAATCCCCTGGCGGTCGCCCGAATCTATGAAGTCAAAGCCCGTCCTCGAATCGACCCGATCATTGTCCATGTGGCGGATGAGGAATCAGCCAAGAGATACGGGATCATTCCGAAATTCGCGGAAGGTCTCACGCGCAAATTCTGGCCCGGCCCGCTGACGCTGGTGGTTCCCAAACTCGATACCGTTCCTCCGATTGTTACCGGTGGATTGGAGACGGTAGCAATCCGCATTCCCGCCCATCCGGTCGCTCTGGCACTGATAAAGGCGGCAGGCTGCGGCATTGCGGCACCGAGCGCGAACCTGTTCGGATATGTCAGTCCGACCGAAGCCGGTCACGTGGCGGCACAGCTTGCCGACAAAATAGACTTGATTCTTGACGGAGGCCCCTGTCAAATCGGCGTGGAGTCCACGGTACTATCCCTGGCGGGCAAAAAGCCTCTTATTCTGCGTGCGGGCGGCGTGGCGATCGAGGTGCTCGAACTGATTTTGGGCAAGATTGATTATTCCACCGATGCATCGGCGCGGCCCCAGTCTCCGGGACAGTTTAAGCGACACTATGCCACCCAGACCCGGCTCGAAATTGCCGATGAAGCTCCCGATGAAGTGAAAACTTCCGAACAAGTGGGTTTGCTTAGCTTTATGCCCCCCGCCGGTCCCAACAAATTCGCCGCCGTGGAGGTTCTCTCGCCATCGGGAGACCTGCGGGAGGCGGCCGCGAACCTTTTCCGAGCCCTTCGGCGGCTAGACGACTTGGGATTAGACCGGATCATCGCGAGGCCCGTGCCGGAAGTGGGATTGGGCGTTGCGATCATGGACAGGCTCCGCCGCTGTTCCGCGAAAGAATAGGGCCGGTCACGCGCTCTTCCTTAGTTCCACAAGCACCTGCCGCGCTACGGCCTTGAGAGTGTCCAGGACACCGACACCCTGGGTGGCAATGGCCTCGAAAACCGGTTCCCCTCTTACCAACAACTGCTGCTGTAACTCTTTGGCCGGCATTGCGCTCGGCAGGTCCCGTTTGTTCAGCTGGAGCACATAAGGAATGCTGCCCAAGTCGAATCCCTGTTCCTTAAGATTCTGGGCAAGATTCGAGAGCGACTCCAAGTTGGCGTCCATCCGCTCTTCCTGGGAATCGGCCACAAAAACCACGCCATCAACCCCTTTGAGAATAAGCTTGCGGCTGGAGTCATAAAAAACCTGGCCGGGCACGGTGTAGAGATGGAAGCGGGTGCGGAATCCGCGTATCTGCCCGAGATCGATAGGGAGGAAATCAAAAAACAGGGTCCGCTCCGTTTCGGTCGCCAGAGAGATGAGCTTGCCCTTATTCTCAGGGCTCGTGATCCGGTAGACATACTGGAGGTTGGTAGTCTTGCCTCCCAAACCGGGCCCGTAATACACGATCTTGCAGTTGATTTCCCGGGCTACATAGTTTATGAACGTCACCGCTAATTCCTTGATTCAATTAGAGATTAAGGTCCAATATTCCCCAGCAGTTCCTCGAGCTCTTCATCACTGAAGTCGGGATAATCCGGCACTGCTTTCGCTTTTTCCGCACCCTGTTGAAAGCTCCGGATCACATCTTCCAGCAGGAAGCCGGTGCGCTTGCACCTATAGCGCACCAGACCCAACGATGCCGTTGCGTCAAAGACTACAACCAATGAAAACCGTTTGAGCAGATCGGAGATGAACAAGCTGTGCCGGCGCCCCTGGTGGACCAGAACGGAAAACTCCTTTTCGCCGACCACGTTCGCCAAGCCGTCGGTTGCCGCCAAGTTCGCGGCCGCAAGGGATGCGAGCGCCGTGCAATCGGTGTTCTTGTCGGTTCCCGTTATCACCACCGGTTGGCCGTTCCGGCTGATCAGAAGAACCAGTTCAGCCCGCAATTCCTTATGTAGTCTGGCCAGAATTGCTTTGATCCGCCGGGACTCCCGCTCCTGCAGGTTGAAGTTATTTAAGCTCACGTCTCAACAATCACTCAAACAATTGCTTGATGGAACATTCGAACCATCATTGAAATGTAATCCAACCGGAGGATTCCGAAACCCTTTTATTTTTGGATTTTCCCGCGTCTCAAGCAACCCTGGCGCGAAGCACAAAAACCGAATATCAAGCTCCACAAGATCTTGCCCTTGACTTATCGTCTGAATTTTCCTAATAATAACGTCAAAATTTGGGTCCGCCGCGGCAGCGCGGACAAATTATTCACCTTTAGACATTTATAGGGCATTGGTGGCAAGAGCGTCGGCGAGGAAAAAAACGAAAAAAGAAAAATCCATTTCGGCTGCTCGCGCCGCCAAGAAACGCAGCTCGAAACCGGCTTTTAAACCTTCCCGCAGGGACAGGAACCGGGCATCTCCCAAGACCAGGAAAGCCGGGAGTACCGCCAAGCGCAGGGCGAAAACACAGAAATCGGTTCAACATCCGGTTCGCAAGGGAAGTTCATCCCTGGGAATGCAATCGCGAAAAGCGGAAACGCGGAGGGCGGCGCCACCCTCCCTCGGCTCGCCACCCCGGCTGTTGCGGCATACCAAGACTACCGCTGCCGCCCTTGCTCTCATGGAAAAGGGAATCGGGCACATTTATAAAAAGGACTTCAAGAAAGCGCGCGCGGAATTGAAGACTCTATTGGAATCGTATTCTTCGGAAACCGAAATCGTTGCGCGCGCCCGTACATATATACGGATCTGCGACCGCGAGGAAGCCGCCCGGAAAAGACCGCCGATTCCGACCGACCAGCTTTACGCCCTGGGAGTCTTGGAACACAACAAGGGCAACTATGAAGAAGCAATTTCCTATTTCCGCCGGTCGCTTGAGAACCACCCGGAGGCGGACTATGTTTATTACTCGGCCGCCGCTTCCCTGGCGATGAAAGGAGATCTGGACGGAGCTCTCGACAATCTGAAAAAGGCCATCGCGCTGAATGAAGACAGCCGGATATACGCCAAAAACGACTCCGATTTCGCCGCCCTGCAGGCAAGAAAGGAATTTGCCGGCCTGCTCGGCTTGATGCCAACGCCTGCTGCCGAAGTGCGGTAAGCTTTTTTAAAAGGAAATCCCCCAGCCGGCCTGCGAGACCGATTGCCATGATCCATTGCAAGAACTGTATCAACTGGATTGATGAAAGCCTGGAAGAGATCGAAGCCGATCATGGTGGACATCCTCACATTTTTATGGGATGCCGTATTCACGGCTTTGTTGAAAACGGCCGGAGTCCGGCTGAATGCAAATATTACGTCGCCAGCCAAAATCCTTTCGTCCTCTGCAACACATGCAAAATCATCGTTCCCAAAGTTTGTGTTTCCCTGGGCGAATGTGTCAATTGCACGGACACGGATCTTTTTTGCATCGATTCCTGCGCGGGCGGCGACAACCGTAAATACTGTACTCATTTCATCCGCCTTCATGCGGAGGGGGTCCACCTGATAGACAAGGACCAGGTCTTTGATCTGTTTCCGGTCCTAGGCATGCCCGGAGACGAAAAGCCCGCTTCCAAAGATCATTCAAAAGCCAAGCAGCGGCGGAGCTATCCTTTGACGTAAAGCCAGGTCCGCTGAGATTCTTCCGCGTGGTGATATTCCTGGAGGCTCTGCACCGTGAAGTTCTCCCGGCGCAGCGTCCGGATGGCGTTGGCGGCGGCCGCGGCCCCGGACAAAGTTGTGATGCCGGCAATTGTGTGCTGGATGGCCGCGCGCCGAATCGCTCTCCCTTCATGGCGCGACCGCTCTCCCCACGGCGTATTGATAATCAAATCAATTTTCCTGCTTTTGATCAGGTCGATGATGTTAGGCCGGCCCTCCCCGGCTTTGAAAACGCGCTCCGATTGCACGCCGTTGCGTTCGAGAAACTGCTGGGTCCCGCCCGTCGCCAACAGGCGGAAGCCGAGAGACTGCAAATCCTTTGCGATCGGAAGGAGGCCGGGCTTGTCGCGATCGTTGACGCTGACAAACACGGTTCCCTCCCGCGGCAACCGGAGTCCCGCCGAAAGCTGCGCCTTAGCGAAGGCAATGCCAAAGCCATCCGCCACTCCCATCACTTCGCCGGTGGATTTCATTTCAGGGCCGAGAACCGTGTCGACGCCGGGAAACTTGTTGAATGGGAAAACGGGAGACTTTACGAAGCAATGCCGAACCCGCAGGTCTTCGACAAATCCCAAATCCCTGAGTTTTTCGCCGGTCATAAGGCGGGCGGCTATTTTCGCCAGCGGGATCCCGGTAGCCTTGCTGACATAGGGTACGGTACGTGAAGCTCTGGGGTTTACTTCCAGAACGAAGACAGTTTCCTTCTGGATTGCGAACTGGATATTCATCAGGCCGACGACCTTAAGCTCCCGGCCCAGCCTTCTGGCATATTGCTTCATGCGCTCCAGCAGCACATGATCGATCATCACGGGCGGCAGAACGCAGGTGCTGTCGCCGCTGTGAATGCCGGCTTCCTCAATATGCTCCATAACTCCCGCAATCACCACCTGATCTCCGTCGCACAGGGCATCCACATCATACTCAAAGGCGCTTTCGAGGAATCTATCGATCAGCACGGGATGTTCCGGCGAAGCCTCGACCGCCGTCCTCATATAGTCGTCCAGCGAAGCTTCATCGTAAACGATCGACATGGCGCGGCCGCCGAGGACATAGGAAGGCCGGACCAGCACGGGATAGCCTATGGCGGCGGCGACCTCGCGCGCTTCTTCCGGACAGAGAGCGGTGCCGTTTTGCGGCTGCGGGATTTTGAGGTCCTGCAGCAGTCGGCCGAAGCGCTTGCGGTCCTCCGCCAGATCGATGCTTTCGGGCGCAGTGCCGATGATAGGGACTCCGGCCCTTTGAAGCCTGAGCGCAAGGTTCAGGGGGGTCTGTCCTCCGAACTGCACGATCACGCCGTCTGGTTTCTCGACCTCCACGATTTCCATTACGTCCTCGAAGGTCAGAGGCTCGAAATACAGCCGATCCGAAGTATCGTAATCGGTCGACACCGTCTCCGGATTGCAGTTCACCATGATGGTTTCGTAGCCTGCTTCCTTGAGGGCGAATGCCGCATGGCAGCAGCAGTAGTCAAACTCGATTCCCTGTCCGATGCGGTTGGGGCCGCTTCCCAGCACCATGATTTTTTTTGCCGCCGTGGGATTGGCTTCGCATTCACTTTCGTAGGTTGAATAGAGATAGGGAGTATGCGATTCAAATTCGGCCGCGCAAGTGTCCACTCTCTTATAAACCGGACGGATCCCCGCTTCCCGGCGCAGTTGCCGGACCTGAATCTCGGAAACGCCGTTTCCCCCGGCCGGCCTCAGCAACTCGGCGATACTCTGATCGGAAAACCCCTGGCGCTTGCACTCCCGCAGAAGCTCCGGCGGCAAATCCGCCCGCGTATGCTCCTGAAGCCTTTTTCCCATATCCACAATCTCTTTGAGCTGGTTTAAAAACCAAGGGTCGATTTTGGTGCGCCGGTGGATTTCCTCGAGCGGCCAATCCGCGCAAAGGGCGTAGTGGAGGTACGCCATCCGTTCCGGCATGGGCGTCACCAGGAAATGGTCCAGGTTTTTCGGAAAGACCTTTTCCGAGGTCAGGGTTTTCCCTTTCTCCAGAGAGCGCGTCGCTTTCAGGAAAGCTTCCTTGAATGTGCGCCCGATCGCCATAACCTCTCCCACCGATTTCATCTGAATGCCCAGTGTCGGATCCGCCTCCTTGAACTTTTCAAAATTCCACTTCGGGATCTTTACAACGACATAGTCGATCGTGGGTTCGAAGGACGCGGGAGTCTTCTTGGTGATGTCGTTCGGGATTTCATCCAGCGCCAGACCCACGGCCAGCTTGGCGGCAATTTTCGCGATCGGGAAACCGGTGGCTTTGGAAGCCAGGGCGGAGCTTCTCGAAACCCGGGGATTCATTTCGATCACAACCAGGTCCCCGTTCTCCGGATTCACGGCGAACTGGATATTGGATCCGCCGGTTTCCACGCCTACCTTGCGGATAATGCGGATGGCCGCGTCCCTCATCTGCTGATATTCCTTGTCGCTCAGCGTCTGGGCCGGAGCCACGGTGATGGAATCTCCCGTGTGGACTCCCATGGGATCGAAGTTTTCGATCGGGCAAATAATGACGACATTGTCCGCGAGATCTCTCATGACTTCCAACTCAAACTCTTTCCACCCGATGAGCGACTGTTCAACCAGCACCTCGTGCACGGGGGAAATGTCCAGACCCCGGCTGACGATGAACTCGTACTCTTCGGTATTGAAGGCGGTCCCGCCGCCGAAGCCGCCCAAAGTGAAGCTCGGCCGGATGATTGCCGGAAGGCCGATCGCCGAAAGGCATTCCTTCGCCTCAGCCATGTTCTTCACGATCTGCGATCGGGCAGACTGCAAGCCGATTTCGGTCATGGCGTCTTTGAAGAGCCGGCGGTCTTCGGCGATCTCAACGGCGCGCAGCTTTGCCCCGATCATTTCCACTCCGTAATGATCGAGCACGCCGGACTTAGCCAGCTCGACGGAAACATTGAGGCCCGTCTGACCTCCGACGGTGGGCAGCAAAGCATCAGGCCGCTCTCGGGCAATAATGGCGCTGACGGATTCTGGAGTCAGGGGCTCGATATAGGTCCGGTCCGCCAATTCAGGATCCGTCATGATTGTGGCGGGATTGGAGTTCACCAGAACTACCTTGAAACCCTCACTCTTAAGGGCCTTGCAGGCCTGGGTGCCCGAATAGTCGAATTCACATGCCTGGCCTATGACAATTGGGCCGGACCCGATAATCAGGATCTTTTTTAGATCGGTTCGCTTGGGCATTGGTATTTCCGAAACTTCAGCATGAGGCGCTTAAATTGATCGAACAGGTAATGCGAGTCATGGGGCCCGGGAGAAGCCTCGGGATGGTACTGCACGGAAAAGGCCGGCAGGTTGCGGTGCCTGATCCCCTCGAGTGTCTGATCGTTCAGATTCATGTGCGTGCACGCGACTTCGTTCGAATTGAGCGAGTCAGGATCAACCGCGAAGCCGTGATTCTGCGCGGTAATCTCCACTTTGCCGGTGAGCAGATTCTTGACGGGCTGATTGCCTCCCCGATGGCCGAATTTTAACTTATAGGTTTTCCCCCCGAATGCCAGCCCCATCAACTGGTGCCCCAGGCAGATTCCGAAAACGGGCACCCGGCCCAGCAATTTGCGGATGTTGGCAACCGCGTATCCCAGCGGCTCGGGGTCACCAGGGCCGTTTGAGAGGAAGACGCCGTCCGGACTGAGGGAAAGCACTTCCTCAGCGGAAGTGGACGCCGGGACCACCAGCAGATCGCAGCCGATCCGAAGCAGGTTGTTCAGAATGTTCCGCTTGATCCCATAGTCATAGGCAATGACCCGGAATTTTTCCTCTGCGGGATCCCTTGGAGGAGCGGCGATGGCATACGGATCTTTGCAGGTTACCCACGAAGCAAGATCGCATCCAAGCATGCTGCGGGCGGACCGCGCCTTTTCCATCAGCCGATCAGGATCCGCATCCACCGAGCTGATGACTCCGCGCATGGCGCCCAGGCTGCGGATGTGCCGGACTAGCGCCCGGGTGTCCACTCCGCAAATGGCCACGATTTTGTGCCGCTTCAAATAAGATTCAAGCTCTTCGCTGGATCGCCAATTCGAAGAGATGGAGCTGAATTCCCGCGCCACGAATCCCTCGGCATAAGGCCGCTGCGATTCCTCATCCTTTTCGTTGGTTCCGTAATTTCCGATGTGGGGATACGTCATCACGACGATCTGACCCGCATATGAGGGATCCGTAAGTATTTCCTGATATCCGCACATTGATGTATTGAACACCACCTCGCCTGCGGTCTCCCCGGGATGCCCAAAGGCCCGTCCCGCAAACATACGGCCATCTTCCAGTGCAAGAATCGCTTTCATTTTGATCAGGATATATGCGGGTGGGAAAGCGCAGGCTTTTCGCAGCTGCAGTCAAACCGGAACTTAATCCGTCCGCGTCACAACTCCCGTTACCTTACCAGGCCCATATGGGTAAAAGGCCAGTAGCTGAAGACCGCTTTCCCATATATCAGCGTCTTCGCCACAAAACCCCAACTGCGGCTGTCATTGCTGGCATTGCGGTGATCCCCCAATACAAAATATTGGCCGCCGGGAACACTCACTTTTTGGAATGTCTTGTTGTCTCGAAATTCCGGCTTCAAATAGGGCTCATTCACCCGGACACCGTTTACGAAAACCGCGCCATTTCGTATCTCAATATCGTCGCCCGGGATGCCCAGGACTCTCTTAATGAAGGACTTGCTTCGGTCCTTAGGGTACCAGAAAACGATAACATCTCCCCGCTGAATGTCCCGGAACCGATAGACAAACCGATTGACAAAAATCCTCTCCTGATCCGCGAGCTGCGGCTGCATGCTAGTGCCTTCAACCTTAACCGGCTGGATCACAAAAATCACGATGAAAATCGCAATGGCAACGGCAAGAAGAATATCCCGGAACCAGGATTTGAGCGCGAGCACCAATTTGGATCTCCGAGCCTCAGTATCGGCCGCGGAATTGCTATGTTCCTTCATCGTCAAATGCAGTTTGCCCAACCCCCGGACAAGCGAAGGTTTCGGAATTTAAGCTACCAAATGAAGCGCCAAAACTCAAATGGTTTGTGCCCACGGCTCTGGGAGTTCTTCAGGAGCGGCGCGGAATGCCGGTATGATCCAAATCGTTGAGTGCGATTACATTATCGAATATCTCACGGGCTTCAGCCAGATGCTGGTCTATAGTCAGATAGCGTTGCGAGAAGTGCGTTAGCGCCAATTTGCGAGCGCCGGAATTCCGGGCGGCACGCGCGGCATCCGCGGCGGTTAAATGATAGTAAAATTCGGCCAGATCCCGCTGTTCGGACGTATAGGTTGCCTCTGCGACCAGAAGATCCGCGTCCTCAGCCAAAGCAGTAACACCCGGGCACGGCCGCGTATCCATCACGAAAGCAAAAACGCTTCCTGCGCGATGAAGGGTTACTTCCTCTATGCGGACAATGCGCCCGCCGGCCTGGACCCACCCATTGCGCCGCAATTCTCCGACCATGGGCCCGCGAACACCCGCGAGATCCAGTTTTTCGGGCACGAATTTTAGCCCCGAGGTTTCCTCAAGCCTGAACCCGATGGTGGGAACCGAGTGTTCCAGAGGGTGCGCCTTAAGCGTGTAGGCCTCTGTCCGGTACAACTCAATCATCCCTGCAGATTGCGTCCTGACGGGATGCGGAACCAATTCGGTTTGCGGAAGATAAATGGACCCGCCGCACAGCCGTTCAAAAAACACCTGCCCGGTTTCGGGATAATAAACATGCACCGGATGATCACAGCGGTCCAGGGAAAGCCTTTGAACGATGCCGGCCAGCCCCAGACAGTGGTCTCCATGGAAATGTGTGATGCATATGTGGTGGATGGAGCTTGCCGCGATGCCTGCCAGGGTGAGCTGGCGCTGCGTTCCCTCCCCGGGATCGAGCAAAAAACCTTCGCCGCCCCACCGCAGCAGATAAGCATTATGGTTCCGTTCGCGCGTCGGCGCCTGGCTGCTGGTACCGAGGGCGATGAATTCCCGTATGCTCATGATCATCCTTTGACCGCCGGCGCCGGCCGTCACCCGCATTATGCCATTTTCCCGGGTTCTTATTCCCAAAGACTTAATCCGCATTTCTCGCAAGGTTTTTGCTGGGGCGGCACATCCGGGCATGACCGTTGCATTTCGCTGCCCGTGAGGACGGCTCTCCAGAGCCGTCCTGGGCGGGTCTGGAGACCCGCCCCACATGTCCCGCGCCTTGTATCCACACCCGTCTGCGACGCCCCGCTACGAAACCTTGTGAGAAATGCGGATTAAAACTTACTTTGTTCCCTGCCTTCGGATATCCCGCGGGCCGGCGCCAAGAATCCTAACCGCCCGATTTCTTGCTTTTAAATATGCTGTTGCTATAATTGTGCATTCTGATGACTCGCATTGAATTGCTATGCTGAGTGATAATAATTCATGCGCATTGATGTTGTTTCCTGTTTCAGGCTCTCTGGCCTGAGGGGGCAGCGGATCACAGATTTTATCCCAGGCTGGGCCGCCAACAACGCGGCCAACCTTGGGCTCTGTTATTCGACTCCGTTGGGGTCATCTCTATGCGCAACTATTTATAGCGCTTTGTATCGCATACAGGGTTTATGCCGCATTAGAGGAAGATGAACCTCGGTGAAGATCGTCGTACTGAGCGCCAGCCGCCAAAAAAATTGCACCCTGAAAGATGTCGCCGGTGGATTTGGTACGGTATTCACGGTGGGCAACTCTCCCTTCGCGAAGCTCTTGGAAATCGCCAAGAGACGGATCGCGGCGATTCCTAATATCACGCTCGCCTATTTGGACTCGATCCTTTCGGCTCACGGCGCATCCGTAAAGGTTCTGGATGTGCGCCGCGCAGATCAGCTCGTGCCGGCGGATCTATATCTTATCGCGTCCTCCATCGTGGACTGCCGCCTGGAGCGGGAAGCTGGGTTGGAAGCAAAGCGCCGCTTCGGATCCAAGGTGGGTTACTTCGGCACCTTCGCTTCCGCCGTGCCCGAGTTTTTCTCCGGCGCGGCTGATTTTGTAGTCAGGGAGGAAATCGAGAATCTCGCCCCCGCGCTGGCCCGGGGAGAAATCCCGGAAGGCATTGTCTCTGCAGGTTTCGTCGCGAACCTTGACGGACTTCCCTATCCCAGATGGGATCAATTCGATATCAAGCGGTTTCGATATCAGATCATTACGAATAGAGGGGCTACGCTTCCCATGCTGGGGAGCCGCGGTTGCCCCTATACGTGCAACTACTGTCCCTATCTGGTGAACGCAAAATATCGGGTGCGTACGCCCGAGAGCATCGTCGATGAAATCCGCCACCTTGTGGGGAAATATAAGATTCACGGCATTTCGTTCCGCGACCCCAATCTCACCTTTGACAAAAAGCGGGCGCATAAATTCGCAGACCTCCTTCTGCGTTACCACCTCAACGTGCGGTGGAGCATGGAAGCCCGTACGGACCGCCTGGACCCCGAACTGATTCAGTTATTGTACCGGGCGGGGTTGCGGAGTATTGAAGTAGGAGTGGAATCCTCCAATCACCGGCTGTTGCAGGAGAACGGACGCAAGGCGATTTCGAAAATTCAGCAGGAAAGAATCATCGAGCACTGCCACAAGCTGGGGATCCGCGTTATCGCCAATTACACTTTGGGTCTTCCCAACGATACCGTCGACGGGATCCGGGAAACCATCCGTTACGCAAAAAAATTGAACACCTTCGCCATTCAATTTACGGTGACCACTCCATATCCCGGCACTCGCTTTTACGAATCGGTCAGACACGCCATTTTCGAGCCGGATTGGGAGCGCTTCAACGGATGGACGAGCGTCTATCGCCATCCTGCGATCTGTCCGGAGGAACTCCACAAACTGCGCGAATTCGCTTACGTTTCTTATCACCTCCGGCCCCGGTATGTCTGGCGATTCCTGCAATCCACGATTTTTCATCCCTTCCTCTTTCCTGAACCCCAGGCTCCTTAGCTTTCGCTGGGGCCCTCGCAATAGGAGAGCTCCCCGGAAAAAACCTTGCCGAAGGCTTGCGGTGAAAACCATCCCGATGATCCTCTGCTCATTAATATCGCTTTCTCTGCCGTGGGTCCGAGTAAAGATCCTTGGTTGATCTGCCGATAACTGGAAAGACTCAACCCGGACGGAGAGGCGGCATGCCGCAAAAAAAACGGGAAGCGGAAATAGCGGTAAACTGCAGACAGGATCCCGGCGGGCGCAGCCATTCCGCTTCCGCGCTGTCCGCGATGGGATTAAACGACAACCTGGATTTCATGGGCAGACAGCTCCATGTGCAAACCGAAAACATGAGTTCGCCCGCGATGAGCATCGTCACTCAGGTTTTTTGCAACGGGCGCGTTGTGTTTTCCACCAGGTCCGCGTATCCGCCCGGCGTCCGCGAATCGCAAAATCTCAAACAGGTCCAGGACCTGATGCGCGCCCAACATCTCAGGGTCATCGAAAAAATTCGCAACAAAAAAGCCGAAATTCTGGGCGCACTTTGAAAACGCCGCGGCCGCCAAGAGCCGAACTCAAGGTCAGCCGCCGAGCTGAATCAAGCCTTGCGTGATATCGAGAAAAGCTCCAAGATAACTCTGGAAGCGCTGGTAACAGGAGATGCCCTGAACCAATCGCAGCAACAAATTGACTGCTTCGGCGCGCTATGTCGGATATCCAATATCTCCCCTTAAGCCAATTCGACGAGGCGCTCCTTCTGCCGCTCCTGGAAGATGAGGAAAAGACCTGGATGTCCGAACTGTCTTGGGACTATTCTCCAATTCGGCGGATACTGGCCTCCTTCCTGAATCAGAGGCTTTTGCCCGGATTCGTCGCACTCATCGACCAGCGGAGCCATCTATGCTTCCAGCACAAGCCGCTCCCAGCAGGCGGTCGAGGAAATCGTTTCTCTTACCGCCTCAAGCCTTCAGAATTCACCGGGCATTAATCGAATAGAAGCTCAAATCATGCCGTTCAATAATGTGAGTCACACCGAAGCTTTTATGCGTCAGAATTTTTCTCACTATCCCCGTTACTACATGGAATCGGATCTCAGCCGCAGACCGGAACCGGTCCTTTTCTCCGCAACCATTACCCGGTGGAACCCGGCCGCCCTATCCCGGGCGGCTGAAATGACTTCGCTGAGTTATTGGAACCAGGTCGATGCCCTCCTATGTCAGGACTACTGCACCAAGGAAGGGTGCGAAACCTACCTCCGCAGTCTATTGGACAATCCCGGCTGCGGCCTGTTTATGCCCGAAGCCTCCTTTATGGCTTGGGACGAACACCGCTGTCTCCACGGCTTTGTAATTTCCTGCCGTATCAGCGAAGCCGCCGGAATGATTCCGCAGATCGCGGTAGTTCCCTCCCGGCAGGGTCTGGGACTCGGGAATGCGCTCATAGGCCGGGCTTTGGCGGCCCTAAAAACCTTGGGCATCCAAACGGCCGGCTTGACGGTGACCGCGGCAAACCGCCGGGCTTTCGAATGGTATCAACGTTTGGGATTCAAAATCCGGAAGGAATTCGGCGCCTACGTATGGCAGCGGTGACAATTTACGGTTGGCGATTTGGTGAACTGCATTCATCCATCGCAAGCCGTCAATTCTATGAATGTCTCCCGCCGGATCTCACGCCCTCTTCCAATTGGGGAAATTCCAGGTCATCTTCCAGGGACAGCGAGGGCGCCAGGTCTTCCCATTGCAAAATGGTGTCCTTGCTGATATTCCTTCGGGCTTTCATCCCGATCAATTTTTCCCAGTGTCGCGGCTCCAAGCCGCTGGCGGGCCGCTTGAAAGTCAACATCCAGGGTGCGATCAACTCATGGGCTCTTATATCGACGGCGGAAACAATGCTGCGCCTGCTGAAAAAACGGCATTCCTCCTCCGCTTCGGCGGGTTTCTTTCTTCCGTCCCCCAGGCCGGCTTCGACATCCCTCAAGTTCCGGATCAGCAGTTTCAGTTCGCCGGGGTCAATGCTGGCCTTATGATCGGGACCCAAGGCTCCTTTGTCCCAAGTAAAATGCTTTTCAAGGACCACGGCGCCGAGCGCTGCGGCCGCGAGCGCAATCTGAATTCCTTCGCTGTGATCCGAGAGGCCGGCCGGCAGCTCAAAATGAGATTGCAGGGTCTGCAGAGCGCGCAGGTTCATTTGTTTCGGGGCGGCCGGATAGGATGAAACACAATGCATCAGCACAATCTCCACCGCCCCCCCCGACCTGAGATTCCAGATCGCGTCAGCCACCTCGTTCAGGTACGACATTCCCGTGGAGAGGAGAATCGGCTTGCCCTTGGATGCGACGTGCTGCAGCAGCGGCACATGGTTGATGTCGGAGGATGCGATCTTGAACACCGGCACTCCCAGCGAATCGAGGAAATCGGCGCTATCTTCATCAAAGGGAGTGGAGAAGAATAAGACACCGCGCTGGTCCGCATGTTTTTTAAGTTTCGCCTGATTCTCCCAACTCAGTTCGCAGCGTTTAAGCCGCTGGTAGTCGGACTCGGAGCCGTCCGCCCGCCGGACGTTTCGATCCTGGGAAGCGATCAGCAAGCGATCCGCGCGGAAGCTTTGGAATTTTACGGCCTCCGCCCCAGCCTCCGCGGCCGCATCGATGAGTTTCATCGCCTGATTCACGCTCCCGTTGTGGTTGGTTCCGATTTCCGCGACGACAAAGACTCCGCATCCGGGCCCGATAACTCTTTCGCCGATTAGAATGTTGGTAACTTTCATTTATGCGCCCTTGATCCTCAGGCTCTCTGGGAAAACTCCGGCCGCAGTGGAGAAACAAAGGGTTTTTCAATCAGCCTGATGTTGCGCTGGCTGACCGACTTGAGCTGCCGTACAATATTCAGAAAAGCGCGGTCCGGCGTCTGATTTCCAGAGCGAGCGATTGTTCCAGATTATCGGCCAGCTTCAGAAGGGTAAATTCTTCGTGTGGGATCCCGAAGGTCCGGCACAGATCGCGCACCAGATGAACCATTTCGTTTTCCAGATTGCGCAGCCTGCGGTTGAATCTTTCTTCGATTATTTTGTGTTCCCGAACCGCCTCGGCCTTGCCGGCAAAAAGCAGGGCGGCTTTTTTGCGCGCGTGCTCGGTAAGATCGCGATAGAGCATGATTTCCTGGCCGATGATTTGCAGGAGATTCCGGATTCGATCATCCATTGGTTCGATTCCTGAGGCCGGGGCATCTCGAAATTATCAGAGATGCTTGATTATTCTTGATCCTTGGCACCCCCCTCAAACAGCGAAGCCCTTGTTATGTCACGCGGCTGAAGGCCTCGGTCAGCCTGAACGCCGTCGATAAACCTCATCCAGCAGGTTGTCTGCCATTATCTTTTCGGCGATCTTTTCCGCCTTCACTTTATAAGTCCCCTTCCGCAGTTTCGCCCGGATCTGCTCAATTTTGTCCTTCCGGACATCCGGCGCCGATTGAATCAGCTCCTCAAGACGGGGGATCTTCCGCCGCAGGACGGACAATTCCGAATTATCCTTTTCAGCTCCCCCGCCGCCCCTTTTTGTGCGCTTCGATCGCATTAGAACCTCGAGCCGCTGCGGCCGCCGGCGGCAACCGTTTAAGGGCTTATGCCGGAGCTCCCCGCCGCACCTAAAACTCCTCTCCGTTTATGCTCATCGTCCCCGCGGCCGCAGCCCTTTAAACTGCGCTGTTAGCCACCCGACCAACCGAAGCAAGAGAATTGCGTGTCCGAACCGCTTTGCGATGGCGATACGGGCCAATTTCGGTTGCGGTGGCGCCACGCCGGGAAATCTCGAGCTGATTTTTATAGATCGAATAATGCAAGCTCCGAATCCTCCCCTCACCCAATCTGATGCAGAAGAAATCCTGCGGTATCACCAAGCAGTATGGAATGCTTACGCATTGACTGTCGAAGCGCTTCCGGCATAGGCGGGAAAGGGTATAGCGGCGCCCGTCTGCCGATCCGGCAAAAGGCAGGATCGGGACCACGGGCTTTGGGTGGAAAGTGATTGGGCAAAGGGTGAGGAGAGAATCCGAAGCTTGATTCATCGGTTGCCTTTCACCACAGAGACCGAACCCGTTTGGTCGCGCTTTCAACCTCAATGATTCGGACTCCATGATTGCCGCTAACCGTGACGAACTCCCCTTTGGCAATGGGCCTATGGTTGACGCAGACCGTCACGGGGTCGTGGATGGATTTATTCAATTGGATAAAGGATCCGATCCCCAGTTTTAGCGCTTCCTCCAGCGGCATCCTGGAGTTGCGGAAGCAGATGCTGAGAGGAAGCTCCTGGCGGAGGATTATGTCAATATTCCGCTTTCCGGCAGTTGCCGGCCTTTTGCACGCCGCCGCCTTGGTGCGCGGCTTTGCTCCCAGGCGCATGCCCGCGCGGGACATGGCCGAAAAGAGCGCGTCGATTTCTTCTTGCGAGAGGACCTTGTTCATAATGCTCGTCCGCGATCTCTATTGGCAGCGGTTCACTTTTTTGAGCTTGGTCCGCAGCCGCAGCATGGCTTTCGTGTGAAGCTGGGACACGCGGGATTCATTCACGCCCAGAACTTTTCCAATTTCCTTCATGGTCATTTCATCAAAGTAGTACAGCGATACCACGAGACGCTCCTTTTTAGGCAGGGCATCAATGGCGCCGCCCAGAATGCCTTTGATTTCGGCCTTGTGGAAAATAAAGAACGGATCCAGATGAGGGGCGTCGGGAACATACTTCACGAGCGGTTCGCTGTTCTTATCATCGTCCTGAGCCGAAAGCTCCTGGAAACTGCCCAAGTTCAATCCCTTGATTTGATCCAGCAGCTCGTAGAACTCCTCGAGCGAAATTTTCATCGCCTCGCAGACTTCCTTGTCCGTGGCGGGTCGGCCGAAGCTCTGCTCCAGCTCCCGGTAGACCCGCTCAAGGTCCTTGCTCTTTTTGCGCAGCGAACGCGGCGCCCAGTCCAAATTGCGCAGGCTGTCCAGAATGGCGCCCTTGATGCGGAGTTCGGCATAGGTCTTGAATTTCACCCCTCGCTTGGGGTCGAATTTTTCGATCGCGTCCAGCAGCCCCAGAATGCCCGCGCTCACAAGGTCATTCAGCTCGACATGGGACGGCAGCTTGGTCGAAATGCGCTGGGCGATATATTTGATCTGGGGCAGATGTTCCAGAATCAGTTCGTCTCTTTCGGCATTCATTATGACAGGCGGTGCATGTCTTTTTTCCTGAGTCAGCAGATTCTGCATTGTTGTCTCCTCACGCGCAGGGCGGCCGGTTGCACGGCCATCCTGCAGGCTATTCAAGCAACCTGGGTCTGCTCCGTCGAAGGAGCCGAAACGCCGGGATCCGGAGTCACATGGGGAGCGGAGCTGCCGGGTCGCCGGAATGGATTGGGAACGGGAGATAGCCGACGCGGGCTTAAAGGGCTTTTCTTTCGGTTGGACTCGACGGCCATTCCTCATTGTTCTTCGCATCCCGGTACGGGCCGCACCCGTGAATCAATTGACCCAATCGTTGAGAAGTTTTTGCCAGACTAATGGTCCCGTCTGAAAGCACTGGTAATCTCTTTGAACCATGCGGCGAGCCAGGTCGCGGAAGCAGCGGCTCGCCGGGGCGTTTGGGAATCGGTGGGTCACCGCCATCTGGCATCGAACAGCCTGGCGCACGTGGAAATCGCGCTCAACATGCCCGAAGTAGCCTATGTGCCGATTGAGAAAGCGCCGAACCACCGAATTGATCTGGCAGAAGACATCCTGAGCTTCTTCCGCCCCATCGGCCGAGTTAATAAGAACCTGAATCTCTTTTTTCCGGTCTTCTGCCAGAATGAGTTTGATGACCGCATAAGCATCCACAATCGCCGTCGGCTCGGGAGCGCTGACGACAATGACCTCCTGCGCGGACAGCAGAAAATGAATCACGTTTCGCGTAATGCCCGCCGCCGTATCGATGATGAAGTAGTCCGTTTCCAAATCCGCAAAGCAGTCCACAAGGCGGTTCCGCTGGGCGTTGGTCAGTTCCGACATCCGCTGCAAGCCGGAACTGGCGGGAATGATTCGTATACCCTCTGGCCCTGGAATCATGACTTCCGCAAGCGTCTTGTTGCCGAAGATCACGTGTCCGAGGTGATAGCGCGGGGTCAGCCCGAGGAGCACGTCGATATTGGCCAATCCGAAATCCGCATCTAAAACGACAACTCTTTTGCCCAATTCCGAAAGGGTGACCGAAAGGTTGGCCACGACATTGGTTTTGCCGACGCCTCCTTTGCCGCTGGTTACGGCCACAACCTTGCAGGCATGTGAATGAGTCCCGCCAAGAGCCTCTTTGGAATCCACAGCATCCGCCGTGTGCGGTTTTACTTCGCGATTCACTGGAGCCTTATTTGATGGGCACGAAGGCGTCATAACAGGTCAACCTCAAATGGATGGCTGTTTGGGCTTGTAGCAATCCCCAAGTCCTTCTCTGAGCGCGCAGCACGCTGGCATCGAGCCCTTAGGAGGCGAAGCGATGGGAATACCCGGGACCGCATTGGGCGCGGAAAGCGCAAAGCTCAGACCAATCAGTAGATCTGTTGCCGGCACAGATAGGGGCTGCGCAATTGCGCGCCGTATTCCCATCACTCCCAAGGGGATCATCGAGCGGAGGTTACTGAGGATGTTTGAAATGTTGTGCAATGCAGATCCATCTGTAATGTTCATTAATTCCCGGTCTCCCGCTTGCATTTCCGGCCTGCGGTGATAGGAGACAGCAATTTGCATGCCAGTGCCGCAATCGATGCCGCAAATGAAGCGGAAGGCAATGAGACTAGGGCATTGCAATAGCCGATTCGGGACCATTGAAGTCTTTAAAATACAGTCCGATAGCTCACTGCAAATGCGCTGTTGAACTCCCAGATGGATCCCAGAAATTTGAAGTATCTGTGCCGGTTTCGAACCGTCCGTTACCTTAAATCCATCAACAATATGGTTTTTTGTGTCAAAATCTTATCGCCTGACAGTCAAAAATTCGACACTGCCAGCGAATCAACCGGCAACTACTGCAATCCTGTCCCTCATCTTTCAAACGAACATTCCGGAGCGTGGAGTGCTAATCCGCATTTCTCACAAGGTCTCGTAACGAGGCGTCGCAAACGGGTGCGGATCCAAGGCGCGCGACATGTG
Source organism: Acidobacteriota bacterium (assembly GCA_037441325.1). GTDB lineage: Bacteria > Acidobacteriota > UBA6911 > UBA6911 > UBA6911 > UBA6911. The sequence continues at coordinate 32 of JBBISO010000013.1, read as the reverse complement.
GGGCGGGTCTCCAGACCCGCCCAGGACGGCTG
>JBBISO010000012.1:22865-23870 GCA_037441325.1 Acidobacteriota bacterium | reverse complement strand
AAGTGCACAATATCAGCGGCAAGAAACGGCAGCACTCCCTTGAAAATTCGGCTCAGGGAGACATCCTTGGCGATATCGTGAATAACAAACAGATTCATGCCGATGGGCGGGTGCACAAAGCCGATTTCCATTGCACGCACAAGAAAAATGCCGAACCAGATGGGTGACAGGCCGATACTTTCAACGATAGGCAACAGGATGGGCGTGGTCAATAACATCAGTGCCAGGCCGTCCAGCACAGAACCGAGTATCAGGAGCAGTGCCGCCATCAACAGCAGCGCGATGATCTGGCTGTCGCTGACGGCGCCAAGGAAGTACGCCACCTGCTCCGCCAACTCCGTAAGGCTGATAAATACGGAAAAAATGAAGGCGCCTACCACCACCACGTAGATCATGCCGCTGGTACGTAATGTTTCTTTCAGAGCGTTGCCCAGGGCTGCTCGATTCAACCGCCCGCGCCAAGCACAAAGCAGCAACGCGCCGACCGCGCCCACGGAGGCCGCTTCCGGCGGCGAGAACCATCCTATCGCAATGCCGCCGATTACCAGGAGCACCAACAGTCCGATATCGGCAATGCGCGCGAGCGCGGCACGGCGTTCGGCCCAGGTTGCGCACGCCGTAGGCGGCGCTAATTGAGGCTTGAAGTAGCACAGGACAACAATGGCCGTGCAGTACAACAAGGTTTGGGTAATCGCCGGCACGATGGCGGCGGTAAACAGCACGCCGATGGACTGCTCGGCAATGATTCCAAACACAATCAGCGCGGCGGAAGGCGGAACCATCTGCCCCAGGGTGCCTCCGGCGGCAATGGTCCCGGTGGCCAATGCATCCGAATATCTGCGGTTCCGCATTTCCGGCAGCGCCACGAGGCCAATGGTGGCTGTCGTGGCAAGGCTCGAGCCGCTGATGGTGCCGAAACCGGCGCAACCGCCAATGGACGCCAAGGCCAGCCCGCCCCGGCGATGACCGAACATACGGGCCGCCGCATCAAAAAAATCCCGGCTG
>JBBISO010000012.1:0-22855 GCA_037441325.1 Acidobacteriota bacterium | reverse complement strand
ACGGCAATACGCCAAGTTCATATCGCGACAGGGTTTCAAACAATAGAACGCCGGATTTTATTAGCGCAGGCTCCAGGCCCAGAATCAGTATCAGGCCGCCGACACCCACGACGCCTAATGCAACACCAATGGGTATACCCACAGTCAGGGCCGCCAGCAGCACCAACACGCCCGCCAGGCCGACAAGGGGAGATCCGCTCATGATGATGGCCCCTCCCTGAAACGCCTGAGGAAGTCGAAGGCCACGCCCAGCACCGACACGATACATACGATTCGCAGCGGCGCAAAGGGGATGTGAAGCACCTCGCTCTCCTCAAAAGCACCCCGCAGATCCATGAATATCCAGATGCTGCCTGTTGCCAGGGCGCAAAAGAATAGAACACTGAACACGGCGTGGACACGCTTAAGCACCACCAGCGGGCCGCCTTTCAGGCGATCCATTACAAGATGTACCCTGGCGTGCTTGTCGGCCAGTGTGGCCGAAAGTATGGCGGCCGAGGATGCCACCAGGATCCCGCCAACGGTATACCGATGTGTCTGCCTGCAACGGCCACGGCTTCCACCGCCATTGCGAACAACAGTGCAATGCCTCCCAGACAAAACAGGCATTTATGGGCGTTTAAGGAAAAAACCTTTTTCAACCCATTTTTCCCCGATGCAATCATCATTCAGCCACCACCATTCTTATTGGTTTTTTTCGCTCTCTCCCCTTCGCCAAGCAATATAAGCATCGAATATTTTCAGCTTGTCCAGGTTGGGCACAGGTCGAGCACTGGGCGCCGCATCGAACACCGTCACTTTCTGATCGTCCTCTATGAAAGCAGGCCACTTGGGCAGACCGGGGCCGTTTGGATCGCCCGACCTGGCAAAATTGATCCAATAGGAACTGATCATATCGGAAAGTTTCAAATCCTCTGGTTTAAGCGCTCCCTGCCGTCGGCCGCCGGCTGGAAGCGCATGCTTCCCATCCCGCCTGCCAGGGTTTTCTGGATCTCTTCTTCGCTTAATGCGCGTGCCGCCTTGATGTCAGCGACTCCCAAAGTTTTTAAAAAATCCTCCCCTCTTGACTCCGCTACCTTGAGAGCCGGCATCCTCATGCCCGCGCCGGCCTGCTCGACACCTTCAATGGTGCCTCCCGTTATCTCAACGGTTGTTGTCTGGGATGGCGAACCGCTGGCACCGGCATAAAAGATCAGGACCAGCAACGCCATAAAACAACCTGAGTGTTTGAAAAGCATTGCACCTCCTCAATGTTCAAATGAAATGACTATCTGGGTCTGCAGCGATCAAAGAAATTGAATATGCTCGGCAGTACAAGGGGCATCATGCCGCCGTGATCGGCATTCACCTCCATATATTCCAATTTGAAACCACGCTCTTTCATCCATGCCGACAAAGCCCTGCTTCCGACAAGAGACGGAGTGGCGCCCGTGCCTTCCGTCATGAAGACGGGCATCTCACGTATGTTGTCCCACGGATAGTTCCCCTCGTCCAAAAACGGACCCGACATGGGCGCGAGAGCCGCCCAGTATGGAGCGTACTTTGCTCCCAGATACCATGCGCCGCCGCTTCCCATGGAATGCTCGGTCAGGAACAATGCAGAGTGGTCTACGGGATACTCGTTGAGCACGATCTCGAGCACATTGAGGACATCTTTTTCACTGAGTTCCAGAGTCCGTTTCCGTTCCGCGTCCACGGAAGCGCGCTGTTGCGCCGCTGCTTCGGGATTTCCAAAAACGGCCGGAAGGCGCAGCGGCGTTCCGTAAGCACCCATGCGCGTGTACCCTAGCGGCGATACTAAAATATAGCCATGCTGTTCGGCCAAACGAATGAATTGCTTGTCATTGGCGTCTAAATACCAGTTTTCATCCGTCCCGGCGCCATGCAACATTACGATCAACGGCAGCCGTGATTTGCCGTCCCACGAGGTCGGGACATAAAGGCGGTAGGGCATATCGGCGTTGGCCGCGGGGAAATGATATTTCCGGTGGAGATCCCCTTTAGCCTGCCGCTGCGGATCTTCTGGAGAGGCGATGCTCTTTGCCAGTTCCCGGGATTCACGGATCTGTTCCTGTGCATCGATGGCACTACCGTATTGTATCGTTGCCGGGGTCTGTGCCCACGGCATCATGGCGATGAAGCCGGCAAGGAAAGGCATTATTGGCAATACTTTTTTGGGGGAAAAAGATTTGCTCATTATGAATGCCTCCTTACGCTATCAAGATGCGGCAGAACACGATGCGTCAGGAATTCAGAAACTTTCCGGCGCATGGCGTTCGGATCCCAATCCCGGGCATCGACCATGTCGGCGACTACCGATAGCACAGGGACCCCAGCCTGCTCCAGGGCGCGTTCAATAAAGCGGTTGCCTGTGGCCGTGGGCCTGGTTCCCATGGGAGTCAGCACAAGCGCGGCGTCGATTCTATGCAGCATGGCCTGATGCACCATCCATTCGTTGGCCCAGGGAGGGTTGTGCAACTGCTCGTTCATGCTGACCGTACGGCTGGCAAGTGCCAGCAGCGGGTCGTCCAGGCCATAGCGGATGTATCCGTCGGGTCCGAAGGCCAGATACATGGACCACACGAAAACAGCCCCGAATTCCTCCTCAAAAGCGGTGTAAAAATCCGTGTCATGCCAAAGCCCGGCGCCCACCCACATCAGGCGCAGGCCTTCACCAGGGCATGCCGCTGCTCCTTGCCTGACTCGATTTCTGATCTCGTCCCGGAAAGTGCGGGCATGTTCAACCGCCCACTCGCTGCCGCGTTTCCACTGTGCCGCCATGACATTTGCCACTTGTTCGTGCATGCGCACCGGCGTTCTGGGTGCCGAGCGAATCATTTGACAGGCTTCATCGAAGTACTCTTCCTGGCGGTTGACACGTTCCATCAGGCCGCGCAGACGATCGATTTGAAATTGTCTTCCGCTGACCCGCTCGAGCGCCTTGATAAGGTTTTGAAACTGTTTTACCGTGAATTTCAGCCGATGCTCTTCAAACAGTTCGCGCCAGCGCCGGCGGCTGAGTTCCCACCAGCGCGGCGGCAACTCCGTCGCTCCCGGATTATCAAGAAACACGCATTCGGAGCCGAATGCCTCGCCCCATAACGCGAAAACCCGCTGGAGACAGTCGCACGTGAGTCTCGCCGCGAGCAATGCCGGCTTGGGCAGCCCGCCCCATGGAGCGCGCTCCGAATCCTTTGCCAACGTGGCTGCCGCCGCCAGACTGCAGTACCGGCACAGCCCGTCGTGAAATCCCATGGAATTGAGAATATCGAGGTAATAACCCGAAAGGCGTTTTGCGGATATGATGGCGGCCCACCACTGGTTGCTCACCACCGGCACATCCATTACCTGGAACAGCTCAAACGGCATGTCTGCCTGGACAATGGCATAAGGCCGCTGCTTTTCAAATACATCCTTCCGAAGTTGTGCAAACCAGGATTTCTGATACTCGCCGGCTGCCAGGGTACACTCGAGTTGTTTCCCTGCCATAGTTTCCTACTTTCCCACGTCCATGTTGCGCACGAAATTTTCAATGCGTTTACGGCATTCTTCTGAAATGGACATGGCGTCTTCGCGCACCAGGAGATGGGGAATTCCTCTCTCGTCAAGATAATGCCGCCGCCGCGGATAATCCCATCCGGCCACGCAATCCTCCGGGGGCAAATAGAAGACGACGCCATCGATTCCGTCCGTTGAGGCCTGTTGAAACCATGCATCGGCGATTTCGAATGGAAATAGCCGCGGACTCGGCGTATCGAGATAGTATTTCTCAAATAGGACCTTCAACAGGTCGCTGGAGGCATCGGCAATGTCCTTGCCCGCACTGCGCGAGCCCCGCCAGTCATCTTCTGAGACTACAACGGCTCCGTGTTTTTCCAATGCCTGGTGAAGTCTTCGATGGGGCAATGAAGATCCAGCAATCATCAGTCTCTTGCCGGGAAGAGGAGGCCGATCCTCGATCGCTTGCGCAGCCCGCTCTGCCAGGTGTGCATAGTCTGCCCTGTCCATAAAAAACGACGCTCCGATCAATGCCAACGCTTCCGTTCCGGTAACGCGCGGCTCTTGCCGGCGCAGGCATAGCAGCTTCCGGATTGCCCTGCGTGCAGAGTTGGATTCCTTGATCGCGGTCAGGAGGGCCGCATCGTCTATCCGTCTGCCCGTCAGCTCTTCGAGCCGTTCCTTCAGACGCAGCGTACGCTCCAGTCCATAGGAGTAAGATTCCGGCGATCGTGTATGGAGCAGGTCATACAGGTAAACGGGCGGAATACGGCGATGGGGATCCTGGCGTGCGACTTCCCGGAGATAGAGATACAGTTTGTACTCCTGCTCCGATGTCCGCGGTATCAGCAGGAGACTGAGGTACTGAAGATCGCCTGATATTGCAGCGCCAAACAGGGCCCGAATGCGTTTCTCGAAAACACCTTCTTCCATAAAACTGGAAATATCCGTGCAACCCGCATTCCCGGAGTCGATCACGCAGGGGAAGGCTCCCGCTGCCCGGATCAGTTCCCAGGGCACCGTATTGGATGTTATCCCTACCACCGGGACCCCGGTGTCAACGAATGATAGGGCTTCTGCTGCCGGGTTTTCGTAATGCCATGACAGCCGCCCGATCGGATCTGCCGCATTCTTGTGCTCTGTTTTAAAATCAGAATTCGTCATAGCGGATGCCCGCATCGGCAAAACATCATTCCGTGACCCTAGGCTTATTTCATACATTTCGTCTTTGTCAAGAGTATAATGCATATATTATTTTATATGCATGCATTATGCATTTATAATTTTGTTTTATCCTTAAATCGAATGCGCTAGCGTAGATTCCGGGCAATAAAATCACTTCGGGATCCGCGTCTATTGAATGCACAACCAAAATCGAAGGCAGGCATAGGGTCGGAATTATGAAAACAAGCGATGCCGGGGCAACACTTCCAAAACCCTTGGATGATGTTACCGTACTGGATATGACGGTGGCACTGGCCGGGCCATTCGCAACATTCCTGCTCGCCGGGCTCGGCGCTTGCGTAATTAAAGTGGAAAATCCGGCCGGCGGAGATACCTGTCGCGAAAACGCTCCCTATCTCGGAGCGGCGGGGGCAAGTCTGGTCCGCCGCAGCGCGAACGATATATCCGCCGCCGCCATCAATCGCCTGCGCAACAAGCTCGGCATCACCCTGAACCTCAAACACCCGGAGGCGCGCGCCGTTTTCGCCGACCTTGTGAAAAAGTGCGATGTATTGATTGAGAACTATAGTCGTGGGACTCTTGATCGCCTCGGCGTGGGCTATAACTGGTTGCACGAAGTGAATCCGCGGCTTGTTTATTGCTCCATCACCGGCTATGGAAGCGAAGACGATTCGAGTCCGGCCAAGGCTATGGATACAATCATCCAGGCCCAAAGCGGAATGATGTATACATCGGGCGAACCACAGGATCCGCCCATTAGGATTGGAATCCCCATGGCCGATCTATGCGCCCCGATGTTCAGCATTATCGGTGTGATGGCGGCTCTGCATCAGGCGCAGCGGACAGGCGTTGGCCAGCATATCGACGTTTCCATGCTCGGAGCCCTGACAATGATGGTTTCGGTGGAGCCTTTCGATCTTCTGGAGCGCTGCGGCATTCCGCAGCGGACAGGGCAAACGCTTCCGCGCCTGGCGCCATTCGGCATTTACCCGACCAGGGACGGCTTCATCGCCATCTGCGCGCCGAACGAAGCGATGGCCCGCGCTTTCTTTGAAGCCGCAGGCCATCCGGAGCTGGCTGAGGATGAAAGATTTGCCACGCGCGATGCTCGAGTCAGGAATTTTCAGGAACTCGATGCCTTTATTGAGCGGTTTACCCGTTCGCTGACATCGTCTGAAGCGATTGCACGATTGGAGCGCGCCGGTGTCCCGGCCGCGGAGGTTCGGGATCCATCCGCCGCGGCTCGCGATCCCAGAGTGATCAAACGCGGTGAAACCGTACCTCTCGCGCATCCGAAGTATGGTGCCGTGGAAGATGTTTACGGCATGGGCATGCCCATCCTATTCTCCGGCTCCAGCGTCGGCTTTGATCAGCCGCCTCCCGAACTGGGTGAACACAATGATATGGTTTACGGCCAAATCCTGGGCTACACATCAGAAAGAATTTCGGAACTGAGAGCTCAAAAGGTGATCTGATACTATGAGCAATTCCACCTCTTTGAAACTGATGCTGGTAGGCGATTTGATTCTGGACGAGCCGGAGCCCGACTCATTTTTCGATCCGGTGCGCAGCACGTTGAAGAGAGCCGATTTGCTGGTGGGACATGTGGAGGTCCCGCATACACGCCGCGGGTTCGAAACCGTCGCGGACGTTCCGGCCCCACCTGGCAACCCGGACCACCTGGCTGCGTTGAAGCGCGCTGGATTCCATGTCGCAACGCTAGCCGGCAACCACTCGTTCGATGCAGGCCCTGGCGGGATCGAGGACACCATCGCCACGCTGCGCCAGCTGGGCATAGTTCCGACAGGAGCGGGAATGCACCTGGCTGAAGCACGTGAGCCCGCGAGGGTGATACGTCAGGGATTGAGAGTGGGAACACTCAGCTATAACTGTGTCGGACCGAAGGATTCGTGGGCAGGCGAAAAAAAGGCGGGGTGCGCCTACGTTCAGGTAATCACCCATTATGAGCTGGATCACGCTTCTCCGGGAGGCCCTCCACGAATATATACTTTTGCCGAACCTGAGAGCACCGCTGCGATGCTGACGAATGTGGAAAATGTGCGGCGAGAGGTTGATGTGCTCATCGTGGCTCTTCACAAGGGAATTGGGCATACTCCTGCCGTCCTGGCCATGTACGAGCGTCCCTTGGCCAAGGCGGCAATCGATGCAGGAGCGGATATTGTGGTCGGGCACCATGCTCATATTTTGCGCGGCATCGAGGTGTATAAAGGCAGGCCGATCTATCATGGATTGGGCAACTTCGTTACCGTGACCCGCGCGTTGAATATTGAAGCAAACCCGAGTCCAGAACGTCTCGCATGGGCGCACCGGCGACGGAAGCTGTTTGGCTTTGAGCCGGATCCCAATTACCCGACCTATCCCTTTCATCCCGAAGCCCGAAATGCAATGATTGCCGTTTGCGAGATCGGCGTCGAAGGTGTTCGCAAAGCGGGATTCATCCCGTGTTGGGTGAATCCAAAAGGGCAGCCCGAAATTTGCGGCCGGGATGAGCGCGGCCGGGCGGTTGCCTCTTACGTCGAGCAGATCACCGGGAAAGCCGCACTTCACACCCATTTCGAGTGGGAGGATGGCTGGGTCCGCTTTTTGTGACTCGCGACGCTTGGAACCAACGACGGAATATTTGCGGGAGCCGGAGTATCGCCATGCCAAAACCGCCGAAGACAAAATCCCAAAGGAGTAATCAAAGATCCGCTCGCGAAAGAGCCTACCTGTACATCCAGCAGAAAATCGCCGGCCGGGAGCTCCCGGCCGGGACTGCAGTTTCCGAGGTTGCTTTGGCGGCCGAGCTTGGCCTCAGCCGGACGCCGGTGCACGAAGCCATACGACAATTGCTGGGTGAGGACCTGTTGGAGGAGGACTCCCACGGAGGCATTGTCGTAGTTCGCCTCTCCAGGCAAGACTTCGTCGAGCTGTATGAATTGCGCGCGGTGCTTGAAGCGCATGCGGTTTCAAAGATAGCCAAACGCACATTGGCGGGAAATGATCTCGAGCGACTCCGGGCGCTTGCCGGGGAAATCCGCACTTTGAGGAATCAATTGATCAAATCCGGGAAAAAGATGCTGAATGACGCGCAAATGCGGCAGTTCGAGATGGCGGACATCGGCTTCCATACGTACCTCATGAGTATTGCGGAGAATGCGGTGGCCCTGAAAGTCTTTAACAAAGTGAGATATTTGATCCGTGCCTTTGCGGCGCGCCATGCCGGGCATAATGCCGAGGCCCTGGCAAGAGTGCACAACGAGCATTTGGACATGATCCGTGCCCTGGCGGATGGAGATGTCGAGAGGGCTATGCGAGCCGTCTCGCAACACATTCAGGCAAGCCAGCGGGAGAGGCTGGAGGAGTATTCCTACTGGGAGCGCGAAGCGCTCGTCAGAAACCAAATCCATGGCTTCTTCCATGATAGGGCGGGCGCAGAGGTCTCGGGCAAATATAAAGACGGCTCCCTCTAGCCCGGAGTTTTCAGAGAAGGTACAACGATGCCGGCGTCATCGAGGGCCGGCGGGATATGCAAGGGATTTTGGGGACGGGACACTCGCGTCCTTGCAGCATGGAACCTCTGGGGCGTGGATGCCATATCGGAAAATAGTCCGGGGGATTTATGAATCCAAGGATTCAATCGTTGATGGCTGGGCTCCGAAACTACCACCACCCGATATGCATTGAAAAACTGCGCATCGCGCTGCGGATCATGGCTGCGACGGAGGGAGAGCCCATGATTTTGCGGCGAGCGCAGGTGTTCGCCGGTGTCCTGAGGGAGATACCGATATTTATCGAAGAGGATACGCTGATTGTAGGGAATGGAGCCAGCAAGCCGATGGGACTGGAAATCGATCCTGAATACTTCCTCTGGTCCCAGGATGAGATGGATGCTCTGAAAAGAGAAGGCTTCTTGATCTCCCCCGAAGACGAACGCGAACTGCAAGAGCTGAATGCCGGCAGAACAAGCAAGACGTTGATCGGCAGCATGGGAGAGGCAGCAGCCGATGACGAGAGGCTGCTGAATTTCTTGCGCCTGGGAGTCATACTGCCGCCATGGAAAAGCGCGGCAGAGGGGAGTGGGGGGGGATACGCGCAGTCGGGACTGGGCCTTGGCCCCGGTTTTTTCCTCATGGCGGTCGATTTTCCAAAAGTGCTGAACGAAGGACTCGCCAGCCTGATAGCAGATGCGGATGCTGAACTGAAGGGATTGAGGCACACGGGTGACGATAGCCTTGCAAGGATGCGATATTTGCAGGCAGTCATCCTGATGAACCGGGCAGTGGTCGATTTTGCCTCTCGATATGCAAATCTCGCCGAGTGCATGGCCAAACAGGAAGCCCACGCAGCGCGAAAAAGGGAGTTGCAGCGAATGGCTGAGATTTGCCGAAGGGTGCCGGCAAATCCCGCACGGACCTTCCGGGAAGCACTGCAATCTTTCTGGTTCATATTCCTGATGATCAATCCGTCGCCAACCGCGGCTGCAGGAAGGTTTGATCAATATATGTATCCATTCTATCAGGCGGACACTGCGGCCGGACGGATTACGGATGATGAGGTCCTCGAGCTTCTGGAATGCCTCCGAATTAAAGACATGCAGCTGAACCGGATATCGGGAGAACGAAATCGCAAAAAAAACGCGGGATTGGCCAAATGGCACAACTGGACGATCGGGGGGGTGACCTCCGACGGCCGGGATGCAACGAACGAATTAACCTATCTTCTGCTGGACGCCGCGCGGGAAACGCGCCTGCCGCATCACACCCTTACCCTGAGGGTTCACGCGGACACGCCGGAAAAGCTGATGATCAAGGCGCTGGAGGTTGTACGGACGGGCATCGGCATGCCGGCGTTTGTGGGGGACAGGTCCTACACAGCCTTTTTTATGCGCTACGGTATTCCCTTGGAAGAGGCCCGGGAATACGTGCTTACCGGTTGCCTGGACGCGAACCTGCCGGGGAAATCGCGAACGGTGGCAATCGGAATGTTTGTCGTGCCGCTGGTCTTCGATATTTTCCTTCATAACGGGATTCATCCCGGCACCGGCAGGCGGGTCGGAATTGAAACGGGCGACCTGGAACGCTTCGCCGATTACGATCAATTTGCGGCGGCATTTAAAAAACAGCTCCGCTACTTCATGGAGCTAGCGGCGGAAAAGGATAACCTCGAGCTTCTGATTGAGCGCGAGCTGTTTCCGGATGCCTTCCGGTCCTCCCTGATGGAGGACGGCATCGCAGCCGGCAAGGATCTGTTGAGTCGCACTATGCCTTTCGAAAACGGCGCCGTGCTCAATCCGGTGGGAATGATCAACGTGGCGGATTCAATGGCTGCGGTCAAGAAACTCGTTTATGAAGACAAGAAAGTTGCCATGGGGGATCTCAAACGGGCATTGGATCTTGACTGGCAAGGGTGCGAAAGGCTTCGAAAAATGTGTCTGGAAGCGCCAAAATATGGAAACGGGGACAGCTATGTGGATGCTATTGCAGCGGACCTGTATAAGTTCTGGGCCGCGACCGCCAATGAACTGCCTACCGCGTTTGGAAGCAGGCACAAAGCCTCTGCGATATCCATTACCTCGCACCAGCCCGGAGGCGCATTGACGGGCGCTACACCGGACGGAAGACATGCGCAGGAAATCTGCGCGGACGGAACGGTCTCCCCGATGCAGGGGCGGGATACCCACGGCCCGACAGCCGTCATGCGCAGCGCTTTGCAGATAGACCAGGATCCGTACCAGGCCACCCTGATGAACATGAAGTTCCATCCTTCCGCCCTCGAGAGCGAAGAAGATTTGCGAAAGCTGTCGGCGATGATAAAAACATACTTCAACCACGGCGGGAAACACGTACAGTTTAATGTCGTGTCCAGAGAAATGCTGCGGAAGGCTCAGCAGCATCCCGAGCAATTTCGAGATCTTGTGGTACGAGTGGCAGGATATAGCGCCTATTTCACGCAGCTCAACCGTGCGATGCAGGATGAAGTCATCGCGCGCACCGAATGGAGTCTTGCCGAGATGTAATGCGTGTATCCCTCGACTCTAATTCTTCACCTGCGGATCTTGTTCCGGTTTGCTGCTTTAAATCAGTAGTCTGACCCGTCATCGGCGGAATGAATGATGGGCAGAGCTACATAGGAGCTATGTACGGCATCACGATGAATACTGATTGTCGGTGGCGGGGAGAGCTGCGCGCGGTCTTTTTCACGGGGATCGCGGTCAAACCTGCGGAAAGCGGAGAAGTCTGCGGTCCCGTTCCCCAATTTGCCAGGATGCCGCCTCGGAGAAATCCGTCGAATTTATTCCATGAATAACAGCCCGCGAATACTGCCTTGAGGTGCGGAGGCATTGCCGTCGGCGCGTGCAGAGCCGCTTCACCGGTATTCGAACACCCGAACACACCGATTTTCCCATTGCTCCAGGATTGTTGCGCCAGCCATTCCGTAATGTCATAGGCATCCAGCGATTCGGTCCGGTCGTGATATCCCCGCATGAATCCCATTGAGGCGCCTTGGCCGCGTCTTTCAACCTGGACCAGCACATATCCGAACTTGACTATGTCTATCAGGGAGAGTCGTGCCTGTTCGGTTGCCCTGGGAGCCGAAGAAAGCAGGCGCACGGTTCCATCAGAATTGCGGCGTCCTCTGGATGTCGTGCCTTCCCATAGAACCGGGTATGGTGTTTCTACCGCTTTGCCGGATACGGCGGGCCGGTAGATAGTAGCGGCCAGCTTTACCCCATCCCGCATTGTGAGATATTGGGAGTTATGCACTATTTCTCTGTAAAGCATCCGGGAATAGCCGCTATAGACTCCCGGTTTTGACACCCGGTCTTGAGCCTTTGCATAAGCAAACAATAGCATGGCGATCATGGCCCACAAAGGTGTGCGCAGCTTTTCACGACACATGAAAGGAGGATTCTTTCTCAGCGCAACCGTCAATGCTTGAACCCCTGCATTCATGAAAGCCTTTCCGGTCACAAACGGCCTTTCATAGTCCTTCGGCTGAGGAACATGGTCCGGTTACAAAACAATCCGATGGACTATCTCTTTGCGGTCGCCAAAACTCCGCTTATTCAAAGCCCCGGCGCTCTAAGGGATTTTCTTTTTTTCCAACTTCCATTCGGCATCGCTGCAAAGGCCGCAGGATGGACCGGAGAACATTTTTCCGGCTGTTTCATCCTTTTTCAGCTGCCATTTCAGCCATGCTACAGCAACTTTTCCGAACGCGCCACCGTTCGGCTGGCTATAGGTCCCTCCGTGGCCGACATCGAGGTTGGCCATGGCGACGGGAACGGAGTCAATCCTTGCAAAATCGTCGACCGCGTTCGGATAAGCAATGTCCTTCTCTCCGCCGATAACATAAAAAATGGACGCGTGCAATTTTTTAAGGAGTTCCTTGTCGACTGCGGGCATCGCCAGCCTCATCTTCGGCTGCGCTCCGGCTTTGGGAAATCCTTCTTTCGGCGCTCCAAACGGCGTGTTTAAAATGCCGCTGTTCATGATGACGGACGTCGTAACGCGAGGATCGGGCGATACTTCCAACGCCTGCAGACCACCGCAACTCATGCCCGCCGCGGCGAATTTCGATGGATCCACCTTCTGGTAGTATTTGCTGTCGGAGCGCTTGTTTTCGGCCGTCGCCCAATCGAGCGCTTCCAGCAATTGAGCGGACTTCGTTTGGCCGCCTTGCATGGAGTCGCCTTCCGGCTCGTTGAACGGGCCGATGGCCACAACCAGGAAACCATGGGACGCGATTTCCGCTAGGAAATTGGCATGCATCCGGGATGAATTGGCGCAGGCGCCGTTGCCCCAGGCGACAACGGGCATGGGATTCTCCCGGCTGAAAGGACTCAGGTTCTCGGGACGATAAATTGTGTGGCCCGATACTCCCGGATCTCCTTCAATGGCGGCCGGGTAAGGCCCCGAACCCACCGGCGGCGTCTGGGCGGTCGCGGCTGTTGCGATGAGATTCAATGCACAGATCCACATGCAGGTCCATCGAAGCATATTCATTTCCTCCTGTTTAAACGATTGTATAAATCGTTGCCGGCATGGCGCTAGGTTAGGTTTATGCGCTTGGCTTTGTCAATCGCATAATGCAGGTTGCATTGATTATGCATGCAATCTGCGTTTAAGCATCATTGCCGGTTGCCCAATGGCTTGCACCGTCCTCGGTCGCCCGAAAAGCCGTGGTGTGTTTCGTGAGCACGTTTTATCTCGTTGGAGGCTTTTTCGCGCTCCGGCACCTGATGCGCCAACCGATCTGGACGGAGGATCAGCCGTGAAGTCATTAGCCCGCATTTCTCACAAGGTTTCGTAGCGAGGCGGCGCAGACGGGTGTGGATACAAAGCGCGCGACATGTGGGGCGGGTCTCCAGACCCGCCCAGGACGGCTCTGGAGAGCCGTCCTCACGGGCAGCGAAATGCAGCAGTCATGCCCGGATGTGCCGCCCCAGTAAAAACCTTGTGAGAAATGCGGGTTAGCGAAGCAGGCAGTGGAACTGGATCGGATGATCCACGAGCCGGCAAGGCTGGCATTGATGGCCCTTCTTTACAGAGCGGAGGAGGCGGACTTCCTCTTTCTGCTGCGGGAGTCCGGGCTGACGAAGGGGAACCTGCAGAGCCATCTGGCGCGGCTTGAGGAAAGTGGCTACATAGCCATAGATAAGGGTTTTGTCGGCAAGATCCCTCGGACGGTATGCCGTCTGACGCCCGCCGGGCGGCAGGCTTTCAAACAGTACCGAAGGGATCTGAAGAAGCTTGCCGGGAGCGGACCGAAGAATCCCCAATTCCGTAGCGCCCGGCTTCAGGCTGAAATGCTGATTGTGGTTACCATGCCGGATTTCCCTGCCCCGCCTTGTGGCGGCCGTCCAGTCCTTCGTTATAAATAATGCGTTTTTTGAAATACCACCGGCCGTCGGTTTTGACCAGCTCGTCCTCGTAGTGCCCGAACAGCCCGAGAACCATCGTGCGCCGGTCCGCCGTGTTGTTCGTTGCCTGGAACCAATAGGTTAGGGCCGTGGCGGTATCGCCCTCCACTTTGATCACCTGGTTGGTGATGAAATGACGGGAGGCCGCAGGCCAAGGGCCTGCTTCGGCGCCGCTGGTGGGATTGTAGGTCCCGGAAGACATAAATTCGTAGATCGCCTCGCGCCCCCGGATTTCGCCCCGGGCCCAGTTGATGACGCCGTCCTCGGCAAATGTGGATGCGTAGGTTTCGGCATCCTGGAAATCCATGGCAAACAGATACCGGCCCTGCAGATCCACAATGGCTGCGCGGTCTTCCGCGTAACTGTCGTTCAGAACCGTATAGACGGCCAATAATCCGATTGAAATAAGACATACCAGAATCGCTATCCATTGTTTCATGACGGGATCCTCCGGGCTCCGGGAAAGAGCGGAAAATTTCGATTTGTTTGCCAGCTTATGGGAAAAGGGCGGCCAGGTCAATGTCGTCCGTCATGGGATCGGGCGTTGCAGGGATGCTCGATGACGGCCTGGCATGCCGGGAGAGAATTTTCGGCGTGACGCAGCAAGAATCCGCGATGCGCAAGGAATTTCATGATGTGTCCTCAATGCGGAATTCGCGGATGAAGGGCATGATTTTTGCGCGCTCCGGGATTTTCAGCTCAAAAGCCAAGGCGGGATAATTAGAGAATCCGATGCTAAAACTCCGGTTTTCATCACAAACCAGCAAATCTGCAAGTTTTGAGACGGCCTCCGGAGAGCCGTCCTCACAATGAGCGCAGTAGAAGCCTTGTGAGAAGTGCGGGCTTGCGATAGTGGGCAATAAGAAGCATTCAGAAATGAAATGGATGCATTTAGTGCGCGGACACAAAATTGGGCGCTGTTCTTTTATGGTTTTTTTGCTGCTTTTAATGGCATGCACTTCTGCCAGGCAGATCCCGGTTGAGCAAACCGAACAGCAGGAAGCAATGACCCAAAAGGATATTAACGACGTCCTTAGAGACCATGACGAAGAGCTGATGGCCATACCCGGTGTTGTTGGCGTTTATGTGGGCATGCTGCCGGATGGCAAGACTCTCTGCTTAAAAGTGATGGTGGTCAAGGAAACTGAAGATCTAAAGAAGAGGATCCCGAAAACCCTCGAGGGGCATCCGGTGCTGATTGAAGAATCCGGAGTCATTCGTCCCCTTCCCGATAAAGCTCCTTAGGTACCGCACCCGTACCTGGTTGTGGCAGCCATTCCGGTCATTCTCGTTTTCCCCGCTCTTCACGAGCGGATGTGAGCCCGCGCGCTTAATCTCATGCGCCTGGCCGTCATTGCCGCATCGATCTTCTCGGGGCTTTTCCCGACCCTGGCCATAGAAGACCGGCCGCCGCCATGATATTCAATGCCGAGGGTCAACCTGTGCGTTGCACAAGTTTGCGCCAAAAGAGTAAGATAGCGGCGTTTTTCGAGGAGTGAACATATGGCGCGTATCTACAATTTCAACGCGGGGCCTGCCGCCATGCCTTTGTCGGTGCTCGAAAAAGCTCAGGCAGAGTTGCTGGATACGGCAGGATCGGGCATGTCCGTGATGGAAATGTCTCATAGGTCCAAAGAGTTTCAGGCCATCTACGAGGGAGCCGAATCGGCGATCCGCCGGTTAATGGAAATTCCCCGAGAGTACGCCGTCCTTTTCCTTCAGGGAGGCGCAAGCCTGCAGTTCGCCATGGTCCCGATGAATCTCCGCCGCCCCGGAAAAAGCGCCGATTATGTGGACACCGGAAGCTGGTCGTCCAAGGCAATCAAGGAAGCGAAGACCACCGGCTCCGTAAACGTGGCTTGGAGCGGCAAAGCCGACGGTTACTCGAGGGTCCCTAAGCCTGAAGAAATGCATCTTTTGCATGATGCCGAATATGTCCACCTCTGCTCCAACGAAACCATAGGAGGAGTCCGCTGGCCGCAATTTCCCGCAAGCGGAGCCCCGCTTGTGGCGGACATGTCCAGCGACATTCTGGCGCGGGCCGTCGACGTCAGCCGCTTCGGGCTTATTTACGCGGGCGCCCAAAAAAATCTCGGCCCGTCCGGCCTCGCAATCGTGATTCTCAGGAAGGATCTTGCGGAGCGCGCGCCTGAGAGCGCTCCGATATTCCTGCGCTATACCACACACATTGCCGACAGCAGCATGTACAACACGCCGAATACATGGGGCATCTATCTTGTCAAACTTATTTGCGAACACCTGGAATCGCAGGGCGGAGTGGCAAAGATCCAGAAGATCAATGAAGAAAAAGCCTCCAGGCTGTACCGCGTGATTGATTCAAGCGATTTCTGGCGCTCACCGATTGAGAAAGAAAGCCGGTCGGTTATGAATGTAGTTTGGCGCCTGCCGAGCGAAGCTTTGGAAGAGCAATTTGTGTCGGAAGCAACAAAGGCCGGCCTGGTGGGGTTGAAAGGGCACCGATCCGTGGGAGGCATCCGCGCAAGCATTTATAATGCCGTTTCCCTGGAGGCGGTCGAAGCCCTGATCGCCTTTATGAAGGAATTCGAGAAAAAAAACGGCTGACACCGCACGGGAAATCCGGATTAACAAAAGCGGCGCCTATTCCCCGGCACATCGCGGCCGGGCTTTCGTCGTGTTTACGATGGGCAGGGCAAGCCGAGTCTCTTCCTGATTGCGCGCAGTTCTTTCAATTTTGATCCCGGGATCGGTGTTAATCCGCAATTCAGATGAGAGGCCAGGATCAGTGCCCGGCAATAGGCATCCAATACCTCCACCATCCACTCCGCGTGGGTTACCGTATCCGCCCAGCAGACGGTGCCGTGGTTTTGCAGCAAAAGCATATTCCGGCCCCTTAAATACGGCCGAGCCAACCGGGCAAACTCCGGAGTTCCGGGTGTCTCATAGGGGACCAAAGCTGCCTCCCCGATAAAAACCTCATATTCCGGAACCAAACCGCCCCGAGGGACGGAACCGGTGAGAGCATAGGCCATTGCGTGCGGGGGATGGCAATGGATCACGGCATGCGCCTCGGGAACTGCCCCGTAAATCTCGAGGTGAAGCAGAATTTCGCTTGATGGCGGCTTAGTCCCGGAAATTTGGGTTCCATCCAATTTCACCACGGCGAAATCATTCAGCGTCAGATCGCCTTTGCCGCAAAAAGAGGGAGTGCAAATCACATCTTCCGGGCTCAGGCGCGCAGATATATTCCCGCCACTGCCGTCCACATACTGCCGCATCCAGAGTTTGCGCCCCACTCGCATGATTTCCCTTTTCAGCAAAGATGCCTCTGCTACCGGAACACCCCATTCAGGCACACCCATCACAATTCTCCATCCGGGGCAAACGCCCCTTTTTTCAGAATGCAACGCACCGTGTCCCGCGCGATCAGCAGCTCTTCATTCGTGGGAATAACCCATACTGTCGTCCTGCTGCCGGCGGCGCTGATTTCTCCCTCGATGCCCAGCGTCTGTTGGTTCCGCTCCGCATCGAGAATAACCCCGAGGGAGTCGAGGCCCGCGCAAATTTCGGCTCGGACCTGAAAAGCGTTCTCCCCAATTCCGCCGGTAAAAATAATCGCGTCAGCTCCGCACAGCGCCGCCAAATAAGCGCCGAGATATTTCCGCGCGCGATAGCAGAACATATCTACCGCCAGCCGGGCGCGTTCGTCTCCGGCATCGCGTCTGCTGAGGAGATCCCGCATATCATTGGATCCCTCCGAGATTCCGTAAAGCCCGCTTTCCCGGTTGAGTATTTCTTCCAATTGTTCCGGGCTGTACCCGCGGCGGCCCATCAGATAAAACACTATCCCGGGATCGATTTCGCCGGACCTTGTGCCCATCATCAATCCATCGACAGGGGTGAATCCCATGGAGGTATCCACGGATCTTCCCCCGGCAATCGCGCAGAGAGAACATCCGTTGCCCAGATGGCAGGTGATCAATTTCCAGGATTCCGGAGTGGTGCGGTGGATTTGTGCCAAGCGCCGAGAAACGAACCGGTGCGAGGTTCCATGAAATCCATAGCGGCGCACCTTGTCCTTCTCGTAATACTCGTACGGAATGGCGTACAAATAAGCTCGGGGAGGAAGGGTGGAGTGGAAAGCCGTGTCAAAGACCGCGACCTGCGGGACGCCGGGCAGCAGCTCCCTGGCCGCCCTGTATCCGCTCAGATTGTGCCGATTGTGAAGGGGCGCCAGGCCGGAACAGGCCTCGATCGCCCGCTCCACGGCTTCATTGACCACAACCGATTCCTTGAAATGTTCTCCTCCATGAACGACACGGTGCCCCACTCCCTCGATTTCAGCCCGGTCTTCAATGGCGCCGCACTCCGTCAGGAATCCAAAAACAATCAGAAGCGCGGACCGATGATCCGCAATTTCCCTTTCCAGGCGGAGGGATGCGCCTCCGGGGGCGGTGCAACTTGCGGCGGAGTTCTTTTCCCCGATCCTCTCGACCATCCCCTTGGCCAGCAGATATTCCTGCGCCTCGATCCGCCGGATATCAATAAGCTGAAACTTGATTGATGAACTTCCGCAATTGACAACCAGAACTTTCATGGTGAGAGATTCCGCCGGAATTCGACGACACTTGAGATTGACCTATGGTCTCCGCTCGCAAATCGTCAATCTGTCACTGGTTGATATGGACAACCTGCGCCGGAGGAAATCCGTTGAAGCAGGTCGAAGAAGCGTGGCTGTATGCGCCGATATTTTCGCAGTAGACAAGATCGCCCAATTTGAGTTCCGGAAGATCTTCGGCCTGGGAGATGGTATCCAGCGCGTCGCACGTGGGCCCAAACACGGCGGAGATTTGTTTAGGCCCTGTTTTAAATGCTTTTAAATGATATTGGCAATGGTCGAACAAAATGCCGGAAAACGTATGATAAATGCCATCGTTCACATAGTAGCAGCGCTTGCCGTCGCGCTCGGATTTGCCGATGACTTCCGCCACCAGGGTCGCGGCCGTGGCGACCATAAAACGGCCGGGTTCGGCTATTATTTCCATGTTTCGGGGAAAAAGACGGTTCAGTTCAACCCTGAGGATGCGCGCCAATTCGCGGAACGGCCTCACATGACGGTCATACCGCACCGGGAATCCGCCCCCGATATCGAGCAACTTGAAAGAAAACCCGCGCGCCTGTGCTTCTTCCATGATCGCTGCCGAGGTCGAGAGCGCCTGGGCATAGTTTTCAAAATTGGTGCACTGGCTCCCGACATGAAAACCCAGTCCTTCGACCACCAGCCCGGCATCGGAAGCCATGGCGATGAAGTCGGTTGCTTCCGCGGGAGACGCGCCGAATTTGCTGGACAGCTCAACCATGGAACCGGTATTGGGAACCCGGATCCGCAAAACCAGCCCGGCATGGGGCGCATGCCTCTGAATCTTTTTGATCTCTTCAGCGTTGTCAAAAGCCACCAGAGGCTTATATGGATCCAACTCCTCCAAGGTGCGCCGGTCCTTGATCGGGTTGGAATATACGATCTTGTCCCAGATGAAGTTCTGGCGCGCCTCCGCGCGCAAATGCTTGAAATTATCGTAAACCAGCCTGAATTCCGCGATGGAGGCCACGTCGAAGCTGGCGCCGATGGAATAGAGAGTCCGCAGAATCGCCGGATCCGGATTCGCCTTGACGGCATAATAAGCCTGCACGCGCGGCAGCCAGCGTTTGAACTCGGCATAATTGCTGCGCACGGCGTCGTGATCCACAACAAACAGCGGCGTGCCGTGTTTCTTCGCCAGTTCTTTCAGCCGTGATTTCTCGGGCATACCAATATGCAAATCTAAGATTGACGGCTTACGATTGGGAAGCGCACCCGGCGGATATCGCACCGAATGTTTTCAACCGTAAATCCGTTACAGTTGCCTATTGTTTTTCCAATACTCTTTGGTCACAAGCTCCATAACCGCAGGGAGCCTATCGTAAAGGCGCTTAAGCTTTCTCGGCCTGCAACGCGACAGCGCATAGTGTGCCAGCAGCGGCAAAGCGACCGTTGAATCCACATAACAAACCACCGCGTCGGGAAGTTGGAGCGGATCGACTTTTCCCCAGGTCACGGCCTCGTGAGGAGTGGCGCCCGAGAGCCCGCCGGTGTCCGGCCTTGCGTCCGTAAATTGAATGAAGTAGTCGTGGCCCTCTTCTTTGACGCGCAGCACTTCCTGAATTTGCGGCTCGGTTTGGAGGGTGAAATTCTTAGGCGCGCCGCCGCCGATGAGAAGCGTTCCGGTCTTGAATCCCGACCGTTTGGCATCGAGGACGATTCCCGTGGACTCGTTCACATCGCGCGCCGGATTGATGCGCAGCCCGTTATTGCGCAGCTCCAGCCCCGCGATGTTCATGCCGATCGTCGAATCGCCCGGCGACGGGCAGAAACAGGGGACCCCGGCGCGATAAGCCGCAGCGAGGACAGAGGAGTCCTTCCGGCCCGTCTGTTTCTCAAATTCGGCGCAATACTTGCCCAGAAGATAATGCAGCTCAGCCGTGCCCATTTCGCGTTGAAATTCCGGCTGCATCAGGATTTGTCTCAGAATATGGTCCGTGGCCATCAAAACATCATTGTAATCAAGCAGGATATCGTAAATCCGGACAACGCCGAGTTTTCGGAGTTCGGGATCCGGGGAAAAGGGGGATCCGCGATAAAGGGGCATGTTCATGGCATGATGCAGGTCATGATATAGATTGGCGCCCGTCGAGACAATCCAGTCCACAAAGCCGGCTTTAATGAGCGGAACAATGGCGGCGGATCCGAGCCCTGCGGGGGTCATAGCTCCCGCCAGGCTCATGCCTACAGTCACGTCCGGGCGCAGCATTTTTTCGGCAAACAGGCGGCAGGCCTCCTGCAAGCGGGCCGCGTTATATGCCAGAAATGTATCATCGATCAGTTTCCGCAGGGATTCCCTGCCCGTAATCGGCTTCGGAAAGATGCGCTTTCCTCTAAGGAACTGCTGTTTGCCTTTGGCAAATTTGTGCGGATATTTGCTGTCAAACTTCCTCGGCAGTTTGACCTCACCCATGCCTGCTCCTCCTCCCCGCTCGCATCTCCTTCTTCTTGTGAATCAGCGTGTAGGAAAAAAGCTTGTAAACCAGTTTGGCGGCCAGAAAATCCGGGGCGCGCAAGCCTGCAATCGGAGCCAGTTCCACCACATCGAAAACAGGCACTTGCGAGGCATTCCCGGCAAGCGTCCGCGCGATCTCGAGCATCCGCTCCCAGGAAATGCCTCCAGGCTCCGGCGTGCCTACCGCCGGCATGACCGAAGGGTCAAGCCCGTCCAGGTCGATCGTTAAGAATACCTTTTTCCCCTTTACAAAACTGGCCAAGTCCCGCAAAAACCCGCCCCGCGGATCCGCGGTCTCTTCGGCAAATACCGTCCGGACCTCCCGGCAGCCGCGCAGGAAAGACGCTTCTTCGCTGGAAAGGTTACGGATGCCGATCTGGAAAATCGGGCAGACTTCCAGGATGCGTCTTGCGGCGCAGGCATGGCTGAACGGGGATCCTTCATACTCCTCTCGCAAGTCCGCATGCGCGTCGATCTGAACCGCGACCAATGAATTGTTCGTTAGCGCGCGCGCCAAACCGCGTGCGACTCCGCCTGAGATCGTGTGCTCGCCGCCGAGCACACCCAAAACCTCAGGCCGCTTCGCGCCCGACAGCAACTCAGCGATAGCACCCTCTATCCACCGGACCATGGCTTCGGGAGAGCGATGCACCAAGTTCAGCGGAAGCATGGTGTGGATTCCATAATCCAGCGCGGGCTCCCCGCCGAATTCATGGTCGTAGAGCTCCACCTGCCGCGAGGCGGCGAGAATGGCCGCCGGGCCGTCCCGGGTGCCGGCCCCATAGGATGTTGTGGACTCATAAGGGACCGGCAGCAGCCACCCGCGGGCGCGCGCCGGATCAGCTGCTTCCGCCGGAAGACCCAAAAAATTCCACGGCGTCTGAAAGAATTCGCGGGTTGCCATAAGCTTTCCTAATCTGAAATCCGGGCTTTGGTTCCCGATCCCGAGTCGTGAATCGCCAATCAGTTCGAGGCTCTTCCGGAAGTCCCTTTTGCGGCCGCAGAGAACTTTTTCGCGGGCTCCTTCGGGCGGAGGGCGCGGGTCGCTTTCCCTGCCAGCCACATTTCCGTATTCGCCATAATGCTCAGTTCTTTGGAAAGCTGTTGCTGATAATCGGGCTTGCCGCAACTCTGGAGAACGCGTTTGGTCTCTTCGCCCGAGGCCACTCTCCTATAGAGCTCATCGAACACAGGCTTCACGGCCTTCCGGAATTTCGGCTTCCAATCCAGCGCTCCGCGCTGGGCCGTAGCCGAGCAGTTGGCGTACATCCAATCCATCCCGTTTTCGCCGACAAGGCGGATCAAGCTTTCGGTAAACTCCTCGACGGTTTCGTTGAAGGCTTCACTGGGACTGTGGCCGTGTTTCCGCAGCACTTCATATTGCCCTTCCATCAATCCCGCGATGGCGCCCATGAGGACGCCTCTTTCCCCCGTCAGGTCGCTGAATACTTCTTTGCGGAATGTCGTTGGGAACAGGTAACCCGATCCGATGGCGATGCCCAGAGCAAGGCATCTCTCATGGGCGCGGCCGGTTGCGTCCTGCTCGATCGCATAGCTTGCATTGATTCCCGCGCCGGAAAGAAAGTTGCGCCGCAGCGAAGTGCCGGATCCCTTGGGGGCCACCATGATCACATCGACGTCATTGGGCGGAATCACCTTCGTCTGGTCTCTGTAAACGATCGAAAACCCGTGCGAAAAGTACAATGCATCCCCGGGTTTGAGCCGTTCCTTGACAATCGGCCAGATTGCCCGCTGCCCCGCATCGGAGACGAGCATTTCGATGATCGTTCCCCGCTCGCAGGCCTCCGCAATTTCGAACAGGTCTTTTCCCGGCACCCAGCCGTCTTTCCTGGCTCGGTTCCAGTCCCGGCGGAACTGCCGGGACTGTCCGATAATAACCTCGAATCCGTTATCCTTCATATTCAAAGCTTGCGCCGGGCCCTGAACGCCGTAACCGATTACCGCAATGGTCTCGCCCCTGAGCACCTTGCGCGCCCTGGCCATGGGAAATTCCTTTCGTGTCACTACTTCTTCCTTGACACCTCCGAAGTCGATGAGTGCCATTATTGCTTTCCTTTCTTTGTAATGATGAGTCTTAGTACTGGTGTTCGTAATTAGCTTCTGTCGCGAAACCATTCAAATTGGCGGCCAGTCCAACCCCGAAGGGGTGCCA
>JBBISO010000011.1:13872-24583 GCA_037441325.1 Acidobacteriota bacterium | reverse complement strand
CGTCAGCAACTCGCTTTCCGGCAACACGTTAAAAAACCAGAGCGGTATGACCACTATGGCAATGATCAGCACGGCGTGGAGTACCATTGAAATAGCCAAGCCTACAAACCGCTTGGCCGTATCGGATTTATCCATTTCCTGTAGATCTTCAAACATTTGTCCCCCCATTAACTGCCCGCAAGCCTGGCACAAAGATCGGGATTTGCAATGATGCCATTTTTAAGGCCCCGATATTAATATCGCGTCCAAAAAACTGTCAAGAAATATTTCTCCCGCATTTCAATGATTTATAATCCCTTTCGGCGGCTCTTCCACCGCCGCGACCGTTTAAGCCTGTGTGCGCACTAAGCCGTTCTTCTCCTTGACCTTTGATCCATCGCGCGATACCACCAATCTACCATTGGGGAAGCAATCGCGATCGAAGAATAGGTGCTCACGATAATCCCGACCGTCAGGGCAAACGAAAAACCATTAAGCACCTCTCCGCCAAAAAGAAAAAGGGCTAAAACAGAGATGAAGGTCATTCCCGAAGTCATTATGGTACGGGAGAGCGTTTGGTTTATGCTTAAATTAACGACTTGGGAAAATGGTTCCTTGCGCATGATTCGCAAGTTTTCCCTGATCCGGTCAAACACCACGATTGTATCGTTCACCGAATATCCGACCAGAGTCAGCAGCGCGGCGATCACGGTCAAGGATATTTCTTTCTGAGTGATTGAGAACAATCCGAGCGTAATCAGCAAATCGTGGATCACTGCGACCACCGCTGCGATTCCAAAGATCGGCTTGAAACGAAAACCCAGGTAAACGAGCATTCCCAAAAACGAAAGTCCGACAGCCAGCGTGGCCCTCCTCCTCAGATCCAGGCCCACGACTGCGCCTACACTGTCATGACCTTTTATGGCAAACGGTCCGGCATAGTAATCCTTCTTGAGGCTAGCGATGGCCGCTCCAGAAATACCCGGCGCTTTTTTGAGATCATCCAATGATGCGACCAGTCCTTCGCAGTCTTTGTTCCGAAAGTCCAGCATCCACTGCGCCAGATTCTGATAATAATCCTCTATCTCCCGCGTAGTTTTGTTCTGCGCTCCCAGATTGTCAGGATCGGCACCCAGCAGGTATTTGCGCAACGCATCCAATCCCGCATTGTTGAAATCGACCCGGCTGCTTTCCACATGCTCGGGATCAAACGCCTCGCGAAGCATGACCAGGAGCTTATGGCGCCCAGTCTCCATGCCTTGTTCAGTTCCGATTACGGTCTGCATGCGAACTTGAACCGTGTTTTTGGCCGGATGGTCATAGCGCTGAATCAGTGGAGGCGTTGTGGATCCCGACTTCAACGCCTCGCGGAGAAGGTCGAGATTCGGAGCTTGAGCAAATTTAACTTTTACAATGGTTCCGCCGGTGAAATCAATGCCATAGGCCAAGCCGCCCAGCGTCAAGTAGCCGGCTATCCCGCCTGTCAGCAAAAGCGCGGAAAAAGCGAGAAGCCAGAACTTTTTGCCTAACCAATCGATCGAGACTCGCCCCAATATCTCCACAAACAACTCCCCCGGCGCTTATTGGAATTTGCCTTATATTTCGACCCCTTCCGGCACCCCAAAGTTCCCTTAAATGGACAATATTTCCACCCTTCTGTTACCCAGCACCATTTCAAACAGCCGATGCGAGACGTAAATCGCAGTGAACATATTAGCCAGCAGTCCGACCGTGATGGTCACCGCAAATCCACGGATCGGTCCGGTTCCGAATTGGAATAAGAACGCCGCCGCAATCAAGGTGGTGAGGTTGGTGTCGAAAATCGTCCAGAATACCTTGTTGAAGCCGGTATCGATGGCGGCGCGAACCGTTTTCCCTCCCCGCAGTTCTTCCCGGATTCTTTCAAATATGAGGATATTTGCATCCACCGCCATACCTATTGTGAGAATAATCCCCGCAATGCCCGGCAGCGTCAGCGTGGCGCCTACCGCCCCCATAAATCCCAACAGAATGATCAGATTCCCGATGAGGCACCAGATGGCGTTCAGGCCCGAACGGCGATAATAAATGACCATACAAACCACCACCAGGCCAAAACCGATCACAGATGCGAAAATCCCCGATCGGATCGAATCATTCCCCAGGGAAGCGCCGACGTTCCTCTCCTCCAAGACGTGCAGAGATGCAGGCAGCGCGCCCGAACGTAACAGGAGGGACAAATCTTCAGCTTGCTGTATGGTGAATCTTCCGCTAATGATTCCTTCCGCGCCGATACGTTCATTGATCACGGGCGCGGAGCTTACGACGTTATCCAGAACAATGGCCAGCCTCTCCCCAACATGCCGCTCGGTGGCGCGTGAGAACAACTTGGCGCCATCGGCCGTCAAAAAGAAACCAACGGCTGGGGATCCATTGGAATCAGTAGTGCGGCGCGCTGTCTTCAGGTCCTTTCCGGTAATAACGGGTGTTTTGCTAACTACCAGATATTCCAGCTGGCTTTGGTCACCCCGGTCTTCGCGATAGGGCAAGATTTCGTATTCATCGGGCAGCCGCCCCCCAAGCGCCTGGAGGGCTGATTCGATGCTGGAAAAAGGCCCCCCCTGATCTTTCTTCACCAGGCAAAGCTCCAACTGAGCGGTATTTTCAATCAAGCTCTTGACCCTGTCCGGATCATCGATTCCGGGAAGTTCCACAATAATCTGGTCTTGAACCTCTTGCTCGCTGCTGCCATAAATTTGCAGAGTGGGTTCGCTAACACCCAGAGCATCCACGCGCCGCCTGATGGTTTCCAGAGCCTGCCTTACCGTGGATTCCCGCATATCGCGAATATAAGGACCCAGCAGCCGAAGGCTATAATTTGTTTTTCCATCCACTATCATGCTACGCAAGCTATATTTGCGGCTGTACGCCGTTTCCAGATATGCGCGCGCTTCCTTCTCCCGGTCAGGGTCGATTCCGGTGATTTCCACCGAATAGCCGGTGCCTTTCTTCGAAGACGCAAACGTGATGGTTTTCGATTTCAGCTCTTGCGAAATCTTGTCGGCATCTTGGAGAAGCTCCTGATTCAGAGCGTCATCCGTTACCACCCGCAAAACAAGATGGATTCCTCCCCTGAGATCCAGTCCCAGGTTAAGTCTCGACAGCAGAGCCGCACCTTTTTCTTGGGGGCTGACGAAGTAGTACACGCAGATCGCCATGAAGGTGAAAATCAAAATAAGCTTCCACCGCAAATTCTTCTGCATAAGCCACCTGAACGGTTGTCCGCACCGCCGCGCCAATTCTGATTCAGGTCAAAAAAGCCGGAAGCGAAAAACTCGAACCCTGAAAAAATCCGATCCCTTTCTTCGTGCTTTTTCCTATTGCGGGGCCTATTCAGGTCCCTGGAGGCCGGCGATGGCGTTCTTGGATATCTCGATCTTGACCTGATCGGAGATTTTGAGGATGAAGGTCTTATCTTTGACGCCGGCTATTACGCCATAAATCCCCGAACTAGTGATCACCCGGTCGCCATTCTTGAGCGCGGCAATCATTGTTTCTAACTTCTTTTGCCTCTTTCTCATAGGCATGAATATAAGAAGGTAAAAAATTACGCCGATGATCACAATTGGCGCGAACTGGAGCAATGCATCTGGAGATGCAGCCTGCAAAATCAGCATGGACGGTTTCATTTCGGTATTACTACCCCTTATCGGTCCCTCGGTGCATTGGGAAGATAACGCTAAATGGGCTGGACCTACACGACCAAGGTTAGAGAGCCTTGAGAGCCTAATCGCACCCCTTATTCACTTACTCAAACCACTTGCTAAAAGAATCAAGTGAAATAGCCTCTCTTATTTTCCGCATCGTGTCAAGATAAAAGGTCAGGTTATGCACGGTGTTAAAAACCGCCGAGAGGTGTTCTCCCGAGAGAAAGAGATGCCTTAAATAAGCTCGGGAATACCTTCGGCATGTTCGGCAGCCGCACTCGGGATCCAGGGGACCTTGATCCTCCGCATAGACCGCATTTTTGATCACAACCCGACCCTGACTGGTAAAAAGGCACCCGTTGCGGGCGTTGCGCGTCGGCAGCACGCAATCAAACATGTCGATTCCCATTGCGATGCACCGAATCAAATCTTCCGGAGTTCCAACCCCCATCAGGTATCGCGGCTGATCCCAAGGCAGAAGCGGCGCGGTAACTTCCACGATCTCATACATCAAATCTTTGGGCTCGCCGACGCTGAGTCCTCCCACCGCCATTCCGGAAAAACCAAATTTCGTCAGCCGCTCTGCGGAACGTTTCCTGAGTTCGGGGTAGACGCTCCCCTGAACGATGCCGAACAATCCCCTGGTTCCATCATCTGTTTTCGCCCACTGTTCGCGACATTTTGCCGCCCACCGCAAAGACAGCTCCATGGATGCTTCCGCGTCCGCATATCCGGAGGGATAAGGCGCGCAGTCGTCAAAGACCATCGCTATGTCCGAGCCCAGCGCCCGCTGTATATCAACCACGGATTCGGGCGAAAAAAAATTCCTGCTCCCGTCGAGATGTGATCGGAACTGAACTCCGGCTTCGCCGATGCTGCGGAGTTCGCGATGGCTATATACCTGGTAGCCTCCGCTGTCCGTCAGGATGGCTCCTTTCCATGACATGAATTCATGAAGCCCGCCGAGCTTCTGAATCCTCTCATGTCCCGGACGCAGATAGAGATGATAGGCGTTTGCCAGAATGATTCGCGCATCAAGCGCTTCCAGAAATTCGACCGGCATTGCCTTCACCGCTGCCGCGGTACCGACCGGCATAAAAACCGGGGTGGGGACATCACCATGCGCAGTATGCAGCACTCCCAACCTCGCATCGGTGCAGGAATCCCGGTGAAGTATTTCAAATTTGAATTTCGAAGCAACCGTCATTGAATACTCAGGCTTAAGACCTAAAATCCCAAATCGTCAATTAATTGCGGCTTGCCCGAGGAGTTGGATCCAGTAGATTGAGCTGTTGCTGGCCAGAAATATATCTTGCCCGGCCACCGCCAATCCGACCAGAATGGGCGCGGAAATATAGTGCTGTATCGAACCGGTTGAAGGGGAATACCGGAAAATTCCTTTCTTGCCCTGGTATCCAGCGCAAATTAAGAGGTCGTCATCCGAAATAAACGCCATCCCTTGCGGCCTGGCGAATCCATGAACCAAAGCTTCAGCCCTTCCGCCCTGGGAAAAACGAACCAGCGAGTCGCGCATGGCGAACGTCGGGCCCGTCACGTACAAGCGATCTTCCGGATCCATCGCCAGGTGATAGGCGGAGATGCTCGGTTCCAGGCGGGCGAATTCCTCCCTGTTGCCCGCGGGGTCGATTTTATAAATCCTGCCGGTCCTGTCTCCCACATATAAAAATCCTTGCGAGTCGAAAACCAACCCGCAGGGTATCCCAAGATCTTCGGCCACCACCTCGAGCTGTTCGTAATCCGTGTAACGCAGCACCGTTCCTTCACCGCGGCTGGATATGTAAAGCTGACCGTCCTTCGAAAAAGCCAATCCCGTCGGATTCATGATCTCACAGGGAAATGGAATCTTATCCCCTCGCTTTGTCACCCGAATCAGCGGCTGGGCGACCTGCTGTCCGCGGCTTCCGCTGATGGTAGTGATAATAGTCCCGTTGGGCGCCACCACAGGACTGGTTACGGGGTGGAGATCCGAGGCCAAGCGGGTTGCGAGGTTAAACGGGAAAAGGGCAGAGCGTGTTCCTTTGACCTCAAGAACCAAACCGAGGCATTGTGGACTTTCAGGCAGCCTGGCGATAATCCGATCTTCAGAAGCCGCTACAATCAATGCTTCAACTTGGCCCAGAAAAACCTTGGAAGACAAACCGGGAGTGAAACCGCGGCACTCGATGGCAAGCTCCCCTTCGGGCACGCCCAGGGACGGCACCGTTCCCACAATGGATAAGCCTTGCGCCTTTTTCATCGAAGCGAATTATTACATTGCACAACAGCCGCATCAATGCCAAAAGCGCCAAGGATTTGCCGGCGCATCAGAACAAAGAGATGCCATAGTAGTCAGAGGCGCCAGGGTTCACAATCTTAAAAATATCACGGCGGAAATTCCCTTGAATTCCCTGACGGTGGTTACCGGAGTATCCGGCAGCGGCAAGAGCAGCTTGGCTTTCGACACGCTTTATGCCGAAGGGCAACGCCGGTACATTGCTTCTCTCTCCGCTTACGCGCGCCAGTTCTTGGAACGCATTGATCGGCCGGATGTCGATGATATTGCGGGCATCTGTCCGGCTCTGGCCATCCGGCAGAAGAATTATTCCAGGAATCCGCGATCAACGGTCGGAACCGTGACGGAGATCAATGACTACCTGCGCCTGCTTTATGCGCGCATCGGCACCACATACTGCTATCAGTGCGGGCGGGTCGTGGAAAAGGACACGCCGCAGAAGATTGCCGATTTTGTTATGTCCCTGCCGCGAGGCCAGCGCATTTACCTTTGCATGCGTCTGGCCCTGGAAGCCCCCTCTCAGCCGCTTGTGTATTTCCCCCGCAAATCTTCGGAGGCCGCCCGCGCTGGCACGCGTCCTGAGGACCGGCTGGCTCTTATTTTGCCCGGGCTCCGCAGGCAGGGATATGTGAGGATTTTGATCGGCCGTGAATTAGTCGATCTTTCCGAATCGGTGGACGCTCTGAGAAGAAACGGTGGGGAAGAAGCCCATGTAGTGGTCGACCGCCTGGTTATTGACGATGGCCTCCGAAAGAGGCTTGTGGATTCCATTGAGATTTGCAGCAGAGATTCAGAAGGACATGTGGAATTGATTTTGCTCTCCGACGCGCCTTCCAGACTCGAGCAGCGGCTCCGAAGCGAGTATCCCGACATTCGATGGACTCGTCACCCTGCGGGAATTCTCGTCAAGTTCAGCGAGGCGTTTGAGTGCCAGCTGTGTCACATCTCATACCAGGAGCCAGAGCCGAGGCTGTTCTCTTTCAACAACCCATTCGGGGCCTGTCCGGAATGCCAAGGTTTCGGAAACACGCTGACGATCGATTTGGCGCTGATTATTCCGGATTCGTCAAAAAGCCTGGTCGGAGGCGCCATCGATCCCTGGAGCAAACCGCGCTATCGCGGCCTGCAGAATCGCTTGCTGCAGTTTGCCGGACGCGAAGGCATACCGGTTGACATGCCGTGGAGGGAACTTCCGGAGAGCGCACGAAATAAAATCACTCATGGCCACGGCCGATTCCCGGGCATTCTTGGGTTTTTCGAATACCTGGAAAGGAAAAAATATAAGATGCACATCCGCATCTTCATCAGCCGATATCGCAGGCACGCCCCATGCCTGGCCTGCCATGGAGAACGCCTGCGCCGGGAAGCCCGCAATGTCCTGGCAGGCGGACTGCCGATCACAAGAGTCGCACAGATGACGATTGCCCGGGCCGCTGATTTTTTCGGAGCATTGAAGCTTTCGCCGCAACAAAATTCAGTTGCGGAGAAAATTTTGGCCGAGATTCGCCATAGGCTGGACCTGCTCGTGCGGGTCGGATTGGGTTACATCGCTCTCGACCGACTCTCTTCTTCCCTTTCCGGCGGAGAATCCCAGCGGATACAACTAGCCACATCTCTCGGATCGACGCTGGTTGGAGCTTTGTATGTTCTGGATGAACCTAGCATCGGGCTTCACCCCAGAGATAGCCGGAGGCTGATCGACGTCCTTAAAAGCCTTAAATCGCTGGGCAACACCGTCCTTGTGGTGGAACATGATCCGGAAATTATCAGGTCGGCGGATCACATTATCGACTTGGGACCCCGGGCAGGAGAATCAGGAGGAGATGTTGTCTTTCAGGGGAGCTTTCCCGCGCTTATGCGGAATTCAATATCGCTCACCAGCCGGTATTTAAACGGAGACCTCAAAATATCCACACCCCTGTTCCGCCGAAAAAATAACGGGAATGGCATCGAACTCATAAATGCGAACAAACACAACCTCAAAAACCTGAATGTCAAAGTCCCGCTTGGGATGCTCGTGTGCATCACCGGCGTCAGCGGGAGCGGGAAATCAACGCTGGTGCATGACATCCTTTACGCCGCCATAAAAAAGGCGAAAGGCGAATTAAGGGAACCGCTGGCCGGCCTTGACGAGATACGCGGGGCGGACTTTGTTTCCGACGTAATACTCGTGGACCAATCTCCCATCGGCAAAACTCCACGCTCCAATCCCGCAACGTACACCAAGGCTTTCGATGAAATCCGCAGGATTTTCGCTTCCACAAGAGACGCTTATAGCCGGGGATTCGGCCCCGGCCACTTCTCTTTCAACCTTGAAGCCGGCCGCTGCAAAACCTGCGACGGGAACGGCATGGTAACGGTGGAGATGCAGTTCCTGGCCGATGTCGAGCTGACCTGCGAGGATTGCAAGGGCAAACGGTTCAAGAGTTCCGTGCTTGAGGTTCGTTATCGGTCCAAGAATATTGCCGAGGTTCTGGATTTGACCGTTCAGGAAGCCATTGAATTTTTTGCCGGCAAGTCGGCTCTCATACGCAAATTGCGCCTGCTCGATGAGATAGGACTGGGCTACCTGCGGCTCGGCCAGTCTTCGACCTCACTTTCAGGCGGAGAAGCGCAGCGAATTAAATTGGCTGCCTTCATTTCCCGGTCAAATTCTGCCAATACATTGTTTATTTTCGATGAGCCGACGACCGGTTTGCATTTTGACGATATCCGGAAGCTGCTGGCGGCCTTAGACAAGCTGATCAGCGCTGGGAACTCCCTGGCCGTAATTGAACACAACCTCGACGTAATCAAAACCGCGGACTGGATCATTGATTTGGGGCCGGAGGGAGGCGAAGCCGGAGGCCGGGTGGTATTCGAAGGCACGCCTGAAGAAATCGTAAACTGCGATCAATCCCACACCGGAATCCTTCTGCGACGCTATTTGAAGTAAATCCACGGACTGGTATGGGAGCAGCGGAATTGGCAGCGGGATCGGCACCCGTATTTCGGTCTGACTGCTTCCATAAAGGCCGATTCCAATTTTCAAAGCATGGAATGCCGCCGGAGCAAATCCCAAATCCCTCAGATTCCTTGACCCCTGACCCGACTGCGAGTATTATTTAATTAGCCCCTGCAATGTTGGTGATGGCAAAAATTATTTGAGCCAACATTCTATTTGATGGGAGTTCGTGTCGCACTGCCGTGTGCGGGCTTTTCCTTCGGGAACTTGATCGCCTGACGCCGTGCGTAGAACACCCCCTTGGTAACAAGGTTCAAATAGATATGCCACACGGCGGCGCGGGGGCATTTTTTTGGCGGTCCGAAACTCTGAAAGCCGATTCGATGCGAATTCTATTTCTGGGCGACATATTCGGCAAACCGGGCAGGAAATTGGTGCAGGCGAAGCTTCGCGGCCTGCTTCATGAATACCGCATAGATTTCTGCATCGCCAATATTGAAAATGCTGCCAGCGGATTCGGCATCACTCCCCAAATCGCCGGCGACTTATTGAATTGCGGGATAGACCTCCTTACCTCCGGCAATCACATATGGAACAAGCACGCTATCATCCCCTACCTTGCGGAGCAGCCAAGATTGCTGCGGCCGCACAATTACCCGCAGGGAACCCCGGGCACCGGCATTTTTATCGGCGACACGAACTGCGGGGTAAGCTTGGGCGTACTCAATCTTCAGGGGCGCGTTTTTATGGCCAGCATTGATTGCCCTTTTACGGCGGGATTGGCCGCCGTGGATTATATCCGCCAACAAACTCCCGTCATCATTGTGGACTTTCATGCGGAAGCGACTTCAGAGAAACAGGCGATCGGATGGTATTTTGACGGGCATGCCAGCGCAGTGGTCGGCACGCATACGCACGTTCAGACTGCCGACGAACGGATTCTTCCCCGAGGGACAGCTTACATCACCGATATTGGAATGACCGGCCCGCATGATTCGGTGATCGGATCGGTGCCTGACCTGGCGCTGGATCGTTTTCTGCGGCAGATGCCCGTCCGTCTGGAACCCGCATCCAGGAACCTGCGGATTTGCGGCGCGGTCATTGAAATCGACGCATCGAGCGGCCGCGCTTTAAGCATCGAGAGACTCAATCTTCCGTTCAACCTGTAGGTCGGAATTCTGCGGAGATGGGCCCTATTCAGGGCTCAGGATGCAAGATCGGCGCCGATCCTGCATCGCTATCTATGAAATGATGCGGTCCAGCATCGAGACGCAGGCAAGCGAGCGGCGCCCGACGGATTCATCCAGCTTTCTCAGCTCGTCCCTGACCCGTTGCAGGTCGTCAGCCAGGCCCAAAGCCGCCAGAATCGCAACTTTCAGCGTATCTACCGCCCCAGTCGATGCAGTGACTTCGCGCATCCGCTTGTCAAGGCTCTCGCATAAAGCCCGGAGCCGTTCGGGATCGCCCGTGGTCACCAGGGTGAACTCCCGGTCATAGACTTTGACTCGGACAGAGCTGGTTTCCGGCTGTTCGCTCATATGCCCGTCCTCGCAACGCGCCGCTGAAGGTAGATTCCCTCAACGCGTTTCTAAGGTGGCTAGGAGTGCGAGAGCTTTCTCAACGCGTTCCCGCAGTTCTTCGCGCTCCTTTTGATATTGTTCCAGGTTTTCCTGAACCTTGGATTCATTGTTGCGCAGGGATCCGATTTGTTCCTTCAATTGTTGATTTTCAGCTTGAAGGATTTCGTTTTCTCTGCGCAACGCCTTATATTCCTCCACTATCCTGAAGATTTTGTCTTCCAGATGGCCG
>JBBISO010000011.1:12302-13862 GCA_037441325.1 Acidobacteriota bacterium | reverse complement strand
CAGTGGGTTCCCACTGCGGTTTGCTTTCGTTCATAGGAATCTAAGATCTGCCCCGTAAGTTTTGCGTAAGTGCGACAAGATAGTATCAATAAAACCTTGCACCCGGTCAATGGTCAGGGTTTTTTGGCGATCCTGAAAAGTGAACCGCAACGTCAAGCTCACCTTGCCGGCAGGGATCTTTTCCCCTGCATAAACATCAATCAGATCGAGCTCGGCCAGTTCCGGTATCCTCAACCCCAGAATGCCGAGATAAAGGGTCTGATACCCCAAGTCCTCGCCGGCCAGGATTGAGACGTCACGCTCCACCGATGGATACTTGGCGAGCGGTTGAAACTCTATTGGCGGAAACGCGTGGGGTAGCAGCCGCTCGAAATCGATTTCAGCGAGATAGACCGTCTGTTTGAGTTTGTACTGTTCACCCAGAGCCGGAGACAAGGCGCCCAAAACTCCGGTGATTTCTCCGCCGATTTTCAGCGTGGCCGCTTGCGCGGGATCCAGCCAATCAGCTTCGTTGGCAGGCTCGATTTCAAAAGAATTGATCCGAATTCCGCGCAGCAGCGCAACCAAAACTCCTTTCATGTGAAAAAAATCGCAGCCCGCCGACGGATTCGCCCAATTTTGCTCCCTGAAACCGCCGGTACCCAGGATGCCGAGGGCATTGCGCTCGGCCGGAACTCCATCCGGTCCTTGGCAATACACCTTGCCGATTTCGAATAGACGGACCTGATGTTGGCCGTAGTTGAAGTTCCGCTTTGCCGATCGTACCAGAGCCGGCGCCAGGCTGGTGCGCATATACTGGGTATCTTCGGTCAGAGGGTTTCTAACCGCTATCCGTTCGCCCTGGGCCGGCCGAAACTCGCAATGATCATGCTCGTAAGCGAAACTGAGATTGACGGCCTCGCTGTAACCTTGGCCGATCAAAATATTACGCACCGCGTTCTCAACCGCATGAGCTGGCGAGTGGACTCCGATGCTCTTGCTGGGAGGGAGAGTGGCAGGAATATTTTGATATCCGTAAAAACGCGCCAGCTCTTCAATCAAATCCGCCTCCAGTTCCATGTCTGCTCTGTAGGTTGGGCAGGTCACCGTCCAGGCATTCTCACCCTGTGTTTCGACTTTGAATCCCAGGCGCCGGAGCGTCGACTCGATAAATTTGTCAGATAATTTCACGCCCAGCAATGCGGCCGCGCCCTCACGCCTCAATCGGATTCGAACCGGATCTTTCTTTTTCGGATAGACATCCTGGAGGCCGCCGGCGATGCGCGCGCCGGCGATCTGCTCGATCAGGTAGCATGCGCGGGCAATCGCGGGCACCGTATTTTCCCAATCGGCGCCCCGCGCGAATCGATAGCTCGCCTCCGTCGACAACCCGAGCGTTTTGGAAGTGCGCCGGACGGACGCCGGATCGAAATAGGCCGCTTCAAGCAACACGCGGGTGGTGGACAATGAAATCTCCGAATTCAGCCCCCCCATGACGCCCGCGATGGCCACTGCTCCCTCGCCGTCGTTGATCAGAAGCATGTCGTCGTCCAACTCCCGCTCTGTTCCGTCAAGAGTCTG
>JBBISO010000011.1:2102-12292 GCA_037441325.1 Acidobacteriota bacterium | reverse complement strand
CTCGCCCGGGCCCGCCCTGGCCACTACGATTTTCCCCTGGCGCAACCTGTCGAAGTCGAAGGCATGAAGCGGGTGGCCCATCTCGAGCAGAACATAATTCGTAATATCCACGACATTATTCAAAGGACGCATCCCGGCAGCCTCGAGGCGCCGCTGCATCCACGCAGGCGAGGCCGTCACCCGAATGCCGTCGAGCAGAAGCGCGGCATATCGCGGGCAAAGATCAGCATCTCGTATTTCGATTTTGTAAGGGATTCTTTCGGGCGCCACGATGAGCTGCGCGCGCGGCGGCGGTTTTCGCGGAGGCCGGTCATAGAGAGCCGCCACTTCACGCGCGATCCCGACATAGCTCAGGCAGTCCGGCCGGTTCGACGTCACTTCAATTTCTAAAACGGGGGTTCCGTGATAATTTTCAATCGACTCCACCAGGAGCCCGATCATTGAAAGATCCTCTTTGAGTTTTTGCGGACTCTCGCGTATCTCGACGTATTCCTGAAGCCACTCAAGGCTGATTTTCATGATGAAAAATCCCCGCTTAAAAACTTGGCAAACCGTTTATCCGGGCCGCACAGCCTGTCAAAATTGCCGCAAAAACCTCAGGTCATTTTCGAAAAAATGGCGGATGTCGTCCACGCCATGCTTGAGTATCGCGACCCGATCAATCCCCAACCCCCACGCAAAGCCGGAATAGCGCGCGTCGTCGAGGCCCGACATCCGCAAAACTTTAGGATGGATCATGCCGGCGCCAAGAATTTCAATCCAACCGCTTTGTTTGCATCTGGGGCACCCTCTGCCGGAACAGAAAATGCAGCTGATATCGACTTCGGCGCCGGGCTCCACGAATGGGAAGTAACCCGGGCGGAGCCGCATTTGAATGTTCGGATGAAAAATTCGTTTTAGAAAAACCTCGAGCATCCCCTTCATGTCCCCCATGGTGATCCCCTCATCCACCACGACGACATCGACCTGATAAAACATGGGGGAATGGGTGGCGTCAAAAGGGTCCCGGCGGTATACTTTGCCCGTCGTGACCGCTCGAATCGGCGGCTGCATGGTTTCCATGGCATGCACATCAACCGAAGTGCAATGGGTGCGAAGCAGCATGGTGTCATCGAAATAAAAGGTGTCCTGAGCGTCGCGCGCAGGATGATTCCGGGGCATGTTCAAAGCTTCGAAGTTGTAATAGTCTTTTTCGATCTCGGTCAGGCTTAAAACCTGAAAACCAAGATTCACAAAAACCTCTTCTATTTCAGCCTGAAGACGCTTGACCGGGTGCGCACTCCCCAGCGTAAACGGGAACCCCGGCCTCGTCACGTCTATCCGCTTTTGCCGGGAGGACATCTCCGCCATTTTCGCGGCGGCCAGCAGCTCCTGGAGCTTCTTCTCTGCGTGAGCGCGCAATGTATTCATCGCTTGTCCGAACGCCGGGCGCTCCTCTCTGGGAAGATCGCGGAGTTTTTTGAGCTCGGCGGTTATGGCGCCGCTTTCTCTGCCAAGGTATTTATCCCGCACAGCCTTCCAACTTTCCATGCCGCTGATTGCCGCAGCATCCTCTTCAAAACGCCGCCGCAGATTCTCGATAAGCTCATTCATGGTCACCTCTGAGGTCCGACGGATTCGCCGTTTGATTTCCGGGCTTTAGGGTATCGGCGGTCCCAATGGATCCCCGAACAAAAAATCTAAACGCAAACGCCCGGCGGGGCACGACAACCGGGCGGTCGCGTATCCGAAACTGGAAGACGGAAATGTTCAGGCGGTCGCCAATGCCGCTTTGGCGCTTTCGGTCAGTTTGGAAAAGGTCTCGGGATCCTTGATCGCAATCTCCGCAAGGACCCGCCGGTCGAGGACGATGCTTGCCTTTTTCAAACCGCTCATAAACCGGCTGTAAGAAATGTCGTTCTTTCTGGCTGCGGCCCCGACCCGAAGTATGAATAGGCTTCGGAAATCCCGCTTTTTGGCGCGCCGGTCCCGATAGGCAAACCGGAGTGCGCGATCGACAGACTCCTTCGCCGACCGGTGCAGTTTGCTCTTGGTCAGGCGGTAGCCTTTGGCCAGCCGCAGGATCTTCTTTCGGCGCTGGACCCGCTTGTTCCCTCTCTTTACTCTTGGCATTTTTTACTCCCAGTGCATTCAAAAAATCAAATGCGCAGCATCTTTTTGACGCGCTTATGATCTGCTTTGCTTACTAACGCGCTGTCCGCCAATTTTCTCACGCGCTTGCGAGGCTTTTTAGTTAGGATGTGGCGGGCATGGCTATGGCGGCGCATGATCTTTCCCGTTGCCGTTACCTTAAATCGTTTTGCTGCACTCTTCGACGTCTTTCGCTTCACAGATATTCCCCCGGCGTTAATGAAATAACAAAGGAAACCACACGAATCCCCTCCTTGCAAGCCAGAGGGGAAGCAAGTCACTCGCGCATCGGATGCAGCCTAGCGTTTCTTGGGAAGGAAAATAGCGACCAAGGCGTACCCTTCCATCCTGGGCGGCCGCTCGATTTCGGCGGTTTCATTCAAGTCGGCAATCAGCTTATCCATCAGCTTCCGGCCCAACTCCTGGTGCGTCATTTCTCTTCCGCGGAAAACGACGCTAGCTTTGGCCTTGTTCCCGTCAGTCAAAAATCGAATGATATTGTTTTTCTTGAACTGATAATCATGTTCGTCGGTTTTAGGCCGGAATTTGATCTCCTTCATGACGATTTGCTTCTGATGTTTCCTCGCCTCATGGGCTCGCTTGCTCTTTTGGTATTGGAACTTGCCGTAATTCATGATCCTGCATACGGGGGGATTGGCCCCCGGAGCCACTTCCACGAGATCCAGCTCGCGCGCTCGGGCGATGGCAAGCGCCTCTTCCGGGGTCATGATCCCCAGCTGTCCCGCGCCTTCGTCGATCACCCGGATTTCTTTGGCTCGGATCATTTCGTTGACCCGAACCCGTACAGGATTGGCTGTTGTGATTGGCAACCTCCTTTGGTTTTGAGGAAATGGCCAGCCGTTGGCCCTCACGGCCGGACGGCTCTGGTCCGGACAAATTCCTCGATTTTATCCACAAAGCTTTCCAGGGACATCACTCCTTCATCCCCGGCAAAGCGATTGCGCACCGAAACCTTTCCCGATTGCGCTTCCCTGTCCCCGATCACAAGCATGTAAGGGATTTTCTGCGTCAGCGCTTCCCTGATTTTGAATCCGATTTTCTCGTTCCGGCCGTCCACTTCCACACGGAAGGCGGCGCCTGACAACCGGCTCATTACCTGCCGGGAATATTCATGGTGCCGCGCGGAAATGGGCAATACCATCACCTGAACTGGAGCCAGCCATAAGGGGAAAGCCCCCGCATAATGTTCGATGAGAACTCCGAGGAAACGTTCGATCGATCCGAGCAGCGCTCTATGCAGCATCACGGGTTGGTGGGCCTGGCCGTCGGAAGCAATGTACGATAAATCAAACCGTTTCGGCAGAGTAAAGTCAAATTGGACCGTGGACAGTTGCCACGGGCGCCCAATGGCGTCAATCAGCTTGACATCGATTTTGGGCCCATAAAACACGGCTTCACCCTCCATGCGCGTCCAGTTAATCCCCCTGGCGCGCAGGGACTGCGTCAAGGCCTCTTCCGCCATCTGCCAGTCCTCTTCCGCGCCGGCATACTCCTCCTTTTTGGATTCATCGCGGACTGACAGTTCCACGGTATACTGATCGAACCCGAAGCTGTTCATAATAAACAAAACCAGATCGATCAGATCGGAAATTTCTCCGTACACCTGTTCGCGCGTGCAAAAGATATGGCCGTCGTCTTGCGTAAATCCGCGGACCCGGAGCATGCCGTGCAGGACGCCGCTTTTTTCGTAGCGATAAACCGTGCCGAATTCCGCATACCTGAGCGGCAGGTGGCGATAGCTTCGCATGTGAGACCTATAGATCTGGATGTGCCCCGGGCAGTTCATCGGCTTGATGACGAATTCATCTTCATCAATATTGAAAACGTACATATTCTGCCGGTAATACTCATAATGTCCGGAGGTTTTCCATAGAGCATCCCGTGCCACATGAGGGGTCGTCACAAACTCGTATCCCCGGCGAAACAGCTCCTTGCGCAAAAAATCTTCAATCACAAGGCGCACCCGGGTCCCTTTCGGATGCCAGAGCACAAGCCCCGGCCCTGCATCTTCCGAAATGCTGAACAAATCCAGCTCGCGTCCTAGTCTACGATGATCCCGCTTCTTGGCTTCCTCCAATTGCTGCAAATAGTCCGCAAGCTCCTGAGGTGCCAGAAATGCGGTTCCGTAAATGCGCTGCAGTTGTGGATTATGCTCGTCGCCCCTCCAATAGGAACCGGCGATGCTGAGGAGGCGAAAACTGTCCGGATTTATTTCGCCGGTGGAGCATATATGCGGCCCGGTGCAAAAATCCACCAGATTTCCCAAACGATAACACGACAATATCTGTCCGGCTTTCTCTTGGATAAGTTCAACCTTGAGATGCTCCCCCTGCTTTTGGAAACATGCGGTCGCTTCCTCTTTGGATACTATCAAGGGCTCATAGGCAAGTTCCTGTGCGGCCAATTCCCTCATCTTGTTTTCTATCTTTTGCAGATCCTCCTCGACGAAGCTTTCCGGACGTTCGAAGTCGTAGTAGAACCCGTCGCTAATGGCGGGGCCGATTCCCAGGTGGGTGTCCGGAAACAGGCTGCTTACGGCTGCAGCCATGAGATGGGAAACGCTGTGGCGATAAATCTCAAGCGCCGCGGCCGGGTCCGTTATCTCCCCCACGCTGGCGTCCGCATATCTGACTTTCAATGGCATATTCTCTTAACCAGCTATCGCCCTATCGTATCGAAAGGACAAGAAAATGTATCCTTCCTGGTCATTAGTCTAGAAGCTGGGCAGGAAAAGCGGCTCGGGCTCGACGGGCAATCTTCATTAGATTCTTTCATCCAACCAGGGGCGCGCGTTTCAATGAAATACTTACCCTATTAATTTGTCACCAGCCATCCGCCGCCGGGGCAGATCCGCATCCGGAAGCATTATTTCCCATCAAACCGGCGAAAAAACAAATAAAAGCATGGTAGGCGCGAGCGGATTTGAACCGCCGACCCCTTCCGCGTCAAGGAAGTGCTCTCCCCCTGAGCTACGCGCCTAAAAAATAAGGACTTAAACTACCAAAAAGGCTGAAATAGTGTCAACCCTAATGCACACATTTTGATCCGGTGCGCGCACCGGGTTACCAGGGTGCGGAAATTTCTAATGAGGAGCAATCGGGATGAAGTGATTTAGTTTGCCGATTCTCACTAAAGCTTTGATGAAACGCCGCTAGCCCGCATTTCTCACAAGGTTCCCTGGCGAGGCGTCGCAGACGGGTGTGGATCCAAGGCG
Organism: Acidobacteriota bacterium; assembly: GCA_037441325.1. Taxonomy (GTDB): domain Bacteria; phylum Acidobacteriota; class UBA6911; order UBA6911; family UBA6911; genus UBA6911. The sequence continues at coordinate 6,927 of JBBISO010000011.1, read as the reverse complement.
CGCGCCATGTGGGGCGGGTCTCCAGACCCGCCCAGGACGGCTTTGGAGAGCCGTCCTCACGGGCAGCGAAATGCAGCCGTCATGCCCGGATATGCCGCCCCAGCATAAACCTTGTGAGAAATGCGGACTAGGCCGCTTTTCTAACAGACGCTTTCTCCTTGGATAAAATTTCCAGTGCCTTTTCTATCTGAATTCGGTCGATCTTTTCCCGGAGCTGGCGGTATTTTCCCCCATCATCCTGATCATTGTTATAGAAGGATTCGACCGCCAGATCCTGGCGCATTTCCTCGTCGGGGGCTTGAACATCAGGGAAAATGCCCGTTTTGCGCGCAACTTCATCCTGAATAGCTTTCCCGCCGGGCGTGTAGTATTTCGCCGTCGACAAAATGAGGATCGCGCCGCTCTGCAATTCTATCGTGCGTTGGGCAGAGCCAAGTCCGAATGATTTTTCGCCTACAATAGCGGCACGTTTGTTGTCTTTCAAAGCCCCGGCCGTAATCTCCGCGGCACCTGCCGTGGAGCCATTGATCAACACCACCGCCGGGAGGTCGGTTACATGCCTTTCCGGGTTTGCCTCAACCACTTGAATTCGCGCCCCTTCACGGTTCCGGCTGTAATAAATGACACCGGTATGCAAAAAGCAACTGGCCAACTCGGCGCCGGCGGCGGGATCCCCGTCCGCGCAATTGCGCAGATCCAGTAGGATTCGCTCGGCGCCGGCGGAAATCAGTGTTTTCAATTTGAGCCTGATCTGGTCAATTGAATTGCCTGAGAGCGAGGAGACTTCCAAGAGTCCTACTTTCGCATCCAGCATTCTGGAGCTCACAGAAATAGCGGTTGAATGCCTCAAAGTCATTTCGAGATCCAGGGGTTTGGTTCTCGAATTCCGGAAAATTGTCACTTTGATCTTGGATCCGGGAGCGCCGTGCAGAAGGCTATCCACTTCCAGGAGGTTTCGGTCCTCCACGCTCCGGCCATCTATGGCGATCAAATAATCACCCGGTCTGATGCCGGCTTCCACGGCCGGGCTGTCTTTCTCGCAGGACACCACATAAACGATGTCAGACCTCTTGGAAATAACAACCCCGACGCCGGCATTCCCGTTTGCCATTCGCTTCTGAAGCGCAGCATGCTTTTCCTTGGGATAAAAGCCGCAGTATGGATCCAACGCGTTAATCAACCCCCTCATAGCTCCCTCCTGAACGCTGTTCATATCGGGAGCTTCGACGTAATCGTGGCTGATTCTCTTGAGGACCTCCATGAATACGGAAAGCTCTTTGTAAGCATCATCCTTGGCAACCACCTTCCCATAGAAAACCGCAGATATCCCATACAGCATGATGATAAATGAGCCCAGGAACACCAATAATTTGCTTTTGTAATTCATTCTACCTCCCAAATGGGACCGGCATATTAATTCATATTAGTGCCTAAATGTTATAGCAACCTGCCTTGCCTTTCAAATGGGATTTGGCGGAGGGGCACGCGGAACGGTTGACGGGTCCGATTCTATGTGCTCCAATTAAGCGCGTGGATCGCAGAGGGAAAAAGATTCTTGCCGTGGACTATGGCGAGAAAAATGTCGGTTTGGCCTGCAGTGATGATTTGGGCTTGACAGTTCAGCCACTTCCTTCGATCCGGAACCGGGGGCGAAAAGATTTTCTAAAAAGGCTCCAAGCCATCATGAACACGATGCACATTCAGCATCTGGTGGTTGGGATTCCCTTGAATATGGACGGCACCCGCAGGGATCCCGTTCTGCATATGGAAGAATTGATGGGCGCGATGAAAAAGGCGCTGGGAATTACGCCGGCCGGAGTGGACGAGAGGCTCTCGACGGTGGAAGCCAAGGAATTGTGGCGGGATATGAGTCCAAGGCAGCAAAAGAGGTATCGCACGGTGGACTCCTTGGCCGCGGCGCTGATTCTCGAAAGATACTTAAAAGAAGGCTAGTTTGCGACGCTTCCTGCTTGTTCTTGCTTTCGTTGCTTTTCCACTTGCCCTGGGCCTGGTTCTTGCGGGAGCCTGGATCCGCTGGGAATTCGAGCGCCCTTATTACGGCGGACCCCCGGAAGGGATTCATCTCAATGTGCCGCGCGGAATGAATGCTGGTCAGATTGCAGATCTTCTTGTTGCCCGCGGTGTAGTGCGCGGCCGCCTGCCTTTCATTCTCTATCTAAGATATGCCGATAAGGGACGCCGCATCCAGGCGGGAGAATATCGCTTCTCCGCACCGGCGACCCCCCGGCAGGTTGCCGACAGGTTGATTCGCGGCGATGTGTATTTCCGCTCCATTACTATCCCGGAAGGCTTGACAGCGCGCGAGACCATAGGATTGCTGGCGGATAACGCCCTGGGGAACCTGGGGGAAATGGAGGAAGCGCTTTCAAAAACGGATTGGATCGCGGATATTGATCCGAAAGCGAAAACCTTGGAGGGATACCTGTTCCCCGAAACTTACCGTTTCGGCCGCAACCCCGGATCGGAAGCCATTATCAAGACAATGGTCAAGCAGTTCCGTGCAAGTTTCGCGAAAATACAGTCGGAATTTCCGAAACATTCCGAACTAAGCATCCCGCGAATCATAACTCTCGCATCCATGATTGAAAAAGAGGTCAAACACCCGGAAGAAGCCCCTCTCGTGGCTTCGGTTCTGATGAATCGCCTGGAAAGAAAAATTCCTTTGGCCTGCGATGCGACCATCATTTACGCGATGAAGCTGGCGGGAATCTATGAGGGCCGCCTTGGCAAAGCCGATCTAAGAATGGATTCGCCTTACAATTCGTATCTCCATCTCGATCTGCCTCCCGGGCCCATTGCCAATCCGGGCGCCGTTTCAATTCGCGCCGCTCTTAACCCGGCCAGGACCGACTACCTTTACTATGTTTCGCGCAATGACGGGACACATCAGTTTTCCAAAAACTTGAGCTCCCATATAAATGCGGTAAACCGGTTTCAGAAACCCTTGGCGCCCAGCCATTGATAATCCAGACCGTCCTCACTGCTCGCAGGTTTTCGCCGCAAGGCAAAGAGAACAGCTGCGGCTACACGACCCGCACTCACATGTGCGGCGGGGAAACCGAGAAGGCGCGCCGCCGCAGAAAACCAGGGCAAAATGCCTCAGGGGGTTATTCCTCCAAAGGCGCCTGAGGTTTCTTTAGTTCCTCCGGCAAGAGTTCATTCATTTTCTGCGCGAATTTCAGGAAACAAGTCAGCGTGCTGGTGGTTCCCCATTGCTCCGCAGCTTCCGGATCCAGCGGTTCATCTTCATTCATATCGAGCATATGGAGGAGATGTTCCTGTTCCGACCGGTTGAGGGGACAATCCAAAGCCAGGCAGTGTTGGGCGGTATGGCAGGATTTGTTCTCGATATAGACATGCTTCACAAACATGCGCCGCACAGGATCATTGCCGATGTACATATGGCGCACTTTGCCGGTATAGCCGCAGATTGCAACGGCAAAGTCCTGTCCCGTAGGCAAGCGATAGTCCACCCAATTCGTAGCATATTTTGCCATATGGCAATCAACCTTCCTTCTTCTTCAATCAGAATCCCTATACCCTATTTCCCAAAAGTGTAGCCGCTTACGTTTGATTTTGCGAGACCTTTATTCCCGGCAACGTTTCCGCTCCGGCAATCGTTGACTTGGATTGGAGCCGATGCTAGGCTTCTTGCATGCGTCTGGAATTGCAGCTTTCTCGGTATTGGGGGTACATTTTGAATCGAGCTTTTCCCGTTGCTGTCATAGGTTTTGTCTGCGCAGTAACCGCGAGCACGCAATCGCAAAAGCCCAGCCTTCCCGATCCCGTCAAATTCATCAACAAATACGATCACGTGGCAAACATGGTTCGCGCGGTGCTTGATGATATGGGCTTCAAGATAGAACTTGATGATCGCCAGGGTGGAAGCATTGTGACCCGTCCGCACGAATTTATCACGGGCTCGCTGACCGCCAGCGAGGTTGATAAGATCGCGATAAAAAGAGATACCATTACGGGCAGCTGGCTAAAGGCGCAATATTCAGTCGAGGCCATCCTGGAGATAGTTTCTCCGACCGAGACCATGGTCACAATCCGAACAAAAATTGAAGCGCTCAACCGGGATGTTGACGGAACCCAAAAATGGATTGCCCTCGATTCCCTTGGAACTTACGAAAGACGTATTCTGGGGAAAATAAGTTCAAAGCTGCTGGGAATGGAAATGCCAGCGCAGGAACGAAAGGGCTTCTGGGGTCAAAGCCCGCAGCCTGTCGATCCCCGGCAACCAAGATTCCCAACCGCCCCATCCAGGTAATTGTTTGAGTTCAATCATATCGGATTCAAGAGTTTTTTTAATTGCACTGATATCGCTGGGCCTGGTTCTCGCCGCGGGAATATATTTCATTTACCGAAAGCGCGAAAAGGGAGTCAAAAAGGCGAAAGGGTCTCCTTTGCTTTTTAATCTCGGCAATGAGGAGCAGAAGAATCCTGAAGAGTTCGTGCTCTCTGAAGCTTCCGCTGACAGCGCCGGCGCACCGCCAGGGACTCCGGCACCCGAGTTTAAGATCCTGCAACGGCGCCCGCTAATTCTGGCCGATCTGCTTCGAGCAACCCTGCTCGTGATAAGTCTTATTGTGGCGGCAGGACTTATCCTGATTCTTCTGCCCCAATCCTCCATTGATAATATGGCTCGGCGTCTTCAAGCCCGCCATGGAAAATCCCCGCCGGAAAAGATCGCGTTCCTGTACCTGGGCGATGAATTGAAAGATCGTCAGTTCCAGATCCGCGGAGTCATCAGAAATATCACGGGCGCTCCGATCGAACAGTTGGATGCGGTCGTACGCCT
>JBBISO010000011.1:0-2080 GCA_037441325.1 Acidobacteriota bacterium | reverse complement strand
ACACTCACAATAGAATCATTCTGGAAACAACGGTGGTGCGATTGAGCAAGGAAATCATCAGTCCGGGGGAGATCGCCCAGTTTGCTCTGGTGTATCCGGACTACAAACAGGAATTCGGCAGTTATTCCGTGGAGTTCAAGTTGCGCCAGGGCACCGTCTTGCCCTATAAAGATATGCGTGCCCGGCGGGTTGCACCGGATTAACATCAATATTTCCAATTCCTGCTGCACGGGGCGCTGCATGGCGGCAACGATATCGAAGAACATTCGGGCGAGGGCCGCAAACCGGATTGCGAACAAAAAGCCCGGCCGCGAATCATCTCGGCGGCATTTCATCGCGGTGAACCCCACGTGCGGCAGGAGAAACAATTCTTTCCGCGCAATTCGCGGCTGCTTTTTTGCGATGCATTTTGCCGGCTCCGGCGTCCGCTGGCCAAGGGCTTGATCCACAACCTCTCTGATGGATAACAAGAAATACCCACTCGTTTACCTGATTCCCTATTTGGGCCGATATCGCTACCGACTGGCATTGGGCTTTTTGATGGTCGTCATGACGGTAATCGCCAGTATGTTCTCGCCCTGGGTCTTGAAGTACGTAGTCGACGGACTCCAGCAGGATTGGTCCAAGGGAAAGCTGCCGCATTACGCGGGGTTGATATTGGGGATATCAATCGTGGAAGGGTTTTTCCGCTTTTGGATGCGAAGAATTCTGATCGGGGTGAGCCGTTACATCGAATATGACCTCCGCAATGACTTTCTGGCCCATATTCAGAAAATGTCATTGTCATTTCTGCAGTCCCGGAGCACAGGAGACCTCATGTCCAGGGCGACGAACGACCTCAACGCGGTGCGGTCGGTTCTGGGGCCGGGAATCATGTATTCCATGAATACCATCGTTCTGGTCATCCTCAGCACGGTGATTCTTTTCAGGCTGAACTGGAAACTCACGCTGCTCGCCTACATCCCCCTTGCGCTGGTTTCGGCCACCGTCAAGAAATTCGGGGGGCAAATCCATGACCGTTTCGAAAGCATCCAGGAGCAGTTTTCAGACCTGAGCACCAAGGCCCAGGAAAACCTTTCCGGCATCCGCGTGGTGAAAGCGTTTGCCAGGGAGGAATCCGAAATCAAGGAGTTTGAAAAACTAAATGCCGAATACATTCGCCGCAGCATTTCGCTGATTCGCCTCTGGGGACTTTTTTATCCTCTGATGACTGCGCTCATCGGGATGTCTTCCGTGGCTTTGCTTTGGTTCGGGGGGCTTCAGGTCATCGAAGGCCAGCTGACGCTGGGCGAGTTTGTAGCTTTCATGGGCTACCTGGCCATGCTGACCTGGCCCACGATAGCGGTTGGATGGGTTATCAATATATTCCAGCGAGGCGCCGCGTCCATGGGCAGGATATTGGAAATCTTGCATGTGAAGCCTGAAATCCGTGATCTGCCGGGGGCTTCCATCCCCGAGCCAGTCCAGGGAGCGCTGGAATTGCGCAATCTTTCTTTTCAGTATCCGAACAGCGCAAATCCGGTGTTGCATAACATCAACCTGTCGGTCCCTGCGGGATCCGTGCTCGCCATTGTGGGCCACACCGGGAGCGGCAAATCAACGCTGGTGAATTTGATTCCCCGCCTGTTCGATCCTCCACCGGGGACGATATGGATCGACGGGCAGGACATACGCCGGTGGCCGCTAGCCGAATTACGCAAAATTATCGGACAGGTCCCGCAGGAAACTTTCCTGTTTTCCGATTCGATTCGGGAAAACATCGCCTTCGGAAGCAAATCCGGCATGTCGGATGCGGAAGTCAATTGGGCCGCCGATGTATCCCAGATCGCGAAGGACATCGAAACTTTTTATCGGGGAATGAAGACCTATGTAGGAGAGCGCGGAATTACTCTTTCCGGCGGGCAGAAACAAAGAGTGGCCATCAGCAGAGCGGTGGCCACCTTCCCGAAAATTTTGATTTTCGACGATTCGCTGTCGAACGTCGATACCTATACGGAAGAGCGCATTCTGGAACAATTGACCGGGATCATGCACAACCGGACCACAATTCTGGTATCTCATCGGATTTCCACGGTGCAAA